>JBDHTJ010000107.1:0-18374 GCA_039808585.1 Hyphomicrobiaceae bacterium | reverse complement strand
GCGAAGGCCGAAACCTGCGTCGTGGCGAGGCCGCCGATCTGCGTCGAGCTCAGGCCGCCAACTTGCGTCGTCGTCAGCGCGGTGATGTTGGAAGACTTCAGGCCCGCCAGCTGTGTGACTGTGAGGGCGCCGATCTCGGTGGTGGTCAGATTGCCCGTCTGCGTGCTGGTAAGAGCCGCAAGCTGCGAAGCCGTGAAGCCGCCGATCTGCGTCGTGGTGAAGGCCGCGACCTGGCCACCCGTCAGGTTGACCATCTGGGTAGTGGTCAGGTTGCCGAGCTGTGTGCTCGTAAGCCCGCCCATCTGCGTGGTTGTGAGCGCGGCGAGGTTCGTGGTGCTGAGGCCGGAAAGGGCCGTGGTCGTCAGGCCGGCAAGCTGGGCCGAATCAAGCCCGCCGAGCTGCGTGGTGGTCAGGCCGTTGAGCACCGTGCTCTTGAAGCCGCCGACCTGCGTGGAGGTGAGCGAGCCGAGCTGCGTGGTGGTGAGGCCGGCCGCCTGCGTCGTCGAAAGCACGCCGAGCGAGGTGATCGTGATGCCATCGAGCTGCGTGGTGGTCAGCGCCCCCAGCAGCGTCGAGGTAAGGCCACCGACCTGGGTCGTGGTGAGTGCACCGATCTGCGTCGAGGACAGGGCCCCGAGCTGCGTGGTCGTCAGCGCGCCGACGTTGGCGGACTTCAGGCCGGTCACCTGCGTCGCGGTCAACGCCGCAAGTTCGGTGGTGGTCAGGCTGCCGGTCTGGGTGGTGGTGAGCGCACCGAGCTGCGTGGTCGTCAGGCCAGCCAGCTGCGTGGTGCTTATGTTGGCCACTTGCGTGGTCGTCAGGTTGACGACCTGCGTGGTGGTCAGGGTGCCGACCTGCGTGCTGCTCAGCCCGCCCATCTGCGTCGTGGTGATCGCAGCGAGGTTGGTGGTGCTCAGGCCGCTGAGGGCAGTCGTTGAGAAGGCGCCGACCTGGCTGGAGTCGAAGCCACCCAGCTGTGTCGTGGTCAGGTTTGAGAGAACCGTGCTCTTGAGGCCGCCGATCTGCGTCGCATCGAGCGAACCGATCTGGGTGGTGGTGAGGCCTGCGGCCTGGGTCGTGGTCAGCAGCCCGACCTGCGTGGAGGTCATGCCGTTGAGCTGGGTGGTTGTGAGCGCGCCCACGTTGGTGGAGGTCAGCGCCGTCGTCTGTGCGGCCGTCAGCGCACCGAGCTGCGTGGAGGTCAGCCCGCCGAGCTGCGTCGTGGTCAGCGCCGTGATCACGGACGTCGTGAAGCCGGCGATCTGGGTCGCCGTGAGTACGCCGATCTCGGTGGACGTGAGATTGCCGGCGAGGGTCGAGGTGAGCGCGCCGAGCTGGGCCGACGTGAAGCCGCCCATCTGCGTCGTCGTCAGGTTGGCAAGCTGGGCACCCGTGAGGTTGAGAACCTGGGCATTGGTCAGCACGCCGATCTGCGTCGAGGTCAGGCCACCCATCTGCGTCGTGGTGAGGGCGGCCAGGTTCGTCGTGCTCAGGCCGGATACGGCAGCCGTCGTGAGGTTGCCGAGCTGGGTCGAAGCGAGCCCGCCGAGCTGCGTGGTGGTCAGGTTCGAAAGGACGGTGCTCTTGAAGCCGCCGACCTGCGTGCTGTCCAGCGTGCCGATCTGGGTGGTGGTGAGGCCTGCGGCCTGCGTGGTGGTGAGGTTGCCGACCTCGGTGGAGGTGAGGCCGTCCAGCTGCGTCGTCGTCATTGCGCCGACGTTCGTGGACGTGAGACCGGCGAACTGCGCAGCCGAGAGTGCGCCTACCTGAGTGGAGGTGAGGCCGCCCACCTGCGTGGTCGTGAGGTTCGTGATTGCGGAGGCGGTGATGCCGGCGATCTGCGTGGTCGTCAGCGCGCCGAGGCTGGTGGAGGTTAGGCCGCCGAACTGTGTCGTGGTCAGCGCGCCCAGTTGTGCAGAAGTGAAGCCCGCGACCTGTGTGGCGTCGATGCCGCCGACCTGGGTCGAGGTGAAGCCTCCCACCTGGGCGTTCGAGAGTGCGCCAAGCTGCGTGGAGGTCATCCCGTCGAGCTGGGTGGTGGTGAAGGCACCGATCTCGGTGGTTGTAAGCCCCTTGAACTGGGTGCTTGTCATCGCGCCGACTTGCGTGGACGACAACCCGCCGATCTGGGTCGCATTGAATGTCCCGATGTTGGTGCTCGAGAACGCCGCGATTTGCGTGTCGGCGAATGTGCCGATCTGCGTCGTGGTGAGCACGGCAACCTGCGTGGCCGCGAATGCCTGAATATCCGAAACGGTTAGGGCAGCAATTTCAGTTGTCGTCAGTGCGGCAATCTGAGTCGTCGTCATCGAAGCAATAGAAGTCATGGCAACTGCCCTTTGGTGAGCTAGACGCATTTATGGCGATGTTGCCTTGAACTTAGGGGTAATATGCTAAATGAACGGTAAATCACGCTGAATAAGTTGAGCCAAAAAAAATAAAGAACGCATTTTTTAGTGGTCTTGTATGGCCACGCAAGTATCCATGCACATAAAACAAAAAGCGGAAATGATTGCATAGACGCAATTTCCACATCCGCAGGCGAGCTTCGCGCAAGAAAAAAGCGATAAGTATCTATTGCAGCGTACGGAAACGCCTTCACTGATGCCTGTGAATAATATAAAGACTTGTGTAACCGCTTCGCTCGCGCCTGCGGGTTGTAGCGCTTCCACATAATTGAAGTCGGGTCGGATCGGGCGGCGTTACACGCCTGTGTACCCACGAGACGCATCAGACTCGCGTGGGTTGCACCGTGCGTGCGTAGTGGTTGTGAAAATGGAGTTGCGAAGTTTCATGTTGCTGCGTCCGTCGCGCCGGCTGCGCGTTATCCGATGGGAACGGAAACATGAGCCAGGAACTATTTCTGGAAGCAGCGAAGAAAGCGCTCGCACAGGATCTGAGCGTTATAGATCTCTTCGGCACCACCGAAAAGCTGAAGGAATCAGGTCAGAACAGCCTGGCGCTGCAACTCTATGATCTTTGGATCAGCCAGAATGCGGCGAACCCGCTCATCCACGCCGTGCGCTTCAACTACGGTGTCGCCCTCAGCGACGAAGGCCGGCTCGAGCGCGCGCGCGATGTCTTCCTCGATGCCATCAAGTCGAACCCCGAGTTCATCCCGCCTTACATTAATATAGGCACGGTCTACGAGAAGCTCGGCCAGCTAGACCAGTCGATCGCGCAATGGACGGCTGCGGTGAACGTGTTGGGCGCCGTTACGCCTGATTCGATCAATTACAAGCTCACCGGCCTCAAGCAGATCGGCCGCGTGCTCGAGGGCGCCAAGATCGAGCCGAACGCCGAGGCCGTGTTGCAGCAGAGCCTCGAGATCGACCCCTACCAGCGCGACGTCTCGCAGCATTGGATCGCACTCCGCCAGAGCCAGTGCAAGTGGCCCGTCGTGGCTCCCTTTGCGCGCATGAGCCGGCGGCGCCTCATCAAGGGCATCAGCCCGTTGTCTGCAGGCTGTCACTCCGACGATCCGGTGTTTCAGCTCGCCAACGCCTACCACTACAACCAGACCGACGTGCTGAAGGGCGCGAAGGTTGCCCCGGCCTGGGCGCCGCCCCACGTCGCGCGCAACAGGCCGCTGCGCATCGGATACGTATCCTCCGATCTGCGCGAGCATGCTGTGGGCTTCCTCACCGCCGAGGTGTTCGGTCTGCATGACCGCCGCAAGGTGGAAGTGTTCGGATACTACTCGGGCATCAAGACGAATGATGCCATGCAGGCGCGAATCAAGGCCACCTTCGACTATTGGGCCGACATCACCGACATGAAGGACGAGGATGCCGCGCAGAAGATTCGCAACGACGGCATCGATATCCTGATCGACCTCAATGGCTACAGCAAGGACGCCCGCCTCAACGTCTTCGCGATGCGTCCCGCGCCGATCCTGGTCAACTGGCTGGGCTTCCCCGGCACGATGGGCAGCCCCTACCACAACTACATCATCGCCGACGACTTCATCATCCCGAAGGAACACGAGGTCTACTTCACCGAGAAGGTGATGCGCCTGCCGTGTTATCAGCCCAACGACCGCCAGCGTGCCGTGGCCGAGTGCCCCACGCGCGCGCAGGTCGGCTTGCCCGAAGGCGTGACTGTCTATTGCTGCTTCAACGGCACCCAGAAGATAACGCCGGAAACCTACGACCGCTGGATGCGCATCCTTCATGGTGTGCCGAAGAGCGTGCTCTGGCTCCTGTCCGGCAGCGACGAGACAAACGAGCGCCTGCGGGTCGAGGCCGAGAAGCGCGGCATCAGCCGCGAGCGGCTGATCTTTGCGGACAAGCGGGCCAACGCACATCATTTGGCCCGTTACCGCCTGGCGGACCTGTTCCTCGATACGTTCCCCTACGGCGCCCACACCACGGCCTCCGATGCGCTGTGGTTGGGCGTGCCGATCCTTACCTACCCCGGTCGCGGCTTTGCGGCGCGCGTCTGCGGCAGCCTCGTAACGGCGGCCGGCCTGCCCGAACTCGTATGCGCGTCCCCCGAGGATTACGTCACCCGCGCCATCGCGCTGGGCAACGATCCGTCGCTGCTCAAGGCCATGCGCGCAAAGCTGGAGGCGAGCCGCGCCACCTGCACGCTCTTCGACATGCCTCGTCTCGTGAAGGGCCTCGAGGATCTCTACGAGCAGATGTGGAGCGACTACGCCGAAGGGCGCCTGCCGCAGCCGGATCTCTCCAACCTCGAGGTGTTGCACGACATCGCCTGCGAGGACGGTCACGACGAGGCGGTCGCGAAGACCCGCGACCTAGCCGAGTACATCGGCTTCTACCGGGAAAAGCTTGCCTCCCGCAATGCCTTCTCCGTCCTGGCCTACGACCGACGCCTGCGCTTGCGCAATGGCGTCGATCCGGCAGCCAAGATGCTTGATGGTATTGTTGTGCCGCTTCTGGCGGCCGAGTGATGATGGTCGAAGGCGCGCATCTCGATGACTGACCACAAAGGCCAGATGCCGCCCTATCACACCGCGGTGCGCAGCGCGTTTCTCGTCGCGCTCCACTGCGGCGTGCACTTGCAGCCAGACCAGCTGTCTGTCGGAGACCACAAGGACGCGCCGACCTCGGTACAGAAGATCCTGCAGGGCGCGGGCCTCGATTGCCGTATTCAGAAAGGCAAGAAGTGGGAGGACGTGCGAAGCCTGCGCGGCCAGTACCCGCTCATGGCGATCCGCAACGACGGGCGCTGGGTCATCATCGTCGGCGAGGTCCCGACAGAGGACAAGCGGCCCGGTGTGATCGTCCTCGATCCCTCCATCGAGGCATCTGGCCCCGTTACGATGCTGCTGGAGGAGTTCCTCGCCTCCTGGAGCGGTACCTTCGTCACCTGCCGGCGCGCGCGCCCGGGCCTCGACGAGGAGAACCAGCCCTTCGGCCTGCGCTGGTTCCTGCCCGAGATCCTTCGCCAGAAGAAATTCCTGCGTGATGTCGCGATCGCCGCAACCATGTGCAACATCATCGGCTTTGCCACGCCGATGCTGTTCCAGGTCATCGTCGACAAGGTCATCCCGCATCACAGCTACCAGACGCTCTATGTCGTAACGGGCGTGTTCCTGGCCGCCGTCGCCTTCGACGCGATCTTCAGCTACGTGCGCCAGTACTTGATGATGTTCGCCTCGAACAAGATCGATGCGCGTCTCGCCTCCCGCGTGTTCAAGCACCTGCTGTCGCTGCCCATGCAGTTCTTCGAGGCGACGCCGGCAGGCGTCATCGCCCGGCACATGCAGCAGACCGAGAAGGTGCGGCTGTTCCTGACGGGCCGTCTCTTCCACACCTTGCTGGATGCGGCGGCGCTGCCGATCCTTCTCATTCTCCTGCTGCTCTACAGCGTGAAGCTGACGTTGATCGTTCTGGGCTTCTCGGCGGCCATTGCCGCCGTCATCGGCATCCTCATCCCCACGTTCCGCGGCCAGCTCAACCAGCTCTACACCGCCGAAGGCTCGCGCCAGGCGCATCTCATCGAGACCATCAACGGCATGCGCACCATCAAGTCGCTTGCTCTCGAAGGTTCGAAGAAGGAGGCGTGGGACAGCAAGGTGGTGCTGGCCGTGCGGCGCCACATGAGCGTCGGCCAGATCGCAGCCTTCGCCAACGTCATGACGACCGCCCTCGAGAAGGGCATGCAAATCGCCGTTCTGGGCTTCGGCGCCCTCGACGTCTTCAACGGACAGCTCTCGATCGGTGCCCTCGTGGCCTTCAACATGCTGTCGGGTCGCGTTTCGGGGCCGCTCGTGCAGATCGTGGCGCTCATCAACGAGTACCAGGAGACGGCGCTTTCGGTGCAGATGCTCGGCCACGTTATGAACCACCCGCCCGAGCGCGACGACCGGCACCAGGGCCTGAAGCCCCCGATCACCGGAGAGCTCACCTTCGAACAGGTGGGCTTCCGTTATCCCGGCGCATCCAACCCGGCTCTCGACCGCATCTCCTTCGCCATCAAGAGGGGCCAGATGATCGGTGTCGTCGGCCGCTCCGGCTCGGGCAAGACAACCGTCACGCGTATGGTTCAGGGCATCCACGTGCCCCAGGAGGGCGTGATCCGCCTCGGCAACGTGGATCTCCGGCACATCGATCTGGCGCATCTACGCAAGAATGTCGGTGTTGTGCTGCAGGAGAGCTTCCTGTTCCGCGGCACCATCCGCGAGAACATCGCCGTGTCCAAGCCGCACGCCTCGCTCATCGAGGTGGTGCAGGCCGCGCAACTTGCGGGCGCGGCAGAGTTCATTGATCGCCTGCCAATGTCCTATGACACCATGCTGGAGGAAGGCGCGACGAACCTGTCGGGCGGCCAACGCCAACGCTTGTCCATCGCCCGCGCGCTGCTCACACAGCCCCAGCTTCTCATATTCGACGAGGCCACCAGCGCGCTCGACCCCGAGAGCGAAGCCATCGTGCAGGAGAACCTAGCGAGGATCGCAGAGAATCGCACGATGATCGTCGTTTCCCACCGGCTCTCGTCGCTGACGATGTCCGACGCCATCATGGTGCTCGACCGAGGCAAGGTCATCGACTTCGCCCCCCATGAGACGCTACTGGAGCGCTGTGAGATCTACGCTCATCTGTGGCATCAGCAGACGCAACACATGACGCCCCGGCGCGGCACAGAGCGGGTGCCGGCATGACGATGGACGCCGCCCCGCGCTCTCCGTTTGCGCCTCTCGCTGCGGGCTGGGCGGCCGTGCTTGCTGGCGTGGCGTCCGTTCGCCAAAGAGCGCGCGAACTGCTTCCGCCGGATCTGAAGGAACCGCAGCGGCGCGGCCCCGAGACCGATCTCGAGGAAATGGTGGAGGAGGCGCCACCGCAGATCCTCCGGCAGATGAGCTACATGCTGGCTGGCACATTCCTGTTCGGGATCGTGACCGCGAGCATCGTACACGTCGACATCATCGTGCAAAGCTCCGGACAGTTGACCATCGACGTCCCGCCCATCGTCATCCAGCCTTTGGAGCGCTCGATCGTGCGCGCCCTCAAGGTGAAGGTGGGCGATCAGGTCAAGAAGGGCCAGGAAATCGCCAAGCTCGATGCCACCTTCGCGGAAGCCGATCTCACCACGCTGCGCACGCGCCACAAGGCTTTGCAGGCGCAGGTGCGTCGCATGGAGGCCGAGTGGTCCGGCACACGCTTCGAGATCCAGGACGCAAACGACACTGACGAGGCCTTGCAGATGGCGCTGTTGCGCCAGCGCCAGGCACAGCTTGCATCCCGCATCAAGGCCTATGACGAGGAACTGAACCGCTTCGAGGCGAGCGCCAGGACCATCGACGGCCAGCGCGAGATGCTTTCCCAGCAGCTCGAGGTGGTTGTCGAAATCGAGCAGATGCGCACGCAGCTTCTCAAGACGCAGTCGGGCTCTCGCATGCAGCTGCTCGTCTCGCGTGACGCCCGCTTGCGCGCCGAGCGCGAGCACCGCGACGCCATCGACCGCCTGACCGAGCTGCAGTATGCAACCTCCTCCAAGCGCGCCGAGCGTCAGGCGTTCCTCGACGATTGGCGCCGCACGCTGCTGGAGGAACTCGATCGCCAGCGTGCCGAGGCGGGGCGCGTCAAGGAGCAGCTCGTCAAAGCCGAGCGCATGCACGATCTCATTTCTGTCACCGCGCCGGCCGACGGCGTCGTGCTCGATCTCGCAAAGCGTTCCGTCGGCTCGGTCTTGCGGGAGGCGGAACCCCTCATGAGCATCATGCCGAGCGGTGCCAACCTCATCGCCGAGATCCTCATCAGCTCGGCCGACATCGGCTACGCCAAGATCGGCGACGAAGTGGTTCTGAAGGTGGATGCCTTCCCCTACCAGAAGCACGGCGCCTTGAAGGGCCGGCTCGCATCGATCGGCGAGGAAAGCTTCACCCCGGGAGGTTCGCAGGGCATCGGCGAGGGCTCGGCCCCCACCCTTCGCCAGCCGACCGGCGTCTTCCACCGTGCGCGCGTAGAGATCGTCGACTATACGCTCGAGGGCATGCCCAAGGGCGTCCGCCTTCTCTCCGGCATGACGGTGGCGGGGGAGATCAAGGTCGGCACGCGCAGCGTCATGTCCTACTTCCTCTATCCCGTCACGCGCGGCCTTCGCGAAAGCATCCGCGAACCTTGAACCTGGTGGCCGGGGGGCGCCACCGCGATGCCCCGCGCTTCCGCGCCTGTCCCTGTTGCAATCGCCTTCCGTTGATGGCGCAATGGCCGCGCCAACGACAACCACAGGGAGTGCCACCAATGACGGGCCACATCGATCCCACCAAAGCCACCTTCGCCAAGTTCCGCGAGAGCGACAGGCCGGGCCCGATCCACATGCTGAACCTTGTGCGGTTGCACAAGGAGGCGCGCTATCACGATGGTCGCAAGGCGACGGGTGCGGAGGCCTATGCCGCCTATGGCCGTGAGAGCGGGCCCGTATTCTCCAGGCTCGGCGGAAAGATCGCCTGGCAAGGCCGCTTCGAACTAATGCTGATCGGGCCCGAAAGCGAGCATTGGGACCTTTGCTTCATCGCCGAATACCCGTCGGTGGCGGCCTTCGTCGAAATGATCCGCGACCCCGTCTATCGCGAAGCCGTCAAGCACCGGCAGGCAGCGGTGGAAGATTCCCGGCTCATCCGCCTCGCGCCCCTTGCACCGGGCAAGAACTTCGGAGAGCCGCCGGCTGGCTAACGCCGGCAAGGCAAGCGTGGGGCTGATCGAGAAGCCGGCTGCGCGCTACTTACCTTTCTCAACGTCGCGGCCCATGCGCCAGATCTCCTCCTGCAGCCGCATATCGGCGAGGATCCGGTCGAGCAGCAGGCAGGTGCGGTTGAAAAGCTCCGTGCCGACGTTGTAGTCGGCCGCGGCGAACACATCGCAACGCCCGGCCTTGAACAGATCGACGCATTTGGCCTTGCTGCCGCGCGGCGGGTAAACCGCCACCGCATGTCCGCCGTTCTTGCGCATCACGGCCATGGACGGCACATCCGTGTCGCCGTCTCCGAAATAGATCATGTTGGAGAACGGAATGGGGCGTGCATCTTCCGGCATGTGCTGGTTGATGTTGTCGCCGAGATCCTCCACGCCCTTGTTGATGCGGAAGAGGTACTGCGTCTTGCCCGTGTCGGTGATCACGCGCTTCGGGTAGGGCATCTCGTAGGCTTCGAACCAGTATTCCGACGCGAACACGTTGTGGAAGCGCGGGTAGATGTTCGTACCCTCGATGATTTCCGTCAGGCCGGACGAAATCAGGTAATGGCGCAGCACCACATCCTGGCTGTGGGCGTGCGTGCGCACATAGCTGCCGATGGCATCGAACCACGCCTCGACGCCCGGAAACAGCTCGACCTGCTTGCCTTGGTCGACCAGGTCCTGCCGATTGATGACGACGCCTTTCGCCTTCGCCTTCTTGTACAGGAGGTGCATGTAGGTGATCAGCGGATCGGCCTTCTCCTCGCGCGCAATGCGGTTGCTTTCGCGCCAGAAGCTTTCCGCTTCGATGCCGATCTTGGGCAGGAAGGCATATTCCTGCATCGGTCGCGGACACAGAGTGCCGTCGAAATCGTAGACCAGTGCGATGGTCTTGCGATCGAACTTGGGCGCCGAAGCTTTCGTGCTCGTCTTTGCCGAAGCCGCTGTGTGTCCGAGCGGTGCAGTCCTGTCGCTCACCCGCTCGGATGCGGAGCCACTACGTCCGCGCGCTGCTGCGCGCTCACCACGATCCACCACGCCTGCCACTCCCCGCCGCCGTTACGAAGCCGGCGGGAACATCTCGCGATTCGTGTGGCAGCTCCAAGGCTCGGCGAGCCTTGTCCTCAGGCCTAGTCGTGAACGTCCTGGATAGGATCAGCGGAAACGGCGCTGCGGCCCGCCGGGCCGGCGCTTGTCGCCGCCAGGTCCACCGGCGCCCGGCGGCGGGCCCCGCGTGTCCTTGTGGCGGAAGTTGATGCGCCCCTTGTCGAGATCGTAGGGCGTCATCTCCACCGTCACTTTATCGCCGGCCAGGATGCGGATGCGGTTCTTCTTCATGCGGCCGGACGTGTAGGCGATGACCTCGTGCCCGTTGTCGAGCTTCACGCGGCAGCGGGCGTCGGGGAGAACTTCCTCCACCACGCCTTCGAACTCGAGCATCTCTTCCTTGGCCATGCAATCTCCTCTGTGTGCCGCGCTAGCGAGCGAAAGTCTCGCTCGTCGGCCCCTTTTGGCCCGTATATGAGCCCGCACGTGCCCACCGGCAAGCAGAAAAGGGGCTCCTGAAGGCCGTGGACACATGAAAACGGGCGCATCGCATCTGGCGATCCGCCCGTTTCGCATCTCGATCTCAGCGCTCGATCAGGCGCCGGCAGTACGTCAGCGCGCGCGGCTCATCAGGTTGTTGGCGCTGAACTTGGCCATGATCTCGCGCTCCATGTCGTCGGTCAGAAGACCGCCGTGGGAAGCAAGGTAGGCGGCAACTGTCTTCTCCGCGCGTGCCTGCTGGCTCTCGATCATGCGGTCATAGAGCTTGCGCCAGAAGGGCTTATGCCCGACGGCTGCGAATTCGGTCGCGGCGGCGGTGTGGTTGGAAACGGCGATGCTGCTCATGAGTGGCCTCCGTCTTTCGACGTTTGGATTGGACGCCCTTGGCTGCGCGTCTCCCACTCCCATGGCTCATGGCGAATCTTGTCGTCCGCTCATGCATGCGCATTAAATGCTGCATCTGCGAACGATTGTGTAGGCGGCCTCGCTGCGCCGCAGCAATGCATTTATTGCATAGCTTGGGGTGATCCACTCCGCTGCCAATTAGCCCCGCCACGAATGAATGGCTGGGTCCGGCCATACAGGTGCATTGGCGCCCTTCCCGGCCCCTACAGAATGAACTTCGAAAGGTCGGCGTTCTTCGCCAGGTCACCGATGCGGTCCTGCACATAGCGGGCGTCGATGCGGATCGTTTCGCCGGTCTTGTCGGCCGCCTCGAACGAGATCTCGTCGAGCACCCGTTCCATCACCGTCTGCAGCCGCCGGGCGCCGATATTCTCGACTGTGGAGTTCACCTGCACGGCCACGTCCGCCAGCGCATCGATGGCATCCGCCGAGAATTCGAGCGTCACGCCCTCCGTCTGCATCAGCCCGATGTATTGCTTGATGAGGCTCGCCTCAGGCTCTGTCAGGATGCGCCTGAAATCCTCTTTCGAAAGCGGCTTCAGTTCGACGCGGATCGGCAGGCGCCCCTGCAGCTCCGGCAGCAGATCGGCGGGCTTCGCCATGTGGAAGGCGCCTGAGGCGATGAACAGCACGTGGTCCGTCTTCACCGGTCCGTATTTCGTCGAGACCGTCGTGCCCTCGAGCAGCGGCAGCAGATCGCGCTGCACGCCTTCACGTGAAACATCAGCGCCCACGCGCCCGCCTTCGGAGCGCGCGCACACCTTGTCGATCTCGTCCAGAAACACGATGCCGTCGTTCTCGACGCTTCGCAGCGCCTCCTGCACGATCGCGTCCTGGTCGAGCAGCTTGTCGCTCTCTTGCTGGATCAGCACCTCGTAGGCTTGCCCCACCAGCATGCGCCGCGGCTTCGTGCGCTGCCCGAATGCCTTGCCCAGCATCTCGCCGAGGTTGAGCATGCCAACCTGGCCACCAGGGATCTCCATCATCGGCATCGAGGGCGCCGCATCCGCCACCTGGACCTCGACCTCCTTGTCGTTGAGCTCGTTTGCACGCAGCCGCTTGCGGAAGGCCTCGCGCGTGCCCTGCGACGAGCTGGCCCCTACAAGAGCATCCAGCACGCGCTCTTCCGCGTTCTTTTCCGCGAGCGCCTTCACTTCGCGCCGCTTCGCCTCGCGCACGAGGCCGATGCCCACCTCCACCAGATCGCGCACGATGGAATCGACGTCACGACCGACGTACCCGACTTCCGTGAACTTCGTCGCCTCCACCTTCAGGAACGGCGCCCCTGCCAGCCGCGCAAGGCGCCTGGAGATTTCCGTCTTGCCGCAGCCCGTGGGGCCGATCATCAGGATGTTCTTCGGCAGTACCTCTTCCTTGAGGTTGTCTGGCAGCTGCTGCCGGCGCCAGCGGTTGCGCAGCGCGATGGCCACGGCCCGCTTGGCATCCTTCTGCCCTACGATGTAGCGGTCGAGCTCGGACACGATCTCGCGCGGTGAAAAGCTGCTCATGTCCGGCTCTCGAGGCTCTCGATGACGACGTTCGTGTTCGTGTAGACGCAGATCTCTGCCGCAATGGCCATGGCCTTGCGCGCGATGTCTTCCGCGGATGCCGGCGTGTCTGCCAGCGCTTTTGCAGCGGCCAGGGCATAGTTCCCGCCCGATCCGATGCCCATGATGCCGCCTTCGGGCTCCAGCACGTCGCCCGTGCCCGTAAGCACCAGCGACTTCTCCGCATCGGCCACGATCATCATGGCTTCCAGCCGGCGCAGGAAGCGGTCGGTCCGCCAGTCCTTGGCGAGTTCGACACAGGCGCGCAGAAGCTGCCCGGGATACTGTTCGAGCTTCCCCTCGAGGCGCTCGAAAAGCGTGAAGGCATCCGCCGTGGCGCCCGCGAAGCCGCCGATGACGTCGCCCTTGCCGAGCGAGCGCACCTTGCGCGCGTTCGCCTTGATCACGGTCGCCCCGAGGCTCACCTGACCGTCGCCCGCCACCACCACGCGGCCGCCCTTGCGCACCGTCAGGATCGTCGTGCCGTGCCAGACTTCCTTGGAATTATGCTGTTCGTACATAGGGTTATCCGTTGGCTCGGCTTGCTCGTTCACCGCGTGCGGCCACGCCACGTGATGTCGGCATGAAGGAAATGTAAATCAAGGGAGGGCAGGATGCCGGCTCTGGCTTCGGCACCGACGCCCTGTTAAGGCCTAAGCCGCGAGGGCGCAAGCAAGGCACGATCCCAAAGGCACACCCGTGACACGACAAGCCACCATCGACCGCTCCACCAAAGAGACGAGGATCAAGGCGACCATCGACCTCGATGGCACGGGCGCCTACGACATCAAGACCGGCATCGGCTTCTTCGATCACATGCTGGAGCAGTTGGCGCGCCACTCCCTCATCGACATCAAGCTCGAAGCTCAGGGCGACCTGCACATCGACTTCCACCACACCACCGAGGATGCGGGCATCGTGCTCGGCCAGGCGCTGGCGAAGGCCATGGGCGACAAGGTCGGCATCACCCGCTACGCCAACGTGCATCTGCCGATGGACGAGACGCTGACGCGCGTCGCGCTCGACGTTTCCGGGCGGCCCTATCTCGTTTGGAAAGTGGCGTTCACGCGCGACAAGCTGGGCGAAATGGACACCGAGCTTTTCCGTGAGTTCTTCCAGGCGCTGGCGCAGAACGCCGGCCTCACGTTGCACATCGAGACGCTCTACGGCGAGAACAACCACCACATCGCCGAAACCTGCTTCAAGGGCGTGGCCCGCGCCCTGCGCCAGGCACTGACCCTCGACCCGCGCCAGGTCGGCCGCGTCCCCTCAACCAAGGGCTCGCTCTAAAGCGAAAGCGTGAAGCAGCCTCACGATTGATCTAAGAGCCGGCCTTCGCGGCGGTGGCCTCCAGGGCGTCCTCCACGCTGATGAGGTAATGCACCTCCGGGCTCTTCAGGCCCGCGCGCAGCAGTTCGGCGCGCACGGCAGGCTTGGCGCCCGTGAAGTACACCTCGGTGCCATGGCGGACCAGTTTCGCCACCGTGCTTCGCAGCACCTTGGCGGCCGACGTATCCACCAGCGGCACGTTCTCGAAATCGAGAATGAAGGCCCGCGGCAGCTTGCTGATGCCATCGAGTACGTTACCGACCGTGGAGGTCGCACCGAAGAAGAAGGCGCCGCTGATGCGGTACACCGCGACGTCGCCCTGGCTCGTTGCGGGTTCGTAGGCAGTGCGCGGGCCGCCGGCATCGTCCGCCTGGTCCCGCGGCACGACGATGCTGCCCGTGTCGATCTCGATCGCCTTCGCCATGCGGTCCAGGAACAGGAAGGCACCCATTGTCACCCCTGCGGCGATGGCAATGGTGAGGTCGGCGAATATGGTGAGCAGGAACGTCGTCATCAGCACTGCGGCATCGCCGCGACCGGCACGCAGCAGGCTTCCGAACTCGTGCTTTTCCGCCATGTCCCATGACACGACGGCCAGCACGGCGCCGAGGCTCGCGAGCGGGATGTAGCTGGCAAGCGGTGCCGCAACGATCATGAACAGCAGCACGTATACCGCGTGCAGCATCCCCGAGACCGGGCCGCGCGCGCCCGAGCGCACGTTGGTGGCGGTCCGCGCGATGGTGCCCGTCACGCACATGCCGCCGAAGATGACGGCGGCCATGTTGCCGACACCCTGTGCGACGAGCTCGCAGTTCGAACGATGCCGCCGCCCCGTCATGCCATCCGCCACAACCGCTGAAAGCAGCGACTCGATCGAGCCGAGCAACGTAATGGCGAGTGCATCGGGCAACAGCAGCTGCAGCCGTTCGAGACTGATCGCCGGCAGCGACGGGGCCGGAAGCATGGACGGCACGCCACCGAAGCGCGAGCCGACCGTGGCAACGTCGAGGTTGAGCACGGCGGTGAGCACGGAGGCGATGCCGACGGAAATGAGCAGCGTCGGCCACTTCGGCCGCCACCGCCGCAAGCCGACAATCAGCGCGATCGAAAGTGCCGACAGCCCGATCGTGACCGGCTTGGCCGTGCTGATCGCGCCTCCGATCGCCGCCAGCTTGTGCAGGAGTTCCGCGGGCTCCTTCGGTAGGTCGAGGCCCAGAAGCTCCTTGATCTGGCTTGCGAAGATGATCACCGCGATCCCCGCCGTGAAGCCCACGGTGACGGGGAACGGGATGTACTTGATGTAGGTGCCAAGCTGCAGGAAGCCTATCGCCATCATCATGGCGCCCGCCATCAGCGTCGCGATGACGAGGCCGTCGTACCCCTGGCGCGATACGATCGAGGAAATGAGTACGATGAAGGCGCCGGCGGGGCCGCCGATCTGAAAGCGGCTGCCCCCCAGTGCCGAAATCAGGAAGCCGCCGACGACGGCCGTAAAAAGCCCCTTCTCCGGCGTCAACCCCGAGCCGATTGCAATAGCCATGGACAACGGCAGCGCTACGACCGCCACGGTGAGGCCTGCAATCGCATCGGCGCGCAGGTCCTTGAGGCCATAGCCCTCGCGAAGGATCGTCACGAGCTTGGGCGTGAACAGTTCAGCGAATGTCGGCGAGCGCGCAGGCGCTTTGACGGCAGCGGTCATCGAATTCCCCTCATGAAGCGGCGCCTGTCGCCCGCTCGAGTTCTGGATGTGGTGTCATGATACCACGT
The DNA here is from genome assembly GCA_039808585.1 of Hyphomicrobiaceae bacterium. Classification (GTDB taxonomy): domain Bacteria; phylum Pseudomonadota; class Alphaproteobacteria; order Rhizobiales; family Hyphomicrobiaceae; genus AWTP1-13. The sequence continues at coordinate 2,635 of JBDHTJ010000107.1, read as the reverse complement.
GAACAGGCCCCGTAACCTGCGTCATGCGCTCGCTGCCGGCTTCTGGCGGGAAAGGTAGCCTTGCCTCGAGTGGCATGGCCTGGCGGCAGTGCTGCATCGGCGATCGCACGCGCTATAGTGCCTGCATCAGCAACCGACGGGAGGATGCCGCGATGTCAGGCGATGTGGCAGCAGTTGAGAAAGTCGTGTGGACCTATCTCGATGGGCTCTACGAAGGCGACACCAAGAAGCTGGGTGCGGCTTTCCACGAGGTGAGCCATTTGTACTCGGTTCACGAAGGCGGCGTGAGCGATCTGCCCCGTGCCAAATGGTTCGAGATGGTGCAGGGGCGCCCCTCGCCGAAGGCAAAAGGCCTGCCGCGCACCGACCGCATCGTATCGGTGGATTTCTCCGGCCCGGAAACAGCTTTTGTGAAGGTGGAGTGCTCCATCCATCCGCGCTATTTCACGGACTACCTGACGCTCTTGAATCTGGAGAACGGATGGAAGGTGGTATCTAAGACGTTCCGCGCCGACATTCGCGAGTAAAAACAAGGAATCTGCGCGAGTAAGCGGCAGTTTGCTCGCGCAATAATCACTGCTTTACGAATCGATAATGCACATTTGGTGGATCTGCATTTGAAAAATAGAAAATACTAACTTGTGACGTGCAAAAATAATGTTCCATTAGCTGTCATGGGATTTCATGTGGGGCATGGGTCCGCCTGCGCTCGTTTGATTGATGGATGGTCTTTATGAACCTTAGCATTCCGGCTCGCGTCAGCCTTACGACCGTATCCGCTTTATCTATCTTGTTGTGTGTGCTCCTGGCCGTCATGGCGGAGGGCTCTTTCGACTTTGCCCAGCGCAGAGCCGTAGCCCAGCTTGAAACCAGCATGCGCGTCGCCTGGGATGTCATTCAGCGCAAAGGCCGCAACTTCGAGGTCAAGGACGGTGCGATGACCGTCGACGGCCATGTCCTGAACGGCGACTTCGCGTCGGTTGATCACATCAAGCAGCTCGTTGGCGGCGTCGCCACCGTTTTCAGCGGCGACGTTCGCGTGACCACGAACGTTATGCAGAAGGACGGCACGCGCGCGGTGAACACGCAGCTCGCGCGTGGCCCGGCATATGACGCCGTCATTCACAACGGAAAGCCGTTCCGCGGCGAAGCCGCCATCTTGGGCGAGCCGTATATGGTGGCCTACGATCCCATCAAATCCGCGTCGGGGAAGGTCGTCGGCATTCTTTTCGTAGGCGTGCCAAAGAACGAGTATTTCGAGCCGGTCTATCGCGAGCTTAAGTTCCTCGCCTTCACCGGAGGCGTCATTTCCCTTTTGGCGGCGCTTGCATCCGTATTCATGGTGCGCTTCCAGCTGCGTCATCTGGCCACCATTCGCGCCGCAATGACGCGGATCATGGGCGGCGACTGCTCGGCCACTCTGTCCTTTGCGGACCGCAAGGACGATCTGGGCCGCATGGCATCTGCCGTCCACGCCTTCCGTGATGGCGTGCAGGAAAAGGCCCGGATCGAGCGTGAGGCGGAGGCCGCCCGCGCGTCCGCCGAAGCCGAGAAGGCTGCCGCGGAAGCAATGAGGGCCGAGGTCGCCCGGAAACAGGCCGATGTCGTGCGCGATCTGGGCGCCGGCCTTTCCCGCCTCGCCAGCCGCGATCTCACCGTGCAGATGTCCGCCTTCCCGGCCGACTATGCGCAGCTCGAGGCCGACTTCAACACCGCTGCGAGCGCGCTCCGCGACGCCATTGCGACGGTGGCTTCCAATTCCGAAGCGATTACCGCCGGCAGCATGGAGATCAGCCGTGCTGCGGACGACCTCTCCCGGCGCACCGAGCAGCAGGCTGCAAGTCTGGAACAGACCGCCGCAGCCCTGGACGAGATCAATGCCACAGGCAAGAAAACGGCAGAGGGCGCCATCCACGCCCGCGATGTGGTCTCGACGGCGAAGGCCGATGCGGAGGAAACCGGCGCCATCGTCCACCGTACCGTGGAGGCGATGGGCAACGTGGAGAAAAGCGCCCAGCAGATTTCCCAGATCATCGGCGTCATCGACGAGATCGCCTTCCAGACGAACCTTCTGGCGCTCAACGCCGGCGTGGAGGCGGCGCGTGCGGGTGATGCCGGCCGCGGCTTCGCGGTCGTGGCCTCTGAAGTGCGGGCGCTCGCGCAGCGTTCGGCCGAGGCTGCCAAGGAGATCAAGTCGCTCATCTCCACGTCCTCCAGTCACGTCAAGGAAGGCGTCGATCTCGTGGCGCAGGCAGGGGCGGCGCTGCAGCGCATCCTGACGCACGTGACGGATATCAATGCCGTGGTGTTGGATATCGCTGCGGGTGCCCAGGAGCAGGCCTCTGGCCTGGCGCAGGTGAACACTGCGATCAATCAGATGGACCAGGCCACCCAGCAGAACGCCGCGATGGTGGAGCAATCCACCGCCGCCAGCCACGCCTTGTGCAAGGAGGCATCTGGCCTTTCCGAATTGCTGGGCCAGTTCCAGATCGGCGGTCGCCAGCAAGCGCTTCGCACGATACCGACGGCCAAGGTGAAACCCGCAAGACGCCAGTCTGGCAGCGGCCTCAAGGGCGCTCCGGCAGCGGCAATGGCTGCACCGGCAGAAGAGGCGAGCTGGCAGGATTTCTAGAGC
>JBDHTJ010000106.1:0-18383 GCA_039808585.1 Hyphomicrobiaceae bacterium | reverse complement strand
TGGAAACCAGCTCTTCCTGCATCTCGAGCTTGGTTTGTGCATCGAGCGCGGCGAACGGCTCGTCCATCAGGATAACCCGCGGATTGAGAAGCAAGGCGCGCGCGATACCCACGCGCTGCGCCATGCCGCCTGAAAGTTCGCTCGGATAGTGGTTCTCGAAACCCTTGAGCTGCACGAGATCGATATAGCGCTGCGCCTGCGCGCGTCGCTCTGACTTGCCGACGCCCTTTAGGCGCAGATGAAAGGCGATGTTTTCCCACACGGTCAGCCATGGCATCAGCGTGGGTTGCTGGAAAACCATGCCGCGATCGGCACCCGGCGCCGCAATCTCCCCGCCATCCACGCGCACGCTTCCCGAGGTCGGTCTGTCGAAGCCCGCGATCATGTTGAGCAGCGTCGACTTTCCGCACCCGGACGGGCCGAGGAGGCAAAGGAAGTCGCCCTTGGCAACCGACAGGCTGACGTTGTCGATCGCAAGCACGTCCTGGCCGCGCCGCTCGTCCCGGAACACCTTCTTCACGTTCTCTATCGCGATGAAGCTGCTCATGCCGCGCGGCCCTGCACGGTGGTGTTGCGCTGCCAGCGCAGCATGAACTGCATGAACTGCTTCAGGAGCAGATCGGACAGGAAGCCAAGCAATCCGATCGAGATCATCGCCGCGATCACGAGGTCGTAGCGCAAGAAGTAATAGGAATCCCAGAGCACATAGCCGAGCCCGCTTTTCACGGCCACCATCTCCGCCGTCACCGTCAGCATCCACGCGCTCCCGATGCCGATGCGCAAGCCGGCAAAGATCGACGGCAGTGCCGCGGGCAGCACCACGAAGCGCAGCATCTGGCGCTGTGTCGCGCCCATCATGGCGGCGGCACGAATGAGATTGCGGTCCACCGTCTTGACGCCATGGATCGTATTGATGAGCACAGGGAAAAAGGCGCCGAGGAAGACCAGGAAGATCGCCGGCTTGTTGGCGATGCCGAACCAAATGATGGCAAGCGGGATCCACGAGACCGGCGGGATCGGCCGCAGCAGCTGCAGGGTTGGCTCCACCGTCTTTTCGATGCTGCGCCACCAGCCAATGGCGATGCCGATCAGGACCGCGGAAAAGCCCGCGATCGTGTAGCCGGAGAGAACACGCGTCGCGCTCGCCAGCGCATCGATCCACCAGTGTCCGGCCTGGGATTGGGTTGATTCATCGATGTTGAATACCCAGTCCGTCCAGGTCCACGCCACGCGCGTTGGCGCCGGCAGCAGGGACGGCGGCAATGTGCCCGAGCGCGAAAACGCTTCCCAAACGATGAGCAGGAGGAGCGGCACGATCAGCCGCTCCCATTGCCTGAGCCATGCCATCATCACCGCCCTCCGCGCGGACCGAGCGGCATCAGAAGCCGAGTTCCGCCTTCGGCTTGCCCGTCGCTTTTTCGAGGAAGCTATAGTCCATGTACTTTTCCGCATCCGCCGCGACGTCACGCTGGATGTACTTCAGCTCCGTCATCATCTTCGCGATCGCGACGGTTGAAGATCGGTACATCTTGAAGTCTGGGAAGGCATTCTTCAGTGCCGCCTGCGCGATGGGCTTCTCGAGGCCTGTATACTTGTTGATCACATCCACCCAGACGCCCTGGTCGGAATTCAGCTTCTCGACCAGTTTCACCACGGCGTTCACGGTCTCCTGTACCTCCATCGGCCTGCTCTTGATCACGTCGGAGCGGGTAACGATGAGGTTCGTGAGCTTCCCTGCCGCCTGCTTGTAGGGAAGCGTGAAACTCTTGCCGAGGTTTGACATCTTGATCTGCGACGCAAACGGCTCGACCGAGCAGATCACCTCAACCTCGCCGCCGCGCAGCGCAGCCGCGTGGTCCGACGGGTTCGGGATATTGATGAACTGCACGTCCTTGTTGGGGTCGATGCCGTTCATCAACAGCTCGCCGCGCATATGGATGTCTTGCGCATTGCCGCGTGACGCTGCCACCTTAAGCGGCTTCCCCGCCGCCTTGCGTTCGGCAACCAGCGCCTTGAAGGCCGCCCAGTCGCCCTCGCCGACCTTGAGGTCGGGATGCATCACAATTTCAGACCCGCCGTTGACCTGGCCGGAGATAGCAACCACGTCGAAGCCTTTGTCGAGCGCGGTTACATAGTGAAGGTAGGTCACTTGCGCAATATCGATGCTCTTGGAGACCAACGCCGTGAGCACGTCATTCCCGGACGTGAAGTTCGTGGCTTCGATTTTGATCTTGTCGGTAAGCTCCGGCACCAGGCCCATAGAGAGGCAATGGGCGCACTTTGCGAAGCCGAGGGTCACCTTCGGCTTGTCCTGGGCATGGGCACTGCCTACGAAGGCAGACGTCACCAGGCTGAATAACGTCAACAGACGAATGAAATTCTGCATGAAATCCCCCGTGCATCCGAGCCGCGAAATTCACGAGCAAGTGACGCGACTGGCGTTCCTGTGTACACAATCGGCATTCGCCGTTGTAGCCAAAAACTGCGCTCAGTGAATGATCGCTGCGCCTACTCTATACGCAGCAGTGCACGGAACGGGGCCCCGCCATGACCTCCCTTGAACCACATCGCGCAACCGCGCCCCGCAAGCCTATGCGCCTCGGCATGTTGACGCCGTCGTCGAACACCACGCTCGAGCCCATCACCGCTGCGATGCTGGCGGGCGTCGAGAATGTCAGTGCACATTTCTCTCGCTTCAAGGTGACCGAGATCGCGCTCTCCGATCAGGCACTCGCACAATTCGACGACAGTGAGATCCTGCGCGCCGCCGAGCTTCTGGCGCACGCCAAGGTCGACGTCATCGCCTGGAACGGCACCTCTGCGAGCTGGCTGGGCTTCGATCGCGACGAGCGCCTCGTCGCCCGGATCGAGGCCGCGACAGGCATCACGGCCGCAACCTGCGTGCTGGGATATCGAGATATCTTCGCCGCCACGGGCATTAGCCGTGTCGGCCTCGTCACGCCTTACACGAGCGACGTGCAACAGCGCATCATGGCGAACTGGGGAGCGTCCGGCTTTCAGTGCACGGCAGAAAGGCATGCCGGGCTCAGCGACAATTTCTCCTTCGCCGAGGTGCCGGAACCAGCGATCGCAACCATGATCCGCGACGTGGTGCGCGAAGGCTGCCAGGCCGCGGTGATCCTGTGCACCAACATGCACGGCGCACGCATCGCCGCGAAGCTCGAAGGCGAACTCGGCGTACCGATCTACGATTCCGTCGCTGTCACGCTGTGGGCAAGCCTGCGTCGCGCAAATGCGGCGCCGTCCCTCATCCAGGGTTGGGGCAGCCTTTTCACCGCACCAGCACTTGCGAAAGGGGCCGCCTGATGCACATCCTGCTTCTCAACCCCAACACCACCGAAAGCGTCACTAACCGGCTTCTTGCCGCGGCTGAGCCGGTCAAGGCGGCAGGGACACGGATTATCCCGCTCACGGCAAAGCGCGGCGTGCCCTACATCGCCTCCCGCGCAGAAGCCCAGATCGGTGGCGCCATAGCTCTCGAAATGCTGGCCGAACAGCAAGGCGCCTATGATGCCGCCATTATTGCTGCATTCGCCGATCCTGGGCTGATGGGCGCGCGGGAACTGTTCGACACCCCCGTAGTCGGCATGGCCGAGGCTGCGATGCTCGCGGCCTGCATGCTGGGCAAGCGGTTTGCCATCGTCACCTTCACGCCTGCGCTCGAAGCCTGGTACGAGGAATGCGTGGAGATGCATGGCCTCACAGGCCGCCTCGCCGCCATTCGTGCGCTGGATGAGAGCTTCGGCTCCGTCGCCGACGTACAGGAAGAGAAGATGGAGGCGCTCGTGCATCTTGCCGCGCGCGCCGTGCACGACAACAGGGCCGACGTGGTGATCCTCGGTGGCGCTCCACTCGCGGGCCTGGCGTCCAAGGTGAAGCAGCGCGTTCCGGTGCCGCTGGTCGACCCTGTCGCGGCCGCGGTTAAGATGGCCGAAGCCCTCGTGGCACTCTCGCCACGCAAGGCGGCATCCGGTACATTCCGCAGGCCCGGCGCGAAGGCCACCCAAGGCCTTCCCTCCGCCCTTGCAGCACGCATCGAACACCGCGACTAGATCCGGCAAGCCTCGGAAGGGATCATGGACGAAAAGAAGCTGCAGGCTCTGAGAGCCCGCTACGCCACGGCCACCGGCGCCGACATCGACGATCCCGATTTCCGCAAGGCAGCCCAAAGCCAGTTCATCGAAGGCGACAAGCGCAAGTGGCCCTTCGCCGGCCCTGCCACGTTTCTCGACGCGCCGTATCGCCCCGATGCCGCAGCCGAGGGCTTCGCCGACCTCGACGTTGCCCTCGTCGGCGTTCCCATGGATCTGGGCGTGACGAACCGCGCTGGCGCACGCCTCGGTCCACGCGCCGTGCGCGCGGTCGAACGCATAGGGCCATACGAACACGTGCTGCGCATGACGCCGCTGGCTGATTGTCGCGCGGCAGATGTAGGCGATGTTCCCTTCCGCAGCCGATTCAGCCTCGAAAGCTGCCACGCCGACATCGAGGAGTACTTCACCTCCATCGTCCAGGCCGGCGTCATTCCATTGGCCGTGGGTGGCGACCACTCCATCACGCGCGCCATTCTGGCAGCCATTGGCCGCGAGAAGCCGGTTGGGCTCATTCACATCGACGCCCATTGCGATACCAGCGGCATCTACGAAGGCGCCAAGTTCCATCACGGCGGACCGTTCCGGCAGGCCGTGCTCGACGGCGCACTCGACCCTAACCGCACGATCCAGATCGGCATCCGCGGCGGCGCCGAGTACCTCTGGGAATTCTCCTACGTCTCGGGCATGACCGTCATCCACGCCGAGGAAGTGATGGAGATGGGCCTTGCAGCCGTCATTGCGAAGGCACGCAAGGTCGTTGGCGATGGCCCAACCTATGTCACCTTCGACATCGACAGCCTGGATCCGGGTTTCGCGCCGGGCACCGGCACACCCGAGGTCGGCGGCCTCACGCCGCGCGAGGTTCTGGCCATCCTGCGCGGGCTCGTCGGCATCGATTTCGTCGGCGGCGATGTGGTGGAGGTGGCCCCGCAGTACGATGCGACCACCAACACCGCGCAATGCGGCGCGCAGATGCTTTTCGAACTCTTGTGCCTTGCCGCGGACAAGATACAGCGCCGGGCAGGATAGCTGTCGCAAGGCTCTTTCAGTTCCCAAGCGGCTTGAGCAGCTTCTTCCAGCGCACCACCTCGCTCTCGACCAGCGACTGCAACATGGTGCCACCCCGCTTTTCAGGAGCAGGGACGACGAAGCCCGCTTCTCTCAGGCGCTCGCGCGTGCGCGCATCGTTCAAGGCAGCATCGAGGGCGGACGCAAGTTTCGCCTGCACGCCCGGTTGAAGCCCCTTCGGCGCGAACAGCGCGTTCCAAGCCGAAACGCGGAACTCGGGTACACCCGCTTCCTTCGACGTCGGCACACTTTCGATGAGATCAACGCGCTCGTCGCTGGCGACGACAAGAGCCTTCACTGTGCCGCCGCGGATCTGTGCGATCGCGCCGCTGAGAGAGATGCAGCTGAAATCGATCTGGCCGGCCACGAGGTCGTTCATGGCGGGCGCACCGCCACGGTACGCGACACGCGCTGTTTCGGTACCCATGATCGACTGCAGCAGCGTGCAGAACGTATGCATGGGCGCCCCTGCGCCGGCGTGTCCCTCGTTCACCTTGTCCTGGTTCTTGCGCACGTAATCGATGAACTCGGCGAGCGTCGCGGCTGGAAAATCTTTGCGCGTGACGAGCACGGCCGGCACTTCGGCCGTCAGGCCGATGGGTGTGAAATCTTTCGCCGGATCGTACTTGAGCCTTGGATACTGCGCTGGGGCGGCGCCGTGAGTCCCCATGTTGCCCATGATCAGTGTGTAGCCGTCGGGCAATGATTTCGCGACGCGCGCGGCTGGTGTTGTGCCCGCTGCGCCGGCATCGTTCTCGATAACCACGGTCTGGCCCAGCGTCCGTCCCATGTGCTCGGCGATGATCCGAGACAGCGCGTCGTTGGATCCCCCCGCGGCATACGGGACGACCATGGTTATGGGGCGCTCAGGGTAATCGGCGCTGGCTGCGGAGAAAGGCAGGAAGGCTGCAGCAGCGATGATGACGGCCTGCAAGACCAGTCGCATGACGTCGGCTCTATTCGGCATCGATAGGGTGTCCCTTACATCGCAGGGAAGACACGCTAGCATCGCAACCGCCTAATGAACATGATATGACAAAGCTAATCTCAATACCAAGAAAGTATGGAACATGGAGCTTCGTCATCTCCGATACTTCTGCACCGTCGCAGCAGAAGGGCATGTCACGCGCGCTGCCGAGCGCATCGGCATCCAGCAGCCGCCGCTGAGCCGTTCCATGAAGGGCTTGGAGGCGGAACTTGGTGTTCAGCTTTTCTTGCGTACGCCGCACGGCGTCGAATTGACCGATGCCGGTCGGGTCTTTCTGGAGCGCGCCAAGGCCGTTCTCGCCAATGTCCACGAGGCCACCGAGGTCACGCGCGGAACGGCGCGCGGCGAACAAGGCCGCATCACCGTGGGCTTCACCCCGACGGGACCGTTTCACCCCTTTGTCACGACGACCATCCGTGATTTCCGGCAAGCGTTCCCCGCAATATCCCTCGGTATCGAGGAGCACCGCAGCGGCGATCTCGTTGAGCATCTCAAGACAGGACGTCTAGACGCAGCCTTCGTATGGATGCCGCGCGTGGAAGGCATCTCGGTCAAGCCGCTGGTCGATGAGAAGCTGCTCGTTGCCGCTCCCGCCCAAGGCGGGATATCGGGCCGTCGCGGCAAGTCCGGCGTCAGCTTACGCCAACTTGCCGACGAGACCTTCGTCACCTACGGAAGACGCGACGGGTTCGGCCTTTATGCAGCGACGATCGTGGCCTGCAATGCCGCTGGCTTCAGTCCGCGGTTCGGCCCGGAAGCCCCGCGTCTGGCTGCAGCCCTGAGCCTTGTTTCTGTGGGGCTCGGCGTTTTCCTGGTGCCGGCCTGCGTGGCGCGGCTGCGCATGGAGGGCGTCGTTTACCTGCCACTCACGGGCAACGTCAAACCTGAGGTCTCGCTCAATCTGATTTCGCGCCCGCGCGAGCGTTCTGCCGTCGTGCAGCATTTCCTGCGCTTTGTGACAGAGAGGATAGTGCCACAGTCAGCAAGTCAACGCACGATGTCTTCCGCGCGCAGCTCCCAAAGCAGGCCATAGCAGCGGGCAGCGTCGGCTGACAGGCCAAGCTGGCCGGTTGCTTCCGCCGCCGCCGCCTTTACCGCACCTTCGCTGCTCCCTTCCACCACAAGGAACGCGGAGAGCACGCGCCCTTCCTTGGGCTCGGCCGGCAGGGGCGTCGACAGGACCGCGTCCGGGACAAGAACCCGCTGCTCCACGATGCCGGCCCGCGTCTCGAGCTTCTGCATCATTTGGCCGACACCCTCGGGAACCTTCACCCCGAGTTCCACCAGCGCAAGCGCGCCACCCGTACCCGCGCCCACCTCCTGCACCACCTCGCACACGCGCCGCGACGTGTTGCGCATGCGGCCGAGGTTCGTCACGGACCACTGCGTCTGCACCCCGAAGGCAGCCTGGTACGGTTCTGATGTGAATACCGCCAGGCCCATCGTCTGGTAGAGCGCGAGGTACCGCGGCATTTTGCCATCCAACGCTTGATATCTCCGCCCCCAGCGGAACCCCTTGATGCCGACCCTCTCCTCCATGTGCTCCGTGTCGTACCAGGCGTTGAAATCGCCCTCATGGGCCGGATCGACATCTGTGCGTACGAAAAGTTCTGCTCGATTGGTCATGGGGCATGCACTCCGGAGCGTTAAATTCTGCGGCTCCTTAGCCGCACTCATCGACGGGTTGCAAACGCATTCGATATGCCGGGCCCTCGTTGAAAATCTGACAGAGATCAGACCATCAGTGTTCGCCAGGATTTTCACTGCGACGCCTCGGGTTCGAGGTTGCCCAAATTTGCAGCGAGGATCGCCTGCACTTGCGTCAACATCACAACATTGTGTCTCAAGTCCCTGCGCGGGCAGCACCAATGCCCGCCTCAAGAAAGCTCTAGGTGCGGCGATCGTTCGCGGCTGGCCATCTCATTCGCACCCTACATACGCGATACCCCCCTTGCGAAAGGGTGAGGTGCACAAGCAAGCCTTTGGCGTAGCGCTAGAAACCGCGAACCAGACCCGCTTCCAAAGACCCTTAAAATTTCGTTGCAGTGCCGGGGGTTGCCGGCGCGGCTGCATGTTTAATGTTGTTTTGTTACATCTGGAACAGCTGTAGAGAGCCTGTGATAATAGGATTACCGCAGATAGAGAGTGAGTTGGGCTGACGGGGCCGGAAGTGGCAGAGGGCTTTGCCATTCCATCAATCCTGGCGGCAGACACGAGCGATCGCTGACGGAACGGAGATCAACAATGGCGGCGACGATGCAAGGTATGCGGTTTCTGCCCTACCTGAAGCCTGAGGAGGAGCAGCGGCTGATTGCGACGGCGGCGCAGAAGCGCTTTGCCACGGACGAGCTCATTCTCGAGCAGCATATCGTCGCCAAGGCCATCTTCCTCATCGAGCATGGCGCCGTGCGAATCGAACGCCACGAGGATGGCATGATGGCGCGCCTCGCAACACTGGTTGCTGGCGAATGCTTCGGCGAGATGTCCTTCGTCGACGGCAATCCCACCAGCGCTCGCGTTGTCGCTGACGAACCCACCGCCATCCGCATGATCAATGCTGATGCCATTGCTGCCATGGAGCGCAGCGACCCCACCTTCACCGGACGTCTCTACCAGTCTATTGCCGCCATCCTTTCGGAACGGCTGCGCCTGACGTCCTCCCATCTCGATACGCTGATCGCCGGCGTCGATTTCTTCAGTGAGGTTAAGAGTGATCTCGAGAATGCCATAGCGAAGTTGCCCGGGCGCGGTTGGCGTTCGGACCTCATCAGCGTGATGGTCCAACGCGAGCGGGCGAACAACTAGGGAAGTTCCGCAACGCAAAGTCGTAAATCGTAATCGCCGGCACGATGCGGCACGCAATGTGCAACCGAGCCGGAGAGTTTGGGATGCCTTCCCGCCACTGGCAGGTGGTCGTAAAGGGAGAATTGGAATGACAACGCAACGCGCAACGAAGGTGCAAGAGGGTCAGATCGCTTGGCTCAATGCCGTCGAGCGAACCTCTGCGGGCCTCAAGGGGGCCGCGCGCTCTATAGCCAACTCCCTCGGTGCCACCCAGCCCGTCGAGGAACGCGAGCCGGTCTACCCCCGGTCGCAAGCTTTCGGCGACCTGCACATCTACCAGTCGGTCAAGAAGGCCAACAGTGTGCGTGGCATGTTTGGCCTGAAGAACCCTTTCAACAGGGTGCACGAGGGCAGGCTCGGCGCCACTGCCATGAGCGAAGGGCGCGAACTGATCAACTTCGCTTCCTATGATTATCTGGGCCTCAATCAAGAGCCCGCAGTCGCCGAAGCCGCCAAGGCCGCCATCGACATGTACGGCACCTCGGTCTCGGCCAGCCGGCTCGTCGCAGGCGAGCGCAAGCTGCATCAGGCGCTCGAGAAGGCGCTGGCCGATTTCTACGGCACCGAAGACTGCATCGTTTATGTCAGCGGCCACGCCACGAACGTGTCGACCGTTGGCACAATCATGGAGCAGGCCGATCTCATCGTTTATGACGAGCTGATGCACAACAGCGGCATCGTCGGCGGCAAGCTGTCCCGTGCCACCATGAAGCCCTTCCTGCACAACAATCTCGAGAGCCTCGAGAAGGTGCTGAAGGAGAACCGCGCGCAGCACAAGAACTGCCTCATCCTCATCGAGGGCCTTTACTCGATGGACGGCGATTTCCCCGATCTGCCGAAAATCATCGAGCTGAAGAAGAAGTACGGCGCTTGGCTGATGTGCGACGAGGCCCACTCTCTCGGCGTGCTGGGCGCCACCGGCCGCGGCGTCTTCGAGCACTTCGGCTGCAACCCGCGCGATGTCGACATCTGGATGGGAACCCTGTCCAAGACCCTTGGCACCTGCGGCGGCTACATCTGCGGCAACCGCGACCTCATCGATCTGCTGCGTCACCACTCGCCGGGCTACGTCTACTCCGTCGGCCTCTCGCCCCCGCTCGCTGCCGGCTCACTAAAGGCCCTCGAGATCCTGAAGGCCGAGCCCGAGCGCGTGCGCAAGCTGCAGGAGAACGGCCAGCTCTTCCTCGCCGAGGCGAAGAAAGCCGGGCTCGACGTCCTCACAAGCGCGGGCTACTCGGTCGTTCCCGTGATCGTGGGCTGCCCCGTGCGCGCCGTGCGCCTGACGGAGAGCCTGCACGAGAGCGGTATCAACGCGCTCCCGATCATCTTCCCCGCCGTGCCGATGAAGGCCTCGCGTCTGCGCTTCTTCATCACCTCGAAGCACACGCCGGAGCAGATCCGCAAAACGGTGCAGCTGACTGCCGAAAAGCTGGCGACCATCGCCAAGAAGCAGTCGATGCTGGAGCGTGCAGCCCTCGCCGTGGCGGCACCCCGGGACTGAGAACAAGCCCGCCCCACAATCTCATCGAGATGGACGCTTCGCTGCGGCCATCTCGACCGGGTAACGCGGAAGGTTCAGGTTCGAAAGGCATACTGGCCAACCCAAGCGGCGGGCGCGCCCGATCCTCACCAGGACTTAGACTGCGCAGGCCCCGCACCAGCGCTGAAGCGCAGCCACCATCTCCTCCATCACGGTGGATCCGGCATCGCTGCGGGTTTCCGCCGGATAGAAGTGAGTTGCGCCGGGCAGACGCACCCAGCGTATCTCGGCCCCCGCTGCCTCGAATGCCCGCACCATGCCGGGCGTGGCTTCCAGAACCTGTGGCAGGTCCTTCTCTCCAGAGGTGTAGAGTAGCGGCGGCAGCCCCTGGCCCGCCCGCACGTAGTGCGCGGCATCTTCTCCCATCATTGGCCCCGAGATCGAGATGACGCCGGCAACCGGTACGCGCTTCGCATACGCGCTGTACATGGCGCCGCGCCCGCCGGCGGAGAAGCCACCAAGCACCACCCTCTCGGGATCGACATTGAAACGCCTAGCCTGCGCTAGCACGAAGCGGGTGGCGGTCGCCACGTCGTCGAAGGCCGCCTCCATGGCCCGTGCCATTTCGATGGGCGTAATCGGGCCGAGACCAAGCATCTCCCGCACGATCGAGGCACGCCCCATCGGCACGCCATCGCGCCGCGTCAGTACGGGCTGCGGCACCGGCGGCGGATCAGTCTGCGCAAGGCGATAGGAGACCGAGAAGCTTGCCACGCCCATCTGGGCGAACCGGCGGCAATACTCCGCCATGGCCGTGCTCGTGCCTATGCCATCAGTGAATGCGTCGTCCTCCTTGGAGCCCCGATGAAAGGCACCGCCGAAAGCAAGCACGATCGCCGCGCGCGCCTTCCCCTTATCATCGTGTTGCGGCAGATAGGCATCGAGCTTCAGAGGCACAGCGCGAAGTTCCCCGGCCCCGTTGGCGTATCCCGTCAGCACCTCTGCGTAAACGATATCCCTGACGATCTCGATGCTCATGCCGCGCCTCCTCGACCAATGCCGAGGCTAGCCATCCTGCCTGCGAAGACAAGTGCGATTCGCATGCCCCCCCGTGGCGCATGCTGCACCCCCCGCTCTCAATGGGACGCCTGCCGCGTGTCCCTTCTGTCGGTTCCGATTCCAAGCAAATCGGACATGCTCTAAGGTCTGGCGCAGACCGTCACGACCGAGGGCCTCTCCATGACCCGCATCGACAACGCCCGCATCATCCGCAGCCCGCGCGGCAACGAGATCACTGCCAAGAGCTGGCTCACCGAAGCCCCGATGCGCATGCTCATGAACAACCTCGACCCCGAAGTGGCCGAGAAACCCAGCGAACTCGTCGTCTACGGCGGCATCGGCAGGGCAGCCCGCGATTGGGGAAGCTTCGACCGCATCGTCGCCGCGCTGAGGACGCTCGAAGCCGATCAGACGCTGCTCGTTCAGTCCGGCAAGCCCGTCGGCGTATTCCGCACGCACACAGATGCCCCACGCGTGCTCATCGCCAACTCCAACATCGTACCGCACTGGGCAACGCTCGAGCACTTCAACGCGCTCGACCGCAAGGGTCTCATGATGTACGGCCAGATGACCGCCGGCTCCTGGATCTACATTGGCAGCCAGGGCATCGTGCAAGGCACCTACGAGACCTTCGTGGAAGTGGGCCGCCGCCACTACGGCGGTTCTCTCGCCGGCAGGTGGATCCTTACCGCGGGGCTCGGCGGCATGGGCGGCGCGCAACCTCTTGCGGCGGTCTTTGCCGGCGCTTCCATGCTGGCAGTGGAATGCCAGCCCTCCCGCATCGAAATGCGCCTGCGCACGGGCTATCTGGACGTCGTCGCAAAGTCGCTCGATGAGGCCCTCGCCATCATCGAGAAGAGCTGTGCGGAGAAGAAGCCGCTCTCGGTCGGCCTCCTCGGCAACGCCGCTGAGATCTTTCCCGAACTCGTACGCCGCAACGTGCGGCCTGACGTGGTTACCGACCAGACCTCCGCGCACGATCCCATCAACGGCTACCTCCCCAAAGGCTGGTCGCTCGACCAGTGGGAACGCGAGCGGCAGGCGCATCCCGACAACGTGAAAAAGGCCGCCAAGCGCTCCATGGCCGAGCACGTGCGCGCCATGCTGGAGTTCCACAAGCGTGGCGTGCCCACGCTCGACTACGGCAACAACATCCGCCAGATGGCACTGGAGGAAGGCGTGGCCAACGCCTTCGACTTCCCGGGCTTCGTCCCCGCCTACATCCGCCCGTTGTTCTGCCGCGGCATCGGCCCGTTCCGCTGGGCCGCCCTCTCGGGCGATCCGGAAGACATCTGGCGTACCGACGCCAAGGTCAAGGAACTGCTTCCCGACAACGCCCATCTGCACAACTGGCTCGACATGGCGAAAGACCGCATCAAGTTCCAGGGCCTGCCCGCGCGCATCTGCTGGGTCGGCCTCGGCGATCGCCACCGCCTCGGCCTCGCCTTCAACGAGATGGTGGCCCGCGGCGAACTCAAGGCGCCGATCGTCATCGGCCGCGACCATCTCGATTCAGGCTCCGTCGCCAGCCCCAATCGCGAGACGGAGGCGATGCGGGATGGTTCCGACGCGGTGTCCGACTGGCCGTTGCTCAACGCCTTGCTCAACTGCGCGTCCGGCGCCACCTGGGTCTCGCTGCATCACGGCGGCGGCGTGGGCATCGGCTATTCGCAGCACGCAGGCATGGTGATCGTATGCGACGGCACGCCGGAAGCCGCCCGCCGCATCGAGCGCGTATTGTGGAATGATCCGGCGACAGGTGTCATGCGCCACGCAGATGCCGGCTACCCGGATGCCATCGCCTGCGCCAAGGAGCACCAGCTCGATCTTCCTGGCATCCTGTAGCGGCCGCGCAAGTCAGAAAAGCGCGAAATCGCCCGTCAAATCGCGGCGGACGAGCCACGGCGTCTGCTCGCCCCCCGTCTCCTCCGAGACGATCGATTTCAGCGAGCGATAGACCTCGCTGATCTCGAGCGCACCGTTGCCGTTGCGGTCCGCGTCGCCGGCTTTCCTGGTCAGCGTCTCGACCAGCGCATGCGTGAACACCCCGCCACCCCACTTTGGCGGCAGGTTCGGCAGATCCTCGAAGCTGTATTGCCGCCCCTTCGATGCTGCCAGCACAATGATCGGCGCGTGCCCGCCGCGCAGCAATTCCCCTGCCGCTTCGTCATTGCCGGCAAAACCCTGCACACCCGTGGCGCCTGAATGGCAGGCATCGAGAATGACAACGACGCGCACCTGCGACTTCGCAATTACGGCCGCGACCTTTGCCCACGCCAGTCCCGTCCCCGCCGGATCCGCCGCCGCCAGCTCCGGCGGTGCCAGGTAATAGCCACCGTCGCTGCCGCGCACGCCGTGGCCCGCGAAGAAGAACAACACCGTATCGCCCTTGCGCGCGCGCGCCACGGCTGCTTCGAGTTCCGAAAGCACGCCCTGCGCCGAGACCTGCCCGTCCAGAAGCTCCGTCACCTCCACCCGGCCGTAATACTTGCCTTCGCGCTGCTTCAGTGCGCCCGCAAACCGTTGTGCGTCGGAACGAGCGAAGTTCAGCTGGAGGTTCGTCTCGACGTACTGATCGACCCCGACCACCACGGCATGCAGGCCGCTCCCCTCGCGCGCCGGCCGCGGATTGGCGATGGAGACGGGCGTGCTCAGCATGCCTGCGCGGTCTTCCGCCAAAGCCGAGATCCACCTGCCCAAAAGCGGCTGATCGAACGTCACAGCCTGCTGCGCAACGCGTCCCGAGACGGCAAGCTCCTTCACCAGCTGCCCGTCGTCGAAGAACCGCACGTGGCCGAGACCGCCCTGCGCCGATGCGGACAGCGCAAGCGTCGTCGCGTCGCCACCGTTCAGGGACAGCCGCAACCTCGGCGGCATCATGAGCTGCGGCTTCGGACCGTCGCTGATTTCACCAGCAATCACCTTCTCGATGATGTCAGGCCGGTGCAGCGTCCGCTCCAGCTGCGCGAGGGACACCAAGTCGCTTTCCCCTCGGAATGCCAGATGCACGAATTGATCGCCCTCGTAGGTGCCGTGGTAATAGCCGTTGGGCGTGTAGAGCACGACCTCGTCGTCGATCCAGCGCCCGGAGATGACGTCCGAGCTGTCCTTCGTGCGCTTCACCGTGAACCGCCCGTCGGTGTTGAGCTGCACGAGCTGGCTGCCGTCTTTCGAGCGGTAGAGACCGGCAATCGCAAAGGCATCCTTGAGCTTCCCGACGATCACAGTCTCGCCAGGCCCGGCAAGATCCACGATGGCAGCAGCGGAAGACGCTGGCGCGGCAAGGATAAGCCAGCGTTTGTCGAGGATCCACGGCCGCAGGCGCAGCATTCCTTCGTTGCCGCTCCCGACGAAGTCCTCGTTGAGATCCTTTGAATCGAATGGGCTGCCGCCAAGAATGAGGATTTTCCCTTCCTCCTTCCCTTCGGCCGAGAAAAGCACCGCCGGCGCATTGGAGATGCCGGCATGCGAACACACCACCTGCACCAGCCAGAAGCGCCGCTCGCCTATCCGCCAGTTCCAGATGCCGTGCACATCAGAGCGCCCATCCTTGTCAGGCACGATGCGGAAGCTGAAAGCATCTTCGTCCGCGACGCCCTTGATACGCACCTTGCTGTGCTCGCCACCGGTGTAGCAGACGTTGTTGGGCTTGCCCGTGATCATGCCCTTTGCCAACGGCACGTCCTTCACGATGGCCTGCTCCAGGTCCTTCGCAGGCTTCAGGAACGTCGTCGTCTGCCCGCCGTACTGGAAGTTGCTGGCCCAGAAAACGCTGCGCTCCACGAACGGCGTCGGCGCTTCGATAATGCTGCCCTCGCTGCAGCCCGGTTCCACGCAGATACCGAACTGCGCAAGCTGCTCACCGAACCGCTTCGGATCGGCTTTTGGCGCGGTTGTGCGCGCCTTCACGGCCGCAGCACGCCAGCCGAGGCTCCGCGTGAGCGTGCTCTCGGCAGCCGCCGCGACTTGCATCGGCGTCGTCTGCCTCTTCTCACCCTTGTGCTCGTGCAAGAACGTACGCTGGCGTGGAAACGGCTTGGCCGCAACCGTCTTCCCCTTCTCGTCCTTCTCCGCAAGCCGCGGCAGATCCGCGTCGATTGATGGCGAATAGTGGCTGAGGCGAAGTCGCTCTCCCAGGTCCCACCCCGTCGCGGCCTGCAGGCCGTCGACGCCGTAGAGCGCGCGCACCAGCGCCACCTCGGCCCCGTTCATGCGATCGGTGTGCCCAAGCTGCTTTCCCGTGGCGAGATCGTGCACCGACACCCGCAACAGCTCTTCCTGCGGCGGGAAGCGATCCTCGATCACCACCAGCCCCTGATCGAGTAGCACCCGCACACGATAACGCTCCCAGGCAGAGGAGCCGCGCCCGCTGGTAGATGCCTGCACGAGATCGCGCTCCGCCTCTTGGTCGCTGTTGGAGACATCCATTTCCGCGTAGGGCTTGTGGAACGACGGATTGACGAGCGCCCGTCGCACATGGATTTCCGGATGTCCCTGTGTGCCGTCGACAACCAGGGCGTCGCCCAGACCCCACCCAACCATCGGCCCCCTCACAGACATGCGCGGCACTACATCGCCCGTGACGAGGTCCACGATCTCCATGTCACCGCCGATATTCTCGTTGCCGGAGACATAGGCGCCGACGAAGCGTGCGGTCGGAGAGAAATTGGGCGTGCGGCCGGCGCGATCGATGATCTTCGTGCCGGTTGCCACGTCGAACACGCGATAGCTCGCTGGAAACACTTCCAGCCTGTAGCGGCCATCGTCCGAGACCACCACCCGCTCCGGGGCATCAAGCGAATAGAAATCCTGGATCAAAAGCCGCGGCTCTCCCGCCTCCACCTGCAGCGCCCGCTGCGGCATTTCCTTGAGCACACGCTCGCCACACGCGCTGCTGCGTGCGACGACAGCCGGCGAGAGGGTGAAGGGCCCTGTGCGATAGGGTACGACTTTGAAGCTGCCCTCTTCAGCGCCAGCGATCGAAGCAAGCGGCACGAACACGCGCAGGCCATCGCGCTTGTAGGCAATGCCGGACGGCGCCTTGGCGCCAGGCGGCAGAGGCAGCATGCCCGGCCCCTCGAACCGCGCCCCGTCGGGCATCGCGAGCACGAGATGGTAAGGCAGGCTCGGGATCTGTACGCCGCGCGCCCGCTTCCATCGCACAGTGATGGGTTCGCCGGCGCGCACGATATCGGGCGCCGAGATTGTTATGCTCACCGGCGCCGCCGCCTCGCGCAGCACCTCCGTCTCCACGCGACACGCATCGGCACCGGCTGCCCGGATGGCGTCCGCCTTGGGGTTGGCGCGAATGGCAAGGTTCACGCGCCGCTCCAGGAAAGGCCGCTCCCCACACATCTTGCGCGACCTCAGAGCCGCCGTGACGACAAGGTCCCCAGGCAACCCTGCGATGAACGAGAAGCTTGTCGTATCGGGCCGCGATTCCCGTTGGCTCGTAGCCGGGAACAGGACCTGCTTGCCGGGCTTCGCCTTTGTCTCCTCCGTACCTTCGTCGCCGACAAGATCGAGGTAGGCCGGCATGTCGTCGACCAGCACGGTTCCCGAGAACGAAGTGATCAGATCGACCTCACTCGCCTCGCGCAGCGCCCTGAGACCCGCGTATCGGATGACGATGCGCTCGGCCACCGTTCGGGCCGCGCCGCCGACAACCTGCATCTCCATCCGTTCGAAGAGCGGGGCTAGCCGCCGGGCCTCCGCGGCACACTGCGCCTGCTGATCCCTGGCCTGCTTCTCCCTGGTCTGCTTATCCTTGACGGCTTGCGCGCCAGCGCCTTCTGGCACCGCGCACACGCCCACCATCGCAAGCAATGCAACGAGAAAGCGCCGCATCTGCTCCCCCTGCCTTCTGGCGTGATCGCGCTCTAACAAAGCGCAGAATGTCTGTTATGTCGCCCCTCAGGGCACCAGCACCACCCGGCCAACCACCTTGCCGGCCTTGAGGTCATACACCGCCTCGCTCGCCTCGGAGAGCTTGCGCCGCGTCACCTTGATGGGCTTCAGCGTTCCCTTCTGTGCCAGTGCCACCAACTCCTTCAGCTCCGGCAACGAGCCCACGTAGGAGCCGCGCACGCCCATGCCCCGCAGCGGGAAGTAGACGGTCGGCAGCTTCAACTCGCCGCCGTAGAGGCCCACCACCACGATATCGCCGCCCTTCTTGAGGCCTGCGATGCCGAGCCCGATCGTCGAAGGCGCGCCGACCAGATCGAGCACGCACAAGGCGCCTCCACCAGTGGCCTCGATGATCTGCTTGGCGGCATCCGCAGCGTTTGCATCGATGGCAACCAGCGCACCCGCCGCCAAGGCCGCTTTGCGCTTCTCCGCGTCGATGTCGACGATGATGGCCCCTTTGCCGCCCATCGCTTTCAGCACGTTGAGCGCCATGTGCCCGAGACCGCCCGCTCCCATGATCACCACGGGCTCGTCGGCAATGCGCGCCCCGAACTTCTTCAGACCCGAGTAGGTCGTGATGCCCGAGCAGGCGAGTGGCGCCGCTTCGGCAGGATCGAGGTTGCCGATCTCCACGCAATAGCGCGCGTTCGGCACCAGCACGTACTCCGCATAGCCGCCCGCCATGAACACGCCCATCGAGCGCGTCTTCACCGCGCAAAGGTTTTCCTCCCCGCGCTTGCAGGTCGCGCACTCCCCGCAGCCCAGCCACGGAAACACGACGACCGACGTCCCGGCCTTGATGTTGGCATCCGGACCCGTCTTCACCACCTCGCCGCAGATCTCATGCCCCATGGTCAGCGGCAGCGTGATGCCACGATCCGAAAGCGTCATCTTGTTGCCGGACCCCAGGTCGTAGACGCCC
>JBDHTJ010000105.1:0-18385 GCA_039808585.1 Hyphomicrobiaceae bacterium | reverse complement strand
AGATGCTGGAATTGCCGCCACGGCTGGTGATCCGCGTGCCCCGGCAGATGCACCTTGCGATACTTCAGCGCCACCTTCCCCAGCTTGTCGACAATGATCGACGTGTTGAAGCGGCGCGTGCGTCCTTCTTCCTGCACAAGTTCCGCATAACCCAGCATGAAGCCCACGCCGAGGCGCTTCGCCTCATCGAACAGAGGCTTCGTCTCGGCCGACGGCATCTCCTTTTCGAAGAACGCGTCGATCTCTGCCTGCTGCTCGAAGTACCAGCGCGGGAAGAATGTCGTCAGCGCAAGCTCAGGGTACGCCACGATATCGCAGCCATGCCCCTTCGCCTGCCGCATGAGCGTCAGCATCCGCTCCACCACCGAGCCGCGGCTCTCGTTGCGCGCGATGGGCCCCAGTTGCGCGGCGCCCACGGTGATGATGCGTGCCATTATCGGCCTCCAGCATGATGAAGTGCGAGATCGGGCAGGCCAATCCTGCCCTGCCCGAACCGCCTTCTAGCATCATGCGGCCTTGGTCGTCTTCATCTCCTTGAGCGCCTCGTCGCGCAGCTCCCGGCGCAGCACCTTGCCGACGTTCGTCTTCGGCAGGTCTTTCTTGAAGCGCACGTACTTGGGCTTCTTGTAGCCCGTGAGCTGATCACTGAAGTATTTCGCAAGCTCCTGCTCGGAAAGCTTCGGGTTCTTCGGCACCACGAACAGCATCACCGCTTCGCCCGAGTGCTCGTCCGGCACGCCCACCACGGCGCATTCCAGCACATCCGGGTGGTGCGCCACCACGTCCTCCACCTCGTTCGGATAGACGTTGAAGCCCGACACCAGGATCATGTCCTTCTTCCGGTCCACGATCTTCACCTGCCCGCTCTCGTCCATGACGCCGATGTCGCCGGTCTTGAAGAAACCGTCCGCCGTCATCACTTTTGCAGTCTCGTCCGGCCGCTGCCAGTAGCCCGGCATCACCTGCGGGCCCTTGGCGCAGATCTCGCCCGGCTGCCCCACCGGCACCTCGTTGCCCGCGTCGTCGCGAATGGAGATATCCGTCGACGGCACCGGCAGCCCGATGGTCCCAGTATACTCGTTGTTGTCGGCGCGGTTGCAGGTGAGCGTCGGCGCGGTCTCCGAAAGGCCATAGCCCTCGATGATCGGGCAACCCGTGACCTTGTAGAATTTCTCCGCCACCGCCCGCTGCACGGCCATGCCGCCACCGTTGGCAGCCTTCAGGCCCGAGAAGTTGAGCTTCGCGAAATCGGGATGGTTCAGCAGGCCGTTGTAGAGCGTATTGACCGCCGGCAGCATGTTGAACTCGTGCTTGCCAAGCTCTTTGATGAAGCCGGGAATGTCGCGCGGATTGGCGATCAGCAGGCAGCGCCCGCCGATGCGCATGCCGAGCAACGCGCACGCCGTCAGCGCGAAGATATGATAGAGTGGCAGGGCCGTGACGATGGTCATCTGCTCCACCGGCTTGCCCTTGGCGAGCGCCGGTTGCAGCCACGCCTCGTTCTGCAGCACGTTGGCAACGACGTTGCGATGCAGCAGCGTCGCCCCCTTCGAAACGCCCGTCGTGCCGCCCGTATACTGCAGGAACGCCACGTCGCCCGCGCCGATCTCCGGCTTCGTGAATTTCGCCCGCCGGCCCGCCTTCAGCGCATCGTTGAACTTCACGGCCGAGGGAATGGAGTAGGCGGGCACCATCTTCTTCACGCGCCGCACCACGAGGTTGACGATCGCGCCCTTCGGGAAGCCCAGCATGTCGCCCATGTGCGCCATGATCACATGCTTGATCGGTGTCGACTTGAGCACCTTCTCCAGCGTCGACGCGAAATTCTCCAGGATGATGATCGCGCTGGCCCCTGAGTCCTTCAGCTGATGCTCCAACTCGCGCGGCGTATAGAGCGGATTGACGTTCACCACCGTGAAGCCCGCCCGCAGAACGGCCGCAATCGCCACCGGATACTGCAGCACGTTGGGCATCATCACCGCCACGCGGTCGCCCTTCTTGAGGCCCTTGCCCTGCAGATACGCCGCCAGCGCCAGCGAAAGCTTGTCGAGCTCCGCGTAGCTCAGCGCCTTGTCCATGGAAATGTAGGCGGTCCTGGTGGCGTACTTGGCGAAGCTTTCCTCGAACAGGTCCACCAGCGACCTGTATTGCGAGACATCGATCTCCGCCGGCACGCCGGGAGGATAATTCTTCAACCATACCCGCTGCATCTCTGCCTCCCTACCGCTTCGACTTTTGCCGAATTCTTGGTGTTCCTGCTGCCCTCATTAGTACGAATGGCAGCGGGGTTGTCCAGCGCCGCTTGAGTTCCCTGGGCAGGCTGAGGGTGCTGCCCGCGCCTCCGGAAAAGCCACTCTCGCGTATCAGCGCTTGCGCCATCAGCCTGCACCCGGCTAAGCACGTCTCGATAACCCCATCCCCGCCCCGAGAAGGTCCCATGGCAGAAGAGCTTCCGTTCAAGAAGACGATGAATTTCGCCTACGGCCAGCCGCGCGAGCTGGCGGAGGGGGTGGTGCGGATCGTTGCCAACAATCCGAGCCCGTTCACCTACAAGGGGTCGAACACCTATATCATCGGCACCGGCAACGAGCTTGCCTTGATCGACCCGGGCCCGGAGGACGAGGCGCATGTCGAGGCGATCCTGCGCTACGTCGGACGGCGCCGCATCAGCCACGTCATCATCACCCACACCCATCGTGATCACACCGACGCCATGCCCGCACTCCTGGCGGCGACCGGTGCCCGCACCGCCGGCTATGGGCGCCGGATCGAGAACCGCGGCACCAAGGGCACCAGCCCCTCGGGCAGCGAGTTCGTCGACAAGGATTTCGTGCCTGACGTCCCGCTCGTCGACGGTGACACGCTGCAGGGCGACGGCTGGAGCCTGAAGGCCGTCTTCACACCTGGCCACGCGCCCGACCATCTCTGCTTCGCGCTGGGCGAGACGGGCATCCTGTTTTCCGGCGATCACGTCATGGGCTGGAACACGTCCGTCGTCGCGCCACCCGAGGGCAACATGGGCGATTACATTCGTTCGCTCGACAAGCTGCAGGGCCGGCCCGACCGGCTGTTCTTCCCCGGCCACGGCGGCCAGGTGGAGGAACCCGCACGTCTGGTGAAGGCGTTTCTACTCCATCGGCGCATGCGCGAGCAGGCCGTGCTAGAATGCATCCGCCAGGGCAAGACCACCGCCCGCGACATCGTCCCAATCATCTACAAGGATATCGATCCGCGTCTCGTCAACGCGGCGACGCTTTCGGTACTGGCTCACGTGGAGCACCTGGTTGAGCGCGGCCTGGTGAAGGCTGAGGCGCCGCTTTCTGCGGATCGTCCCCTTTCCCTTTCTTGAGCGTGGCACCGGAACGCGTCGTGCGCAGGCTGCGGCGACCGCCATTCGGCCCTGCCGCATCGACGCGTGTCTGCAGCTCCGTCATGAATTTGCGCACGCGTGCCGCGTTCTGTCCGAAGTCGAAGCGTCCATAGCGCGAGGACGAACGCACATCGACCCGCGCGCGATTTGCCGAACCCTCAACCCGCACCACGATGTCATCGGTGAAGCCGATGATCATGGTCTGCTCGGTGGCTTCGAGCGTTCCCGATTTCGGTGGACGTGAGACGGGCACCTCGGCTGCCACCACCTTCCACCTCAGCTTCCGTACCGCCTCCTCCACCAGTTCGAACGCCTCCTCCACCGGCTTGTCGATGATGAAGGTTCGCAGGTCGGGATAGGCCTTGCTTTGCGCCTGCGCCATCTCCTCCCCGCGATAGACGGTGGAGTTCATGCCCGGCATGCGCTTGGCAAGCGCCGTGTAACGCGGCGGCGTGACCGTATCGGTAGTAATGTCGCTGATGCGCGGCAGGTGCGAGTTCATGGCGAAATAGGCAGCCGGCCACGCCAGCAACCCCAGCCCCGCAAGCATGCCGACCGCCGCCGCCAGCGCGCCCTTGTATCCAACCCACCAGATCACGATCAGCGCATAGAGCCCGAGCAGCGCCGCGACCGCCCCACCCCCCAGCGCCACTGTGAACAGGTTCAGCGCAACCGGCGTCGTCAGCCCGCCGAAACGATGCAGCGGTATCGCCACAAGCAGCAAGGCCACCGCGAAAAGCCCAATGCGCCGCGCCCACCGTGCCGCCGGCACGGTGGGGTAGGCCAGGAAGTCGTCCATCAGCCGCGCAGACTGCGAAAGGGCGAGCACGCTCATGCCCCTCCTCTAGCAGTGTTCGCCTCCACGAGCCAGCACCACGACAACCGCTCCCGCCCACCTTCCCATTGAAAACGCAGGACACTTCTTCTTTCGCCGCAGGCCGGCTGATAGAAATCCACAAGGACAAACGCCAAACTTCTGCTATCCAAAGCTCACGATCCCCCGTGCGGCCCTAAAGCCCGAGTTCCACCTCTCAAGAGCAGGTTTCCTATGCGCCCGCTTTCAAACTTTGCCGTCCGCGACGTCGAAGCCCTCCTGCATCCCACCACCAACCTCGCGACACACCGCGTCACCGGTCCTCTCACCATCGACCGTGGCGAAGGCGTCTACCTCTACGACACCGGCGGCAAGCGCTACCTTGAAGGCTTGGCAGGGCTGTGGTGCACGGGGCTCGGCTACGGCAACAAGGAACTCGTCGAGACCGCGGCCGAACAGATGTCGCGACTGTCCTTCTCTCACCTCTTCGGCGGCCGCAGCCACGAACCTGCCATCGCCCTCGCGGAGAAGATCAAGGCGCTGGCCCCCTCGTCCGCATCCAAGGTGTTCTTCACCAATTCCGGCTCCGAGGCCAACGACACCCAGGTAAAGCTCGCCTGGTATTACAACAACGCCCGCGGCAAGCCACAGAAGAAGAAGATCATCTCGCGCCTGCGCGCCTACCATGGCACCACCGTCGCTTCCGCGAGCCTGTCGGGCCTGCCCGCCTTCCACGCCGATTTCGACCTGCCGCTGCCGCGCATCCTCCACACCGATTGCCCGCACTACGGCAAGTATGCCGAGCCTGGCGAAACCGAGGAGGCCTACGCCTCGCGCCTGGCGGCCAATCTCGATGCGCTGATCCAGAAGGAAGGGCCCGACACGGTCGCCGCCTTCATCGCCGAGCCCGTGATGGGCGCCGGCGGCGTCGTCATGCCGCCCAAGGGCTACTTTGAGAAGATCGAAGCCGTCCTCGCCAAGTACGACGTCTACTTCATCGCCGACGAGGTGATCTGCGGCTTTGCCCGCACCGGCAATTGGTGGGGCTCTCAGACCTTCGGCGCCAACCCCGCCAGCATCACCTTCGCCAAGGCCGTGAGTTCGGCTTATGTGCCGCTGGGCGGCCTCACCGTATCCCCGCAGATGTACGAGGCAATCGAGGCTGCATCCGGACGCCACGGCGTCTTCGCTCACGGTTTCACCTATTCCGGCCATCCCCTCGCCTGTGCCGTCGCCTTGAAGACCATCGAGATCTACGAGCGCCTCGACATCGTCGGCCACGTGCGCAAGCTTGCACCGCTTTTCGCCAGCCGCATCGCGGCACTCGGCGAGCATCCGCTCGTGGGCGAGACGCGTGCCAGCGGCCTGCTTGGCGCGGTGGAACTTTTCGCCGACAGGAAGACGAAGCGCAGCTTCGATCCGAAAGCCGGCGTCGGCTACAAGGCCGTGCACTTCGCGCAGGACGAAGGCCTGCTGGTGCGCGCCGTAGCCGGCGACAACATCGGCCTCTGCCCGCCGCTGGTGATCACCGAGGCCGAGGTGAACGAGATGTTCGACATGCTCACCCGAGCCCTCGACAAGACGCTCGAGTGGGCCCGCAAGGAAGGCCATATGCAGGCCTGATAGGGCCTGCACTCCGCCCATCACCTTCGACTGCAACTGCATGCACGCAAAGGACTTCGATGTCGAAATCGAGCACCGAGATCTTGTACGAAGTGGAAGGCGCCACGGGCATCGTCACCTTCAACCGCCCCGCCGCCCACAATGCGTTGACGTTCGCCATGTACGATCGCCTGGGTGAGATCTGCGCCACCCTCGACCCCAACGGGCCGGTGCGCGCCCTGATCATCACCGGCGCGGGCGGTCGCGCCTTTGCCGCCGGCACCGACATTTCGCTCTTCCGCAACTTCTCCTCCGGCCAGGATGGCCTCGACTACGAGACGCGGATGGAGGCAATGTTCCAGAAGCTCGAGTCCTGCCCCGTTCCAACCATTGCCGCCATCAACGGCGTCTGCACGGGCGGCGCCGCAGTAATCGCCGCCGCCTGCGATCTGCGCATCACCACGCCCGACCTGAAGTTCGGCTTTCCCATTGCCCGCACGCTCGCCAACTGTCTTTCTGCCGCCAACATCCAGCGCGTCGCCATGCTGACGGGCGTCGGCCGCGCCATGGACATGCTGATGACCACGCGCCTGATGGGCGCCGAGGAAGCGCTTGCAGTCGGTCTCGTCAACGAGATCCTGGATGGCCCCGAGGCGCTGATGGTGCGCGCCCGCGCCACGGCCGCCCAGATCTCAACGCAGGCCCCGCTCACCATGCGCGCGGCGAAGGAAGTCGTCCGCCGCCTGCGCGCCCGCGCCTTCGCGGTGGAGGATCAGGACCTCGTCGCCATGTGCTACGGCAGCCAGGATTTCCGTGAAGGCCTCGACGCCTTCCTCTCCAAGCGCCCCCCCTCGTTCAAGGGCACGTAGTCCTGGCCTCGGCCACAGCGGCTGGCCGTCCTATTTCCGAAACGATACGCACCGCCGCAAACATCAAGGTGATCATCACCGGACCGGTGACAGCCTGCTGCAGATTGCCGCTGAGTTGCAGAACGAGAAACGCCAGATACCAGCTCGAAATGGCCATCGGCAGCGGATCTCTGACAAGCCACTCCCAAAGCAATTCCACCGCAGTGATCATCACGGCCACCAGCGCCATGCCGATGAACACCAGCCACGTCGAGCCGGAAAAATAGAGGAATGCGATGGGCCCGGAGGGAGAGGCGAAATGATAACGCTGCGCGTCCCTCTCGGTGAAGCCGGATTTGCTGATATCGCGCGTATAGACGTCCACGGTTCCATAGCTTCGGCGCTGGAAAGCCGCCCGCGCCAAGAGATCCAGGCTCCTCTCCGGATATGTGACGGTCGACATCAGCCCTTCCAGCCCCACCCACCGCTCGATCACGAGGATGCGCATAGAGCCTGACGCCTGGGACAGGAGCTGATTTAGTTGCGGCACACGCTTTTCAACCGTCGCTGCATCGAATTCTTCGCGCGTCATTGGCAGCGCGCTCTTGCCATAGACGCGAAGGTAAGTGGTCGCCAGGGGGATCGAAACAGCGCCTGCCGCGCAGATCAGCAGGATCACCCAGACAGCGGTCCGTGTCCGCGCAACCGTTCCCCAGTGCCCGAGCGTGAGGAAAAA
The DNA here is from genome assembly GCA_039808585.1 of Hyphomicrobiaceae bacterium. Classification (GTDB taxonomy): domain Bacteria; phylum Pseudomonadota; class Alphaproteobacteria; order Rhizobiales; family Hyphomicrobiaceae; genus AWTP1-13. Next base: position 11,015 of record JBDHTJ010000105.1, on the reverse strand, counting down.
TGGCATCACGTGAAAAATGAATAGTGCGCGGCTTGAAGTTGAAAATGAAACGGCCGCGCCTTCGATGCAGATGAAAACGAAGCTTCTCGCAGGGCCCAGCCCGGACATACGGTCCCAGGCGGCAAGGACCCCGATCACGAGTGCCAGGCCGATCTCCGTCACCCACGCATAAAGCCCCCCGAGCGGCCATGGCAGCGGCGTCTGCGCCACCGAGCCACGCGTGAGCAGCGAGTATCGCCAGTTCAAGGCAACGATCGCCAGAATGGCCAAGCCGGCACTGGCCCAGAGCCACGTTCGCCATGCCACCGCCCATTCCGGAGCGCGCAAGCTTATCTGGTCCCGCCGGCTCTTCCACGCTTTCGACCAGCGCAATGTTGCAAGCCGCCCAGTCAGAAATCCGGATCCGCCCAGCAGACCGATCGTCAGCACCAGATCCCAGTTCTGTGCCGTGTCGACGAAATTCCCGACAGGCTCGACAAAAGGCCAGTTGTCGACCCAATGCAGAACGGGCTTCAGCCACAAGCCGACGATCCACATGAGCGAAAGGAACAGGTGCGCGTAGTCGCGCGGATTGAGAAGCGCGACACCGACAATAGCAAAGTAGACCAGCGAATACGCCACGAACAGCGCCAGACTGCCGGGATAAAGCGCGTAGCCTGCACCGGTTGCGAGTACGGCTGCTATCGCCAGCCCTATCCCGAACGCCGGCACGCCCGGAAGGCCTGCGCTCGCTCCGCGCATGCTCATGCCGCGTTCTCCACCAGCCTGTTCGCCACGATGACCGACAACGCATAGAGAGATGCAGCAATCAGCGATGCGATCGCCATGCCCGTCAGGCCGAAGGCCGGAACCAGCAGAACGGCAGCCGTCAAGAGTGACACCGTATGCACCGTCTTGGGCACGATGTAGATCACAGTCCGCAGCGCCCGCAGGCCGGGAAGCCAGAGCTGCTGTGCCATGCCGAACAACGCGGCCGATATCACCAGCGGAACGAGTAGGTATTCATAGCCCAGGAATGCGCGGGTCGAAGCCAGTCTGACGAGATCAGGGCCGGCCACGACGATCGCGGTTGCAAGCACCGCAGTACCAACCGCGCTCACGATGAAGTATCCCCGTGCCGTCCCCGCGAGAACCTTCTTGCCGTGCGGATCATGCTGGAAAACGACCGGGAGATAGAATTGGTTGACGAGGTTCATGAGCAGCACCGTGGGTGCCAAGGCGAGTTGCGACAGGAGTGCATAAACGCCAACCTGCTCCCAAGGCAGCCAGGCTGCTAGCAGAAATCGTTCGCCGTGGCTTCCCACCGCTCCGACAACTCCAAACACGACGAAGGGAAGAACATAGGCAATCATCTGTCCGAAAAGGTCTGCACCTACAACGGACGGCGTTGCTGGTTTGCCTTCGAGGATCTCCTTGCGAAACCGGACGAAGACTGCCCACAGGACGGCAAGGACAAGCAGGGAGGACGCGATATAGGCAGCCAATACAGCTGAAATCTCTGCCCCGAATGCGAAGGATGCCCCCAGCATCATCATCGGCCGGACTATGGTTTCCACCCCCTGCGCAAGCGCCACCGCCTTTCGCAAGCGGCCTGCATTGAGCGCCGTGGTCAAGACCTGCTGGCAGCCTGCAACGATCGGGAAAAGCATCAACAGCCAGACCGGCGTCGTACTCCCGATGTCGAATGGGAGCAGATAAGACAATCCGCAAAGCAGCACGATGATAGCGGAGGCCCCGCTCACAAGGCGCACCAACGACCTGACATAGCTCGTCCAGTTCCCCGCATTGATGGCGAGAAACAAGAAGCGCGCTGCAGCTTGGCTGATCGACCCGAAAAGGCAAATCTGAATGATGGCCGCAACCGCCACCGCGGCAGCGAAGCGTCCATAATTCTCAGGACCAAGAACAGTTGTTGCGACTTTGATGCTTGCAAGCGCGCCGATCGCCGTGAGGCCCTGCGCAAGGATGACCCACACCCCCTCGCCGACGAGCGATCGTGATGCAGGTAGAGGTCCGAATGCAAAGGGAACTGTCCACAGGCCCGCAAATCGGAATTTTAGCAACCATTTTGTGAGCAATGTCGGCTCTGGCTATCACAGGGCATTTCAGGGCCCACTCAGCTACCATACCCAGATGACCTCCGCTAGGCGCACCCTGTGCACTCTAGGGCGCATTTCGGCGCATGCCAGTGGTGCGGGCGGGGGGACTTGAACCCCCACAGGCATTGCTGCCTTACGGATTTTAAGTCCGTTGCGTCTACCGGTTTCGCCACGCCCGCGAACGCTGCCTATTCGACGTCCGCCTCGTTCTCTGTAGCGGTTTCAGGCGCGTTGTCCACAGTACCGACATCGTCGGCACGAGGCGCATAATCGACGCGCATCAGATAGAGGCCCGCCGCCGGCGCAACGGGGCCACACGCCGCTCGGTCCCGCGCCAGCAACGCACGCTGCAGATCTGCGGCACTCCAGCGTCCTTCGCCTACGAGCTTCAGCGAGCCCACCAGCGAACGTACCTGGCTGTGGAGGAAGGACCGCGCCGAGGCTTCCACCCAGACCTCGCCCGCGTCCCGCTGCGTTACGTCGAGACGGTCGAGCGTCTTCACCGGGCTTTTCGCCTGGCACCCCGCCGCCCGGAACGTCGTGAAGTCGTGCCGGCCCACGAGCACTTGCGCCGCCTCATGCATCGTACGCGGACAAACGCCATGCGGCAGCCACCATACGCGGTTCTTCTCCAGCGCAGGCGGCGCCGGGCGCGGCAGCAGACGATAACGGTAGTGCCGGGCCGTAGCGCTGAACCGCGCATCGAATGTGTCCGGCACCACGGCACAGTCGAGCACCGCGATCGGATCGGGCTTCAAATGGAAGTTCACCGCATTGCGCACGGTATCGGCCGGATAGTCGCGCGGCAGATCGAAATGCGCCACCTGCCCCATGGCGTGCACGCCCGCATCGGTGCGGCCCGCACCTCGCACTGTCGTGCGCGCACCGCTCAGCTTCTCGATGGCCTCTGCAAGGCGGCCCTGCACCGATCGGCCGTCGGCCTGAACCTGCCAACCCACGAAAGGCGTGCCGTCATACTCGAGTGTAACGCGATAGCGTGGCATCAGCTGGCTGAACGAACCCGACGAGGTGAGAGTTTTCCGCAGTCCCGGACGAATTGCGCGCACCCTATCCTCAGCGGCAGGCGAGCGCTAGCCGTCCGCGCGAACGAACACCAATCCGCGCCGCACCAGAAACACGGCCACGAAGCTCGCGCCCACGGCCAGCACCTTTGCCGGCAGCAGCGCCAGCCCCAGCGGCCCTGTCGCCACGGCGATGATGAGCATCGTCAGGCCAAGACCACCCATACCACTTAAGGCGAACTCCAGCACCAGTCGCCGGTGCCCCTTTCCCGTCGCCTCCACATCGAAAACGAAGTGAATCGAAAGCATGTAGTGCAGCGCCAGTCCGGCGAGATAGCCTGCAGCAGCAGCCAAGGCGGGCACCATCCCCGCGATGCCCAGCGCCAGGTAGATCGCCGTGTCACACGCAAGCGCCAGCACACTGCTCGCAAGATAGCGCGCTGCCTGCACATGCACCTTCTGCGGCGTGCGGGGCGCGCCTGCACAAGCCCCCGAAAGCGTGGCCATGGCCGCTACCTTTCACTCAGCCGATGTCTCAGGCCGCGCCCAGGCGACGCGGCACCATCCGCACGCTCGAAAGTGCTTCCTGCTCGCCCGAGCCGCCGGCCTCGTGATACTCGGCGTCCTCGTTCACGTTCCAGATGTCGTACACCGGCTCCCCGGCGATGATGTTCTTCACCGTCAGCATGGCGGTCATCATCGCGTGGTCCTGGTTGTTGTACTTGTGCATGCCGTTACGGCCGACGAGATGCAGCGTCGGATACTTGTCCGCAAGCTCGCTGCGGATCTCTTCGACGTGCGCCTTGTAGCTGTCGTCGTAGACCGGATACGCCTTCTTCTGCCGGACGACACAGCCATCCTTAACCTCGTCCTCGCGGGCAAGCCCGATCTGCGCCAGCTCCTTCTTGGCAAGCGCGATGAGGTCGGCATCGCTGGCGCCCCACAGGCCGTCGCCCTCGAAGCAGAAATACTCAAGACCAAGGCACGCGAGCTTCTCGTCTGGCACCATCTCTGGCGACCAAGAGCGGAAGTTTTGGATGCGACCCACCTTCACGGCAGGCTCGTGCACATAGATCCAGTTGTCCGGGAACAGGTCGGGCTTTTCCACGATCAGCGCCACGGTCAGGAAATCGCGATAACGCAGCTTCTCCGCGGCGGGCGCGCAAGCCGGCGTCGGTCCGATCGCGTGCACGAGCTCGCGGATCGGTGCGGAGGAGATCACATGCCTGGCCGTGAAATACTTGAAGCCGCCATCGGTTGTACTTGCCGTGATGGTCCACTGGCTGTCGCGCTCGCTCCAGCGCAGGCTCTCGAGCCGCGTGCCCATGTGGATGTCGCCACCCTTGGCGCGCACCTTGGCCGCCGCCGCGTCCCACATCATGCCGGGCCCGCGACGCGGATACTGGAAGCTCTCGATCAGCGTCTTGATCTGTTTCCCGCCGGACTTCTTCGGGCCGACCTTGGGCAGCGAGTTGCGCAGCGCATTCGACATGGCGCTCCACAGATCGAGACCCTTGATGCGCTGTGCGGCCCAGTCGGCCGAGATCTCGTCGCAGCTCATGCCCCACACCTTCTCGGTGTAGGTCTTGAAAAAGATCGAGAACAGGCGCTCACCGAACTGGTTGGCAACCCACTCGTGAAAGCTCTGCGGATCGTCCTTCGGGAAGGCCTGGCTCTGCAGGTATGACAGCACGCACAGGGCGCTTTCCACATAACCGAGGTTGTTCAGCGCCTCGAACGCCTTCAGCGGATACGAGAAATAGGTGCCGTTGTAGTAGATGCGCGACAGCCGGGGCCGCTCGATGAAGTCGTCGGGCAGGATCTCCTTCCACAGGTCCACCACTTCCTTCGACTTGGAGAAGAAACGGTGGCCACCGATGTCGAACAGGAAATTCTTGTAGCTCGCGGTGCGGCTGATGCCGCCGACGTGCGTCGGATCGGCCTCGATCACCGTTGTGGATACGCCTTCCTTCGTCAGCAGGTATGCCGAAGTCAATCCCGCCGGACCGGCACCAATAATAAACACATCTGAATGGGGCATTTTTCGCGGGCTCCGCTACGCTCTACATTAACTACGGCGCGGCCCCTCGCACGGCAGGCACGCGAAAAACGCGCGATTGCAGGGGCTTTTCCTTGGAGCATCACGATAAACAGGAAGCCTAAATATTCGGTTGCCCCTCTATCCTGCATTGGAAGCAAGTTTTTCCAGTCCGCATCACGGCTCCTTTACGAGGCTCTAAGCCGCTGCGGCTAGAGTGAGCCCCGCCGACCACATGTCTGCGGTCCGCAATCATGAACCGAGTGTAAAGGCGTCTCCCCACATGGCATTGGTGCATGCGTTCGTGCCGAACCGCACAGACCTGCGCGACGTGGCTGCCCGCTGCGCCTGCTCCCCCGCGCTCTGGGCGGCTGTGGCCACGGCCCTCCTCGTCTATGCCTATTGGGTAGCGCCTGGTTTCGGCCTCGCCGAGACCCTGGGCGACACGGACGATGCGGTACGCCTGCTCACCGTACGCGAGCTTCTCGCGGGCGCCTCCTTCTTCGATACCACCCTGTCCCGCATCGGCGCGCCCGACGTACTCGTCTCGCACTGGTCGCGCCTCATCGACGCGCCGCTGGCCCTCGCCATTCTATTGCTGCGCCCGCTGCTGGGCCCGGAGATGGCCGAGACTGCCGTTCGTGCCGCCTGGCCGCTGCTGTTGTTCTTCGCTCTCGCCCTCGTCCTTGCCCGCCATGCCGAGCGCGAGGCACCGGCACGCGGCGCGCTCATTGCAATGGTCCTGGTCTTCACCTGCGGCTTCGCGATCGTGCAGTTCAAACCCGGACGCATCGACCATCACAATGCGCAGATCCTGTGCGCCGTCGCCGGCACGCTCTTCCTGGCCCGCTCGCTGAATGAGGCACGCCTGGGCTGGACGGCGGGAGCATTCCTCGGGGTCGGTCTCGCCATCGGCTATGAAGCCATCGCACTCACGGTACCGATGCTGGCGCTCGGCGGCTTGCTCTACGTGCTGTTTCCTGCGCGTTTCGCAGGCGCCCGCAATGCCGCCCTCGCCTGCACCGCCACCCTTGTGCTTTGCCTGGTCGCAACCACGGCACCCGGCAAGCTTGCTGGGGTCCACTGCGATGCATTGTCCCTCAACCTCGTCGCACTGTCCGCGGCCGCCGCGTCGGGATTGCTCCTCGCATCGCGTGCGAACCTGCCGCTCTCCCTGCGCCTTCTGATCGCGGGAGGGTGCGCCGCCGCAGGCGCTGCAATCTATGCCGGCCTCGAACCCAAATGCCTTGCCGGTCCCTTCGGCCAGGTCGATCCCGCCCTGAAGCCGATGTGGCTCGACCACGTCCTGGAAACCCAGAGCCTCGTTGCCTTTGCCCGGAAGCACCCGCAGGCAGGCCTTCCCCAGATCATGTTCCTGCTCCTGGGCGCCGCGACGCACCTCTACCTCGTGTGGCGGCGACGCGATCTTGCCACCGGCTTTGCGGCCGCAGGCACCCTGCTGGCGGTCGCGCTGGGCTTCTGGCAGATCAAGCTCACACCCTACGCCTCGTGGCTCGTCATCGCACCCATGACGGCCTTCGCCACCGGGCTCAACGGCACGGGCTCCGTGTCGCCCAACATTATTCGCGCCTTCGCCGTGCTGATGTTGTCGCAAGCGACGCTAAGTTCCCTCGTGTCTCTTTTCATCACGCCCGTGCCTGCAGCAACAGTTGCGAGCGAAGCACCCACGAGCAACAGCTGCTATCGCACCGACGCTGTCTCTCTGCTTTCCCGTCTGGAGCCGGGCCTGGTTGCGGCCGAACTGGATCTATCCGCCTATGTCGCAGCCCTCACGCCGCATCGCGTCGTCGCCGCCCCGTACCACCGCATCGACAAGGACATCGTCGCGCTTTTGGACATTCTGACAGGCCCGCAGAACAAGGCACTAAATGCGCTCCAGGCACGCGGCGTCACCTATGTTGCTCTTTGCTCTGCCACGGCCGCATCGGCCACGCCTGGCACGCTGCGTCATGACCTGCTCGCTGGAAACCCGTCGCCAGCCTTCCAGGAAATCCAGCTCGAAACCGGCGCGCTCCGCATCTGGCGCCTGCGCTGAGCAGCTGGGTTTACGGCGCGCCCGCTTCAGGCGCCCGCTTTCACCTGAGCGCCGCCAAGTGGGGCAGAACGACGCCCGCGCAGCGCTCCGAGCGCCTGTCGCGCCACGCGCGTCATCCGGAAGGGTGCACCCGTCAGGAACACCTCGACGTAACGCGCCTTCTGATAGTCGCCGTTGAGCGAAATGCGCGGCAGGTTCCAGAGGCCGCCGGTTTCTTGCAGATCGATCACGTCCTTGCGCGTGGTAACCGCAGTCGCAAGCCCAAGGCCGCGCGCGATCTCTTCGTCGCGTGGCCCAACCGCGCTTGCATCGCCGTATGGAAAGCTGAAATGCCGGCAAGGGCGCCCCAGCTCCGCCTCGATGCGCTCAACACTCGCCGCGATCTCGCGACGTGCCTCATCCGCAGGAAGCTTCGCGATCGCCAGGTGATCAACCGTGTGGGCCCCGATCGTCACCAGCGGATCTGCTGCCAGGCTCCGGATCTCATCCCACGTCATGATGAGATCGCGGCATAGCCTGCTGCTGTCGTAGCCGGCCTCCTGTGCGATCTTCTGGATCGCAGCCCGCATCTCCCGTTCGGGCAGGCTGCGCAACGGCCAGTAGACCTGCGAAAAGGCCGCCCGTTTCTGCGCCGGGGTCTCCGTCGCCATCGCGACGCGCTGCCCGCCGATCACGACGTCGAGACGCACCGCCTTGCGAATTGCAGCTTCCAGCACCAGCCACCAGAGGTCGCCTTGCCCATCCGCATACGCGGTCGGCACGTAGATCGCGAAAGGCACCTCCAGGCGCTTGAACAGCGGATAGGCGTAGGTCAGGTTGTCCCGATAGCCATCGTCGAGCGTGAAGCAGGCGAATGGCTTGCCGTCGTCCGGCCGCGAAAGCCGCCTCACTGCCTCATCCAGCGAAACGATGTCGTATCCGGCCTTCCGCGCCGCCAGGATTGCCGCTTCGAGGAAAGCGGGCGTGACGCGCAGGATTCCGTTCGGATCGAACGCGCCAGGTGCTTCGGGACTCACGCTGTGCAACGTGAAGATGGCTCCCCGTCCGCGTGTGGAGGGCGCAAGTCTGCGTGCAAGCCCGCTGTAGTGCAGGAGCGACAGCGTCGCTTTCAACACGCCACGCTTCCCGCCCGAGACCCAGTCGCGGGCAAAGGCGAACGAGCTTGCACCGACAAGGCTCATGCAGGTCTCCGAACGCATCAAAACAAGATGCGACGCTAGCAAACCAGCGTTAAAGCAAGCCCTTGTCGGCGTGGAGTTGTCGCCCCGTGGTTAAGGTGTCGTTACCGTCGTCCAAGGACAGCACCCGTCCACAAGACAGCGCCCGGCGGCCGGCTCCCCGCAGGGGAGTCGCCGGGCGCCCAGAAGAATACAACGTCGCTCCTCGCGAGTTATTCCGCACGACATCTACTGGCCTGCAAAAATGTCTGTTGTTGCCCTTATGGCATTGGCCCTCCTGAAGCTGTCGCTTAGTGTATCTGCAGGCCACCGACTGGGCAGGACATGCGGCGACTGCTTCGGCGAAAAACTCTCTGTTTGAGCACAACTCGGCGCAGCACTGCGCGACCGATGCTGCGCGTGCTCGCCCTCCTGCTCGCGATGGCCGCGCTTGCCTCCGATTACGCTCCCTTCGACGTGCAGATCACCGCCTCCGCTCACGCCCGTGGGCGCGGCGGCGACAGATCGGACCGCGGTGATCGCAACGACAGGAATGATCGCAACGATCGCAACGATCGCAACGACGATCGCGGCTCCTCCAATTCGAACTCGAGCAACGACAGCAATTCGTCCTCGTCGAACAACAGCTCCAGTTCGAACAGCAGTTCGTCAAACAGCAACAACAACAGCAGCAACCCGAACAGCTCCAACAACGCCAGCCCCAACTCCGCCAGCCGCGGCGGCGGCCGTGGCGGTGACGACAATCGCTCCGGCGGCGACAATCAGGGACCGCCCCGCACCCTCCTTGAGGGACTGGAGCGACTGTTCAACGGCGGCGACAATCCCAAGCAACCCAACAACGCCACGGACCGTCCGCAACAGAGAGGCCATGACCACGCCCACAAGCGCCGCAAGCCCAAGGGCGACGGCGACGATGATACACCCGCCGTCGTCGCGCCTGCGGTCAACACCAGTACGTCCGTTTCGGCAAAGGCGCGCACGACATCTACCGGCATCTCCAACTGGACCGGCGACCTGAACGGCAAATCCTATGCCTCGGGCGAAGTGCTGGCCCTCAACCTGAGCCCGGCGGCCGAGCAGAAGGCTATGACACTCGGCTTCGGCGTTTCTCGCGCAGGCAACAGCGGACTCACCCGCCTCATCGTTCCCGACGGCATGGAGGCGGCGGAGGCGCAGGAGTTCTTGCGTCAGCAGATGCCGAAAGAGAAGTTCTCTCTGAACCGCCTCTACCGGTTTTATCGCGCCGAATCGAGTTCGCACCGCGCACACGGTGTCGAACCGGCAGGAACCTCCAAGGCCTGCACGGGCGACCGCTGCCACGGCCGTGTCCTCCTGCAGTGGGACGACAAGGAACTCGCCGGCTGCACGGCCTCCGTGAAGGTCGGCTTGATCGACACCAACATCGACCACGGGCACCCCGCGCTCAATTCCGCCAACGTCGGCGTGTTTTTGCCCAATGGTCGCAAGCCCGCACCCGCATGGCACGGCACCGGCGTGCTGGCCGTGCTGGCGGGCAATCGCAAGAGCGGCACGCCAGGTCTCATCCCCAACGCGAACTTCTATGTCGCAAGCGTCTTCTTCGTTGATGGCCGGGGCGAGTTTGCCAGCGACACTGTCGTCCTGAAGGAAGCGCTTCAGTGGATGGACGCCATGGGCGTCAAGGTCGTGAACATGAGTTTCGCCGGCCCCCGCGACGATCTGATCGAACCGGAGATCGCGCGCCTCAGCGCCAAAGGCATGGTGTTCATTGCCGCCGCCGGCAACGAAGGCCCCACGGCCGAGCCCAGCTATCCAGCCGCTTACAAGCAGGTCATCGCCGTTACGGCAGTCAACAAGGAGCGGCGCATCTACCCCTATGCCAATCGCGGCCGCCATATCGACCTCGCTGCACCCGGCGTCGACATCTGGACCGCGGTTCCGGACCAGCGCGAGGGCTACTACTCCGGCACATCCTTCGCGACGCCGTTTGCGACGGCCCTCGTCGCCACCGTCTACAACATTGCGCCGGATGCACAGAAGGATCGTCTCCTGTCGCGCTTGCAGTACCAGGATCTTGGGCTCCCCGGGCGCGACTCCACCTACGGCCGCGGCCTGCCCATCGCGCCGCAATCCTGCCAGCCCACCGTCAACGTCGCACGGCAGCCGGCGCCAGCGCCTGTCTCTGCAAAACCCGCAGCCGCGCCGTCCTCCGGCACCTGGGAAACGTCGACTATTCCGAAGGCGCCGTCCCGCAGCCCTTCGCTATCGACCGGCCTCCGCTGATCTTCACGGCAGCCAAATCAGTTTCCTGGCTCGGGGAGCCGCAACACTAGTGTTCCGGCTCCGACATTTGCTTCCCGTTTCGGACCGGTCGAGAGCAAATGTCGGAGCCATAAGGAACACTAGTTCATATATGTTTCTAGTACAGCTTTTGCACCTGACGCTTGGTAACGAGGCCAGCCGCGGGCGGGGACCAAGCGTCAGGTGCGCTGCACTACCGCTGCCACTTGCGCGCCAGCGCATCGGCCTCTTCCTCGCGCCCGAAGGCATCACCGTCCTTCATGCCATCGACCACGCCGGCGAGCGCAGCCTTGGCATCGTCGGCAGGAACGGACTGCGTACTTGCGGAGGGGCCCACGGCCG
>JBDHTJ010000104.1:0-18553 GCA_039808585.1 Hyphomicrobiaceae bacterium | reverse complement strand
GCCGGCGAGTTCGATGTCGCCACGCTTTTCTTCTCCGAGTTCAAGTCGGTGATCGCGCAGAAGCCCACCGCGCTGCAGCTCATTCCCGCCAAGATCCCGGAAGCCAAGGCCAACACATCGTCGAAGGCCGAGGCCGTGAGCGAGTTCGAGCCGTCGGAGGAGGAAATCCTCGGCGTGCTGCTTAAGCGCAACATTTCCACGCAGATCTTCCGCGGCCTCCTTGAAAACCAGGCCTCCTTCTTCGGCTCGCAGATGACCGCCATGGACAACGCCACGCGCAACGCCGGCGACATGATCAACAAGCTGACGATCCGCTATAACCGTCAGCGCCAGGCCAACATCACGAAAGAGCTCATCGAAATCATCTCTGGCGCCGAAGCGCTCTGAGATCGGAACCGCACGACGAGGTAAGGGAACATGGCAACGAACAAAGTCGGTAAAATCCGCCAGGTGATGGGCGCCGTCGTCGACGTGCAGTTCGACGGGCATTTGCCTGAAATCTTGAACGCACTCGAGACCACGAACCAGGGCCAGCGCCTCGTTCTTGAGGTTGCGCAGCATCTGGGCGAGAGCACCGTGCGCACCATCGCCATGGACAGCTCCGAAGGCCTGACGCGCGGCCAGGACGTGACGGACACCGGCCAGCCCATCGCAGTGCCCGTTGGTGACGAGACGCTCGGCCGCATCATGAACGTCATCGGTGAGCCGGTGGACGAGGCTGGCCCCGTCAAGACCTCCACCAAACGCGCCATCCATCAGCCCGCGCCCACGTTCGCCGACCAGTCGACGGAAGCGCAGATGCTCGTCACGGGCATCAAGGTCGTGGATCTGCTCGCGCCCTACGCCAAGGGCGGCAAGATCGGCCTGTTCGGTGGCGCCGGCGTCGGCAAGACCGTGCTCATCATGGAACTCATCAACAACGTCGCCAAGGCGCACGGCGGTTACTCGGTGTTCGCCGGCGTTGGCGAGCGCACGCGCGAGGGCAACGACCTCTATCACGAGATGATCGAGTCAGGCGTGAACAAGAAGGGCGGCGGCGAAGGCTCCAAGTGCGCGCTGGTTTACGGCCAGATGAATGAGCCTCCCGGCGCTCGCGCGCGCGTCGCTCTCACCGGCCTCACCGTTGCCGAGCACTTCCGCGACCAGGGCCAGGACGTGCTGTTCTTCGTGGACAACATCTTCCGCTTCACACAGGCAGGCTCAGAGGTGTCGGCGCTTCTGGGCCGCATCCCCTCGGCCGTGGGCTACCAGCCGACGCTCGCGACCGACATGGGCGCCCTGCAGGAGCGCATTACCACCACGCAAAAAGGCTCGATCACCTCGGTGCAGGCCATCTACGTGCCCGCCGACGACCTGACCGATCCCGCGCCCGCCACCTCGTTCGCCCATTTGGACGCAACGACCGTGCTTTCGCGCTCCATCGCCGAGAAGGGCATCTACCCAGCCGTGGATCCGCTCGACAGCACCTCGCGCATTCTCGAGCCGCGCGTTGTGGGTGAGGAGCATTACCAGGTGGCCCGTCAGGTTCAGGCCATCCTCCAGAAGTACAAGTCGCTGCAGGACATCATCGCGATTCTCGGCATGGACGAGCTTTCCGAGGACGACAAGACCACCGTCGCCCGCGCCCGCAAGATCGAGCGCTTCCTCTCCCAGCCTTTCCACGTCGCCGAGGTGTTCACCGGCTCCCCCGGCAAGCTCGTGTCCATGCAGGACACCATCAAGGGCTTCAAGGGTCTGGTGAATGGCGATTATGACCATCTGCCCGAGCAGGCGTTCTATATGGTTGGCACCATAGAGGAAGCCATGGCCAAGGCAGAGAAACTGGCTGAGGCGGCCTAACCAGCGAAAGGAGAGGGCATGGCAGACGCAGGGAAATTCGGAAGCTGCTGCGAGGGTCTCAAGGACGCGCTTGCCGGCGAAGACTTCGAGCCCTTGATTGCCGTCGACGAGGACGGTGTTCTGTACATGTCCGTGGGGTTGCTGGAGACCGAGAAAGACGACGAGCCTAACATGGTCGATCATCCGGTCTTCTTCTGCCCATTCTGCGGCACCAAGCTGCAAACGCCGGAAGAAGTGGACGCCAAGGTCGGCACCCACTGAGAGATATCCGCAGGCAGCGGCACCGTCGCTGCCTGCTCCATTCCCTCGGTTGATCCAGGGAGTGGCGCCTTTACAGGCGAACATTGAACTGACGCTACAGGTCTGAAGAAGCAGGTCTGAACATACAGGGCTGAAAGACACGGCAATGGCAGGCACGTTCAAGTTCGAGCTCGTGACGCCCGAGCGCATGGCGGTTTCCGAGGATGCCACCGAGGTCATCGTACCGGGGGCGGAAGGCGCATTCACCGTGCTTCCGGGCCATTCACCAGTCGTGTCCACGCTGCGCCCGGGCGTGCTCAACGCCACGCTGGCCAACGCCAAGAAAGTCCGCCTGTTCGTGAAGGAAGGTTTCGCGGAATGCGACGCCGAGCATCTCACAATCCTGGCCGAGCGTGCCATTGACGTCGAGACGCTGACCGGCGCCACCCTCTCCGCCGAGATCCAGCGCGCCGAGAGCGATCTTGCAGCTGCCAGCGACGACGCAAGCCGTTTCACCGCTGCTTCCGCGCTCGCAGAGCTGAAGGCACTGCAGGCCTGACGGCAGGCACCGGGCTCGTTATGAAGCCCCTTTAAGCATGGTTCGAGCGCTGACCAGCCGTGCCGTAGCGCGGCACTGGGTGCATCTGCGTTCCACGCCGCCGTTGGCGTCTGCTCCCACCCCGCACTGCACAATAGCGGTCGTCCCGCTCGGTGATGCCTGCCCAAGCGGCTTCCGCTGCCGCTACATTATTCAAGACGCCTGATTAACCGGCAAAGCGGGGCTTTGACACGCCCAATGTGCTCAGTGTGTAATCTCGTTCAGCGAGCACGCCTCTACAGCAGTTGAACCCACCCTGATCGACTGGAGTGTATCAGATGGCATCCACCCACGGCATTTCATTGAAACGCGCGTCCCTTTGGCGCTTTTGTTCCCTTGCAGGCCTGGCTGCGGCGGCCCTTGCCACCGCGAGTTTTTTGACCAGCGGGAGTGCCTTCGCCCAGAAGACATTGCGGGCTGTGATGCACTCTGACGTGAAGATCCTGGACCCGATCTGGACGACCGCCTACATCGTCCGCAACCACGGCTACATGATCTACGACACCCTCTTCGCCATCGACGAAAAAGGCGAGGTCAAGCCGCAGATGGTGGACAAGCACGAGGTGTCCACCGACAAGCTCACCCACACGTTCACGCTGCGCGAAGGCCTGCTTTGGCACGACGGTAAGCCGGTCACGTCGGAGGATTGCATCGCTTCCATCAAGCGCTGGGGTGCCAAGGATGCGACAGGCCAGAAACTGCTGTCGTTCATCACCTCGATGGAGGCGACGGGCCCATCCACCTTCGTCATGAAGCTGAAAGAGCCGACGGGCCTTGTGCTCGTGGGCCTCGGCAAGCCATCGTCGAACGTCCCCTTCATGATGCCCAAGCGCGTGGCCGAGACCGACCCCAACACGCAGATTTCCGACTTCACCGGCTCGGGCCCCTTCGTCTTCAAACGCGACGAGTGGAAGCCCGGCGACAAGACGGTGTATGTGAAGTTCGACAAGTACAAGCCACGGCCTGAACCTGCCTCCGGACTTGCCGGCGGCAAGGTTGTGAAGGTGGACCGTGTGGAATGGCGCGCCATCTCAGACCACCAGCAGGCCATCAACGCGCTTCTCGCTGGCGAGCTCGACTACATCGAGCAGCCCCCTCATGATCTCATGCCGCTTCTCAAGGCGGACAAGAATATCAAGCTGTTCGAGGGCAACCCCCTTGGCAATCAGTACGTCTTCCGCCCCAACTGGACCGCGAAGCCGTTCGACGACGTTCGCGTGCGCCAGGCCTTGATCTACGCCTTCAACCAGGAAGATTTTCTGAAAGCCGTGATCGGCGATCCTGAGTTCTACAAGATCTGCAAGTCCTACTATCCCTGCGGATCGCCGAACTACTCCACGAAGGGCATGGACGGGATTCTCGAGTCGAACTTCAAGAAGGCCCAGGAACTGCTCAAGGAAGCTGGCTATGACGGTACGCCCATTGTACTCATGCACTCCACCGACTTGCAGGTGCTGACGAACCTGGCTCCGGTTGCCAAATCGCTCATGGAGAAGGCCGGATTCAAGGTCGACATGCAGTCCATGGATTGGCAGACGCTTGTCGCCCGCCGTGCCAAGAAGGATCCGCCGACACAAGGCGGCTGGCACGCGTTCCTTACGAACTGGATCGCGGCGGACATCGGCAACCCGATCTTCCAGGCGTTTATGAATGCGGGCTGCGAGAAGGCGCTTTTCGGCTGGCCTTGCGATGCTGAGATTGAGAAGCTCCGCAACGACTACGCCGTCGAAACGGACCCGGCCAAGCAGAAGGAAATCGCCGCCAACGCCCAGGCCCGCGCCGCCAAGGTCGTAACCCACATTCCTGTAGGCCAGTGGTTCCAGCCGAGCGCCATGCGCAAGAACGTTTCCGGCAATCTCGCGGCACCGGCCCCGGTATTCTGGAACGTGGAGATCCAATGACGCTACAGCGGCGGCACCGGCAAGATCGGCTGGCCGCCGCTGCTGCCACACGACCAACAGTACAAAGGCAATAGATGTTCGCTTACATCCTGCGCAGGCTCGCTGCCACCATCCCCGTGATGCTCGTTGTCGCGGCGCTGGTGTTCCTCATGCTGCGCCTGACGCCGGCCGACCCGGCCGCCATTATCGCCGGCGACAATGCCAACGCCGAGCAGGTGGCCGAGATCCGCAAACGTCTGGGCCTTGACCAGCCAATCCTCACCCAGTTCGCCATCTGGATGGGCAAGCTCGCCCAAGGCGACCTGGGTGAGAGCTTCTTTTTCAAGAAGCAGGTCGTTGAGTTGATCGCCGACCGGCTCGAGCCAACGCTGTCCCTTGCTGCGCTCACGATCGTCATCGCAGCCCTCATCGCCATTCCACTCGGCGTCTTTGCGGCCTATCGCCAGGGGAGTTGGCTCGACCGCATCGTCATGGGTTTCTCCGTGCTGGGCTTCTCCGTGCCCGTGTTCGTGATCGGCTACCTGTTGATCTATGTCTTCGCGATCCAGCTGAACTGGTTTCCGGTCCAGGGTTATCAGCGCATTTCGGTCGGCGTCGGCGGTTGGCTGCAGCGGCTGATATTGCCAGCCTTCACGCTGTCGGTGATCTACATCGCGCTCATCGCCCGCATGACTCGCACGAGCGTGCTGGAGGTGATGAACGAGGATTACATCCGCACCGCCCGCGCCAAGGGTCAGACCGAACTCAAGGTGCTCGTGCGGCACGCACTCGCCAACGCTGCCGTGCCGATCGTCACCGTCGTAGGCCTCGGCATTGCGCTGCTGATCGGCGGCGTGGTGGTAACGGAATCCGTCTACACGATCCCCGGCCTCGGCCGCCTCACTGTCGACGCCGTTCTCGCCCGCGATTATCCGACGATCCAGGCAGTGATCCTGCTGTTCTCCATGGTCTACGTCGTCATCAATCTCGCCGTCGATCTCACCTACACCATCTTTGACCCGAGGATCCGCTATTGACGACCGTCGCTTCCGCTCCTGCTGAAGAGGTCGCTCCGCGGCCCAAGAAGGTAAGCGCCTGGCGCGGCGCCTTCCGCAACCCGAGCGTGCTCATCGGCGCCTTCATCATCCTGGTGATCGCCTCGCTCGGCATCCTCGCACCCTACCTCGGCACCATCGATCCCGCTGAGATCAATCCCGCCTTCCGCAACAAGAAGCCGGGCGCGGAGCGTACCATCCGCGAGGCGGACGGCACGCAGACCAAGTTCGAGCATCGCTTCGGCACCGACAGCCTGGGCCGCGACGTCTACAGCCGCGTCATCTACGGTGGCCGTGTCTCGCTCATCATTGGCGTCACGGTGGCCGTGCTCAGCGTCTCGATCGGCCTCGTCATCGGCATGATCGCCGGCTACATCCGCTGGCTTGATGGCATCATCATGCGCGTCATGGATGGCCTGATGGCGATCCCGGCCATCCTGCTTGCGATGGGTGTCGTTTCCCTGTCGCGCGCCGGACTTTTTGCAGTGGTGATCGCCATTCTCATACCGGAGGTTCCGCGCGTCGTCCGCCTCGTGCGTGCCATCGTGTTGTCGATCCGCGAGGAACCTTACGTCGAGGCAGCCATCACACTCGGCACGCCGACACCAGTCCTGCTCGTGCGGCACGTTTTGCCCAATACCATCGCCCCGCTCATCGTGCAGGCGACGTTCATCTGCGCATCCGCCATCCTGGTGGAGGCGATACTGTCCTTCCTTGGCATCGGCATTCCGCCGGACGTGCCGACCTGGGGTAACATCATGGCCGAGGGCCGCTCCCTCTTCCGCATCTATCCGCACAACATTCTGTATCCGGGCATCTTCCTCGCGCTCGCGGTCCTCGCCATCAACATGCTGGGCGACGGCTTGCGCGACACGTTGGATCCCCGCTTTGCGAAGCGGGTGTAACCATGCTGTCACCCGCCCGCACCGTCCTCGACGTCCGCGACATGACGGTGGAGCTGCCCTCCGGCGCCGATCGTCGGCACGCCGTGGAGAACATCAACATCAAGGTCAATGCCGGCGAAATCGTCTGCGTCGTCGGCGAATCCGGCTCTGGCAAGTCGGTCACGGCCTTCAATGTGATGGGCCTTCTCCCCCGTGGGCTGAAAACCACCCAGGGCGAGATCCTGCTCGAGGGCGAGGACATCCTGAAAGCCAGCAAGGAGCGGCTGCGCGACCTGCGCGGCACGCGCATGGCGATGATCTTCCAGGAGCCCATGACCGCACTGAACCCTGTCATGCGCGTCGGCGAGCAGATCGGGGAAGTGCTGCAGATCCACACCGACATGTCGAAGGCGGACCGCCGCAAGCGCGTGCTCGAGATGCTCAACCTCGTGCATCTGCCCGAGCCCGAGCGCCTGATCGACGCCTATCCGCACCAGGTCTCCGGCGGCCAGCGCCAGCGCATCATGATTGCGGCGGCCCTGTCGCTCGACCCCTCGCTTCTCATCGCTGACGAGCCGACCACAGCCCTCGACGTCACCACACAGGCACGCATCCTGCAGCTCGTGCGCGAGATGCAGGAGCGCCGCGGCACCGGCGTGCTGTTCATAACGCACGACTTCGGCGTCGTGGCGGAAATTGCCGACCGTGTTGTCGTGATGCAGAAGGGCCAGGTCGTCGAGCAGGGCACGCGCGACGAGATCCTGCGCCGCCCGCAGCAGCCCTACACGAAGATGCTGATCGCTGCCGTGCCCAGCCTGAAGCCGCCACCGGCCGTGAAGGCCAAGGGCGATGTCATTCTATCTACGCACGACCTCAACAAGACTTTCGGCAACAAAGGCTTCTTCCTTGGCCGCGGCCGCGTGGTGCACGCCGTCAAGAACGTCAACATCGAGGTGAGGCGGGGCGAAACGCTGGGCATTGTCGGCGAGTCCGGCTCCGGCAAGTCAACCGTTGCGCGCTGCATCTCGCGGCTCATCGAACCCACTGGCGGCAAGATCGAGATTGCAGGCCAGGATATGTCGAAGCTCAGCGCCGGCAGTCTGCGTGACCTGCGCCGCTCTGTGCAGGTTGTTTTCCAGGATCCCTATCGCTCGCTCAATCCGCGTCGCCAGATCGGCGCGTCCATCATCGAAGGTCCCATGAACTTCGGCCTCTCCAAGGCCGATGCCATCCAACGTGCACGCAAGCTGCTGGGAGACGTGGGCCTTTCGCCTGATGCCCTCGATCGCTATCCGCACCAGTTTTCCGGCGGCCAGCGCCAGCGCATATGCATTGCCCGCGCTCTCGCCATGGAGCCGGTACTGCTCGTCGGCGATGAACCGGTATCCGCACTCGACGTTTCTGTGCAGGCGCAGGTGCTGGAGCTTCTCGCAGACGTGAAGAGGAAGTTCGACCTTGCGCTTCTCTTCATCACGCATGACCTGCGGGTAGCGGCACAGATCTGCGATCGTGTGGCAGTGATGAAGCAGGGAGAAATTGTGGAGCAGGGCTCGACAGAAGCGCTGTTCGCGAACCCTCAGCATTCCTACACGCGCGAGCTATTCGATGCCGCGCCCGGCCGCGACTTCATGGCGACCTTGGAAATGACGGCGTGAGCGAAGGCGGGCTTCGATACCGAGCCCGCCCCGTCTGCGCTTCACACTGGAACGACCACACTGTGCCACCGCGCGGCCAACACTCCGTGGACATCAGCAACCATATCTCAGTATTGCCTTCTTCAGATCACCAGAATTTTCTTGATGGGCTCCCGCATTTTTGACAGCGGGAACCTGATCCACCGCAGTCCATTAAACTCTATTTCACATCCACGTTCTATATATGATTGGAGCAATAATAGCGGCCCTTCAATGTTTTCGTTTGTCCAGACATTTGCATCGACTGGGCCGCCACCAGGGACCGCTCCGCGTTTGCGCGTGACCGCGATCTGGCGGATCTGGACGCTGATAGGCTCGACCATTGCAGGGATCGGCGTCGCGGTTGCCGTCATTGCCTGGCAACTTCCTGAGACGATGCGCGCGGGCACAATCGACTCTGCCTACTACGCCGCCCTGGAAGCAGCGGAGCAGCTCAGGGTCACACGCGCCTACTACACCGACGCCGTGCTCGCCAAAGTGAGGGACCATAAGGACTTCACACTGACGCACGAACACAAGTCATCCGCTGCCGGACTGCCAATTCCAGCCAGCTTCGTGAAAGACGTTTCTGAAGCGCTCCGCCAAAGGAACATCGGCATAGACCTCGTAAGTCCCTATCCTTGGCCACAGCGCGGGACGGCTGCACTCGACGCCTTCGAGAGCGATGCCTGGGAGGCGCTCAAGCACGACAAGTCTATGATCTTCAGGCGCCAAGAAACGCACGATGGCGAGCGCTGGCTGCGTATCGGACTCGCGGATGTTTTGACCCGCCAGACGTGCGTCGACTGCCATAACAACCACCCTCAATCGGTGAAACGCGATTGGAAGCTTGGTGACGTCCGCGGCATCATGCAGGTGCGCAAGAACATCGAGCAGCCGCTGCAGGAGGCCGAAAGCAGGGCAAAGTCCATCATCGGATCGCTTGCTTCGGCATGGTTGTTCACAGCTGCCGCGCTGCTGCTGGCTGGTTTCGGAATGCACCGGCGCACGCGCGAGAAGGAAAAGACGCAGCAGCGCATTGAGCACCTGGCCTTCCACGATCCGGTCACGGGATTGGGAAACTGGGCGCTTCTGAGCGAGCGGCTGCAGAGCTTCTTCTCGCGGCCCGGGTTGAGCCAGAAGTGCGCCGTGGTTTGCCTGGATGTCGCTGGTTTCAAGGAAATCAACGAGATGCTGGGGCACGCGGCCGGCGACCAGATCCTGCAATGCGTGGGAGGAAGGCTGGAAGGCCTTTTCAAGCGCCCGGCCACGGTGGTCCGCACCAACGCCGACGAGTTCGTGCTTCTTCTGCCCGACGAAGACGATGCGGGGCGCATCGACGCGCTTATGGGCGAAATCGTCAGCACTCTCGCGGAACCGATACAAACATCGGCGGGCCCGATCGCCGTTAAGATCGTCTGCGGCATTGCCATGGCGCCTCGCGACGGAAACAGCGAGGATAACCTTCTCAAGAATGCCGATCTCGCCCTTCAGAACGCGAAAGCCGAAAAGAAGACCTGGCTCCATTTCGAAGCCGCGATGAACGCCGAACGTCACCGGCAGCTCCAGCTGAAAAACGACCTGAAGAAAGCTTTGGAGCGTGACGAGTTCGCAGTGCATTTCCAGCCGGTCTACGACCTCGCCACCAACCGCATCACGGCGGCAGAGGCTTTGCTACGCTGGCGCCACCCGCAGCTCGGCTACGTCTCGCCTGCCATTTTCATTCCAATTGCCGAGACCCTGCGGATCATCGACGAAATCGGCATGTGGGCATTGGCAAAGGCGTGCGAGGAAGCCATGCACTGGCCAGCACGAATCGACCTTGCCATCAATCTGTCGCCCGTGCAGTTCCGTAGTCCAACCCTCGTGCAATCGATCGCGTCGGTACTGTCGAAAAGCGGCTTTCCAGCCAAGCGTCTCGAACTCGAGGTGACAGAAACGGCCTTGATCCACGATGAAAAGATCGCCTCGGAGATCCTTCAAGATCTGCGCGCAAGCGGCATCCGCGTTGCTCTCGATGATTTCGGCACCGGCTTCGCATCCCTGAGCTACCTGCACGCGTTCCCCTTCGACAACCTCAAGATCGACCGGCGCTTCACGGGGGACGTCGCCCGCAGTCAGTCGCGTGGCGCCGCCATCTTCGGCTCCGCCGTAGCACTCGCGCACACCCTGAGCATGGAAACAACGGCCGAGGGCATCGAGACGCCCGAGCAACTCGAGCGCGTATGCAGCGCGGGCTGCAAGCGCGGGCAGGGCTTCCTTCTAAGTAAGCCGCTACCGGCCGAGGAGATGGCAAAACTGCTCGCCGCAGAAGCAAGTGTCGGCGCATGCACGCCCGCAACCGAACAGGCTGCCTGAGATTTGCCCGAAAGAATGAGCCTGTCGAATTGGGCTTAGCGCATGTCCGTGCGCAGCAGCACCCTGTCAACCATCTGCACCGCGGAACCGAGGTAATTGGCGGGATCCGTCAGCTCCGCAAGTCGGGCCTTCGGCAGGTGCTGCGTCACCTCGGGCACCTTCTCGAGTTCCTCCTGCAGCATCGTGCCTTTCTCCAGCGCGCTCCGGCACGCGTCATAAACGATATGATGCGCATCCTGCCGGCCAACATGGGCGGCCAGCGCCATCATCACGGCCTCCGCCACGATCAGCCCTCCCGTCACATCGAGGTTCGCCCGCATCTTCTCCGGCACCACGACAAGACCTTCGAGCATGAAGCGCGAATGCTTCAAGGCACCGCTGGCGGCAATGAAGGCCTGTGGCAATGCGACCCATTCCGCCTGCCACGGGCCCGTGGCGCGCTCGTGATCCGCCACCATCCCGTCGAGCATGAGGCCGACCTGCTGCCGCACAACCTTCGCCGCCGCAATGATGAATTCGCAGGCGATGGGATTGCGTTTCTGCGGCATAGTGGATGACGAACCACGGCCCTCCTCGAACGGCTCGAACGCCTCGCCGATTTCCGTCTGCATCATCAGCATGATGTCGGTGGCGATCTTGGCGAGGCTGCCGGTAACGAGCCCCAGGAACGAGACCGCTTCCGCAGGACCATCGCGCGAGACGTGCCAGGGAATATCCGGCTTGCCGAGATCGAGCTCCGTCATCAGCGCATCACTGACCGCAAGGCCCTTGTCGCCGAGAGAAGCGAGGGTGCCAGCCGCGCCCGCGAACTGCCCCACGAGCACGCGCGGCAGTAGCTGCCCGAGCCTCTCGCGATGCCGCTGCATCATGCTGAGCCAGACGGCCGCCTTGTAACCGAAGGTGATGGGGAGCGCCTGCTGCAGGTGCGTGCGCCCGGCCATGACGGTGTTTCTGTGGTCGCGCGCGAGACGGGCCAGGGCTGTCTCCAAAGCCTTGAGGTCCGAAGCGACGAGATCGAGCGCCTGCCGCATCTGCAGCACCAGCGCCGTGTCCATGATGTCCTGCGTCGTTGCACCCCAATGCAGATAGCGCCCCGCCTCCCCGCATTGCGCCGAAAGTTGCGCAACGAGCCCCACGATCGGGTAGCCCACGACGTCCGTTTTCTTCTTCAGGGCCGCGAGGTCGACGAGCCCGGCGTCGCATCGTGACGCAATCTCATGAGCGGCGTCCTTCGGGATAATGCCGAGCCGCCCCTGCACCTTCGCAAGCGCGACTTCCACGGCCACCTGCTTGGCGATGGTGCTCGCATCGCTGAACACCTCGCGCATGTGCGCTGTGCCGAAGGCATCCCGGTAGATCTCGGAATCGAAGACGAGCGACGACATGCTTGCTCCCTGACTTGGATCAGCAAGCACTATACGCGAGGCGCGGGGGTTCAGGTCAATTGCGCGGGCTGCGCCTGGACTGGCGCGTTGAGTGGGTTGGGATTGGCAGCGTTCGCAGCTGCGAGGCGAGCAAGCAATTCTGCGCAAACTGCCCGGATCGCAGCGCCGGAATCGCCCGGATACTTCGCAACATAGGAACGCTCCACCGGGCTCAGCTGGGCTGCATACTGCAGCGCACCCGTGCGCGGGATGGCCTGCTGGAAGCACCGGTTCTCAGGGTTCTCGTTGAGCCACCTTTGATAGTCGCTGTCGACCGGCGATTGCAGGTCCTTCATGTTGATGATCACACCGAGGTTCTCGGCGAAGCCCATCTCCGGGTTAAGGCCCTTGAAGCGACGAAACACTTCCAGGCCACAGGTCGAGACATAGTCCGGCTTCGTGGGCGAGAAATGGAAATCCGCCTCCCGCAGCCACGACTCCGTCAGAACCGAGAGGCCGGGTGGGCAATCGATGAGGATGATGTCGAAAACGCCGCGGACGTGCCCCAACAGGCCCCGAATGCTCGCCCTCAGCCGCTGATGCAGGCTCTCCTTCGACACCTCGCGCTCGAACAGCGTGAGCTGCATATCGGAGGGGATGAGATAGACGGTACGGGCCTCGTCGACATCGGAAACTCCGCCAACTACGAACCGCGGCCAGTCCACTGCAACGTTGTTGAGTACGCTGGCCACCAGCAGGTCGACAATCGTCAACCCGTCCGACTGCAGCCGGTGAAGGTTCGCTGCCGACAGCAGCATTGCAGAGACGCTGGCCTGCGCATCGGAATCGATGATCAGCACGTTCTTTCCGAACTGTGCCGAAAGGGTTTCGGCAAGGGACAAAACCAACGTCGACTTGCCGACGCCGCCCTTGGTGTTCATGACAGCAATCGAATTACGCATGCCCCAGTCTCGCCCGAGCTTGTGGTTTGAGCACAGTTATAAGCGTCCCGGCCCCGTCCGGTCGTCCGCCATCAGCTCGCTAAAGACCCGCCACCGCGCTCGCGCGCGAGTTCTGGCCGTGCGTGAGCCCAGCACCCCATCCTGCCACGTTTCCTTGCAGGGAATTGTGGCAGACCCTGGATTGTCGATCGGTTAAAGGGAGAACTAATTCCACTTTGGGGCTTTCGGCTGCAACCACACGCGCCATGAAACCGTGGCCGAGGTTGTCCGCACGCCTCATGGCCCAGGCTTTCTTCACCGCAGCCCGAATTGAAGTGGCCGGACTTTCTCCTTGCCTGACATGACCAGTCCATCCCAATTTCTTGGTGGTGATTGACGCCCATGTCAGGTCCCCTTCCCTGCTCGTCCATTCGAGACTGGAAGGCATCGCCGGAAACGGATGGTTTTCATGCAACGCGAGCTCGAGCCTCTCTCCGGCAGCATCGCAGATAGGGCCGCGCATGCCATGGGCAGCATACTGGGGCAAGACTTTGCCAAGCTGCTCTACGCACGAGCCGAGCATGACGACCCCCTTCTGTTGGACCTTTCCGCGCTCGTAGAGAACGCCAAGGCGGCGCTGGCCTTCATCGAAACGCGCGCCCGCGGCCGCCATAAGATTGCGGTGCGCCAGGCGCCGGCACCCGCATCAGGTGTCTTGCTCGAAGCCCTGAACGACGACATGCCGTTCCTGCTCGACTCGGTCCTGGGCGAGGTGCAGGCGCGCGGTTTGGAGATCACCCACCTGCTGCACCCGATCTTCGAGGCGCGGAGGGACGACGAAGGACGCCTGCAAGGCGTCGCGCCCGCGTCCGCACGCGCTGCCGGCAAGCAGCTCGAGAGCTACATCCTGATCGGGCTTCCGCCAATGAAGCCCGCAGCGGCCGATGACCTGGTGCGCACGCTTTCCGACATCCTGGATGAAGTCCGCCTCGCCGTGAGCGACTGGCGTCCGATGCGCGCGCGTGTCGTAGAGGCAATCGAACGCCTGCGGGTGGCCCCGGCCAATGTTCCCCCGGATCTGTTGCAGGAATCGCTCGCGTTTCTCGAATGGTTGGAACGGGACAACTTCACCTTCCTCGGCGTGCGTGAGTACCGTCTCGACGGCGATGCACAGACGGGCAGCCTCGTATCGGATCTCGATAAGGGGCTTGGGCTCCTGCGCGATCCGGCCGTGCATGTTCTGCGCCGCGGTGGAGAGCTTGTCGCGATGACACCCGAGGTGCGACGCTTCTTCTTCGCGCCTTCGCCGCTCATCATCACCAAGGCGAATGTCACGAGCCGGGTGCACCGCCGCGTGCATATGGACTACATCGGCGTGAAGATCTACGGCGCAAGCGCGGAGCCGGTGGGAGAACTGCGGATCGTCGGCCTCTTCACCTCGCAAGCCTATGTGCGCTCTGCCGGTGAGATCCCATTCCTTCGCCACAAGGTGGCTTCGGTGTTGGCGGCAGCCGGCTATCCGCCCGCGAGCCACGACGCCAAGGCTCTTGCCAACATCCTCGACAATTTTCCGCGCGACGAGTTGTTCCAGATCGGCCTCGAACGGCTGAAGGCCTGGACGCAGGGCATCCTCGACCTCGAGACGCGCCCCCGCGTGCGCGCCTTCATTCGCATCGATCGGTTCGACCGCTTCGTCTCTGCCCTGATCTACGTCCCACGCGACCGCTACAGCAGCAGCGTGCGCGAGCGCATCGGTGCCCTGTTGTCGGCGACGTACCAGGGCCGCGTCGTGGCGTTCCAGCCCTACTTTCCTTCCGAGGGCCGTCTGACGCGCGTCCAATTTATCATCGGCCGCTATAGCGGGGAGACGCCACAGGCGGACGTCGAGGTCCTGGAGCGCCAGATTTACGAGATCGTCCGCACCTGGGCCGATCGCCTGGACGATCTGTTATCGCAGCTGGGCGACGATGCAGACACCCTTCGCGCAAAGTATGCCAATGCCTTCTCGGCAGGCTACGCCGAGACATTCAAGCCCGAACGCGCCCTAGAGGACATCAAGCGCATCGAGCGGCTCAACGAGCGCATGCCCGTAGCTGTCGACTTTTATCGCGACCTGGACGCGCCATCGCACCGCATCCACGCCGCCGTCTACCGCTTCGGGGCGCCGATCAAGCTCTCCGAGCGGCTTCCCATCCTGGAAAACCTCGGTTTCGTCGCGATTGACGAGCGCTCCTATACGGTCACGCCGCGGATGGGCGCCGAAGCGCGCAGCGTGACACTGCACGACATGGTGTTGGAAGCAGCCGACGCCACCAGCGTCGTCCTGGGTCAGCACGACAAGCGTCTCGAGGCAGCGTTCCTGGCCGTATTCACCGGCCAAGCCGAGAACGATGGTTTCAATCGCTTGATCGTCGCGGCGGATCTGGACTGGCGACAGGCCGCGATTTTCCGCGCTTACGGCGCATACCTGAGGCAGCTCGGAGTGCATTTCACGCTGCGCTACCAGTCCGACACGCTGAACGCGCAGGCCGTTATTACCCGCGACCTCGCCGCCTTGTTTGAAGCACGCTTCGATCCCGACAAAGCGTCCACCGCGAACGAACGCCAGGCCCGGGAAACGGAGATCCGTGCGCGCGTCGAGGCGACACTCGCAACCGTCGCAAGTCTCGACGAAGACCAGATCCTGCGTCTCTTCCTCGATCTCATATCCGCAACGGTTCGCACCAATGTCTACCAGCATGATGCCGAGGGCCGCCCCCCTGACACGATTGCCTTCAAGTTCGAAAGCAAGGCGGTAGCAGCCGCGCCTGAGCCGCGGCCCTATCGCGAAATCTGGCTTGCCAGCCCGCGCGTGGAAGGCATCCACTTGCGTTTTGCACCTATCGCCCGCGGCGGCATCCGCTGGTCAGACCGCGCGCAAGACTTCCGGACCGAGATCCTCGGCCTCGTGCGCGCGCAGCTTGTGAAGAATGCGGTGATCGTACCTTCCGGCGCCAAGGGCGGCTTCTTCCCCAAGCGCCTGCCGCGAGCCGGTTCGCGCGAGGACATAGCCGCCGAAGGCATTGCCGCCTATCGCATCTTCATAGAGACGCTGCTGTCCATCACCGACAACGTGCAAGCGGGGCGTATCGTCCCGCCCCCCCGCGTTGTACGCCATGACGGTGACGACCCCTACCTGGTTGTCGCGGCCGACAAGGGCACCGCCACCTTCTCCGATACCGCGAACGCAATCAGCTTACAGCGCGGCTTCTGGCTGGGCGATGCCTTCGCATCCGGTGGCTCGGCCGGCTACGACCACAAGGGCATGGGCATCACCGCCCGCGGCGCGTGGGAGTGCGTGGCGCGTCATTTCCGCGAGATGAATGTCGACATTGCCAAGCAGCCTTTCACCGCCATTGGTATCGGCGACATGTCGGGCGACGTTTTCGGCAACGGCATGCTTCTATCGAGGGAGACGCGGCTCATCGCGGCCTTCGACCATCGGGACATCTTCGTCGACCCGAACCCCGACGCCGCGACAACGTTCGCCGAGCGCAAGCGCCTTTTCGCTCTCCCGCGCTCAAGCTGGAAGGACTTCGACAAGGCCCGCATCAGCCCCGGCGGCGGCGTCTTCCCCCGTTCCGCCAAATCCATCCCCGTCTCGAACGAGATGCGCGCGCTTTTCGAAATCAGCGCCGACACTGTGACGCCGACAGAGTTGATCCGCGCAATTCTCAAAGCACGCGCCGACCTGTTGTTCTTCGGCGGCATCGGCACCTACGTTCGCGCCAGCACTGAGACGGAAAATGACGCCGGCGACAAGGCCAATGATGCCTTGCGGATTACGGGCGCTGAGCTGCGCGTGAAGGTAGTGGGTGAAGGCGCGAACCTCGGCATGACGCAGCGCGCGCGCATCGAGTTCTCCCAGCGCGGCGGCCGCATCAACACTGACTTCATTGACAACTCGGCTGGCGTCAACACCTCCGACCAGGAGGTCAACATCAAGATCGCCCTTGCTCCCGCGATGCAGGACGGGCGCCTGGATCTCCTGGCCCGCAATGACCTCCTCGCGCGCATGACCGATGCCGTGGGCGCAAACTCTCTGCGCAACAATTACCAGCAGGGCCTGGCTCTGAGCCTCGCCGAGCGGGAGGCCGCACACAACGCACCCGATTTCGCTTTCCTCATGCGCAAGCTGGAAGCAGACGGCACCCTCAACCGCAAGCTCGAAAGCCTGCCCTCGGATGTCGAGATGGGCGATCGCAGCCGTTCGCGCAAATTCCTGACGCGGCCCGAGCTGGCCGTCCTGCTGAGCTACGCCAAGATTTCCATATCCCATCAGCTTCTGCAGTCGCCGCTGCTCGACGAACCGCAATTCTCAGGCTGGCTGGAAGGCTATTTCCCCGCTGAGCTTCGTCGCGCGTTTCCTGAAGAGATTCGTCAGCACAGTTTGCGCCGGGAGATCGTTGCAACTGGCATCACGAATGCCTTGGTCAATCGCTGTGGCTCCGCCTTCCCCGCCCGCGCTGCCGATGAGACACAGAGAACAATTGCCGAGATCGCAAAGGGCTTTCTGGCGGTGCGCGAGATTTTCGACTTGCCGGCGCTTTGGCAGCGCATCGACGCCCTGGACACACGCATCGATGGGAAGCTGCAACTCGCACTCTATGCCGAAACTCAGCACCTGCTGCAGGCCCTGACTGTCTGGATCGTACGTGACCGCGCCGTTCTCATCGACTACACGGGCACCTGCCGCAAGCACCGCGAGGGCCTGGTGGCCCTTCGGCCCCTGATCGGCGCGAGCGCTTCCGCGCTTGCCAGCAGCGCCCGCGTGCGCGCGAACCAATGGACCGATGCCGGCGTGCCGGGCGATGTGGCAACAGACGTTGCCGCCCTCTCCGCTCTCGTTAGCGCGCCCGCAATAACCAATCTCGCCGCTGCGACCGGTGCTCCCGTGCCGCAAGCAGCCGATGTCTTTCTCGAAATCGGCACACGCCTTCGCGTCCCAGAGATCCGTGCGCAAGCGGCCCGATTGCCGATTGTCGACAGCTATGATCGCACGGCCGCGACTCAGGCCCTGGACGCCATCGAGAACGCGCAGTCCGCACTGGCGCGCGTGGCCTTACGCTCGGCCTCCACAGCGAAGCCCGCAGCAAGCCTCGACGCGGTGGAGCGGACTCTCGCCCAGGTGACGAGCGACGGCAACTTTACGCTGGCGCGCCTCGTCGTGGCAGCACGACAGCTCGAGACGATCGTGGCGATCATTGAAGCCGGGGAAGATGCATGACCCAGCACGGGCCGATGTAGGGATCGTGCCAGATCTCGCTCCACTTGAAGCCCGCCTTTTCGAAGGCACGCGCCGCCGCTTCATTCTTGATGGAGACCAGGCTGCAGCAGGAAACGGCAAGCTTCGTGGCGAGGATTTCCTCCACGATCTGAAGCAGGGCGTCCGCAGTCTCGGCCACGCGCCCCCCGGACTGCGAGACGAACACATTCACGGTCCAGCTGCCCGCCTCGATGCTGCGCGGAAAATCCTCTCCCCAGATCGCAGAGTCAGCGCCCAGTCCAAAGCCGATCGGCGTGCCGTCGCGCTCGATCATGCACATGAGCGGGCTCGTCATCTCCTGCGCATAGGTGATTGTGGCCTCGACACTGCTCTTCGTTCCCCACCACGAGGGAAGCGCAGGGTCGTCGAGCCACCGCCGCACGAGAAAGCGATCGGCAGCCTTGAGCGGTCGGATC
>JBDHTJ010000103.1:0-18649 GCA_039808585.1 Hyphomicrobiaceae bacterium | reverse complement strand
CCCACCCACCACCGTCATGCCCCCGAAGGCGGGCGTCCACGCAAGCCCGAGACGAACGCGCACTCCGCCCCCCAGATGCCTTCCCGGAAGACGCGGGCTTAGCCCGCGGCTATCCGGATCCTTCCCCGGCGCGGGGGAAAGGTCCCGGGCCTCGCTGCGCTCGCCCGGGAAGGCAGAACGGAGAGGCCGCGTCCTGAGAAGCAGGGGTTCTGCCTGACCGACGCTTGCGTGGATCGCCGCCTTCGCGGCGACGACGGGAGAGTCTGCCTCGCGCGAACCCACACCCATCACCGTCATGCCCGCGAAGGCGGGCATCTACGCAAGTCTGAGAGGAACGCGCGAACCGCCCCCCAGACTGCATCCCCGGAAGACGCGCCGAAGGCGCGGCTATCCGGGGCCTTTCCACTTCGCCGCCGTGGCACGCCCTCAGCCATAATCGGGAAGGCATCAACGAGCGCGATGCGTTCACCGCTTCCCAGCCTGCCCCTTCGCCCACCGACAACGACAAAGGCGCCGCACGCAGGAGCGCGCGACGCCTTTGCAATTGGACAGAGCGGGCACCCCTTGCACAGGGAATGCCCGCTCTGGAGGCTCAACGCCCTCATACCTCGATGGTCTAGAACAGGCCCTCGATCTGGCCCGCGTCATTCAAGCGGATCACGTTTGCCGAAGGCACCTTGGGCAGGCCGGGCATCGTCATGATGTCGCCCGTCACCGCCACGATGAACTCCGCGCCTGCCGCAAGCCGCAGCTCACGGATCGGCACGACATGGCCCGTTGGCGCGCCGCGCAAGTTCGGATCGGTCGAGAAGGAATACTGCGTCTTGGCCATGCACACGGGCAGATGCCCGTAGCCTGCCGCCTGCAGCTCCTTGAACTGGTTGCGCACGCTCGTGTCAGCCACCACCTCGGAGGCGCGATAGATCTCCTTGGCGATGGTGTTGACCTTGTCCCACAGCGGCATCTCGTCGGGATAAAGCGGCTTGTAGTTCGCCTGCCCGCTGTCGGCGATGTCGACCACGTGATGCGCCAGCGCCTCGATGCCCTTGGAGCCCTCGCCCCAGTGCGTGCACACGAATGCCTTCGTGCCCATGCTCTCGGCCGCCTTCTTCACCTCCTCGATCTCCTTGTCGGTGTCGGTGATGAAGCGGTTGATGGCGACCACAGGCGGCACGCCGAACTTGCGCACGTTCTCGAGATGCCTTTTGAGGTTGTCGCAGCCCTTGGCGACTGCCGCCACGTTCTCGCTCTTCAGCTCGTCCTTCGCCACGCCGCCGTGCATCTTGAGGGCGCGCACGGTGGCGACGATGACGGCCGCGGCCGGATTCAGGCCCGCCTTGCGGCACTTGATGTCGAAGAACTTCTCGGCGCCGAGATCCGCGCCGAAACCGGCTTCGGTGACGACATAGTCACACAGCTTCAGCGCCGTCTTGGTCGCGAGCACCGAGTTGCAGCCGTGCGCGATGTTGGCGAACGGCCCGCCGTGGATGAACACGGGGTTGTTCTCCAGCGTCTGTACCAGGTTCGGCATCAGCGCGTCTTTCAAGAGTACGGTCATCGCGCCGTCGCCCTTGAGATCGCGCGCCAGCACCGGCTTCTTGTCGCGCGTGTAGCCGACGACGATGTTGCCGAGCCGCCGCTCGAGATCCTTGAGGTCCATGGCGAGGCAGAGGATCGCCATCACCTCGGAAGCAACGGTGATGTCGAAGCCGTCCTCACGCGGGAAGCCGTTCGCCGTGCCACCCAGCGAGTTCACGACGTGGCGCAGCGCCCGATCATTCATGTCGAGCACCCGGCGCCACGCGATCCGGCGGGCGTCGAGCCCAAGCGGATTGCCCCAGTAGATCGAGTTGTCGAGCAGCGCCGAGAGCAGGTTGTGGGCGCTGGTGATGGCGTGGAAGTCGCCCGTGAAGTGAAGGTTGATGTCCTCCATCGGCACCACCTGCGCATAGCCGCCGCCGGCCGCGCCACCCTTCACGCCGAAGCAGGGCCCGAGCGAGGGCTCGCGCAGGCAGCTCATGGCGCGCTTGCCGATGCGGTTGAGGCCGTCACCCAAGCCCACCGTCGTCGTCGTCTTGCCCTCGCCTGCCGGCGTGGGGCTGATGGCCGAGACGAGGATCAGCTTGCCGTCCTTGTTGGCCTTCGTCTTCTCGATGAAGTCGAAGGAGATCTTCGCCTTGTACGGCCCGTAGTTCAGAAGCGCCTCTGCCGGCACGCCGATCTTCTTGCCGACTTCGCCGATCGGCTTCATTTTCGCCTCGCGGGCGATCTCGATATCCGACTTCACCGTCATTTTGTCCAAACTCCCGGGTTGTCTCTTCCTAGGTGCATGCGCGGGTTGCTCCCCCGCGTCGTAGATTCAGGCTTTTGCAGGGGCTTTCTCGAACACGTCGCCCTTGCCGACCCCGTTCGCTTTCGCCCACTCGGCCGCAGCCACCTTCTTGCCGTCTGCTCCGCGCACGCGCTTGACCAGGATGGCGCCGCCATTGCCCGCGATCGTCATGCCCTGCTCGTCGAGCGCGATGATCTCGCCGGCCTTGCCGCTGCCATTGGCGCGCGCGCTGTCGAAGATGTCGAGCTTGTGGCCCTTGACCGTGCTCCAGGCACCGGGCGCGGGATTGGCGGCGCGGATGACGTTGTAGGCATCCGCCACCGGCTTCGACCAATCGATCTCGGCAAGGTCCTTCTTGAACCAGCTTTCGTAGGACCCGTGCGCAAGGTTCTGCGCGTGTTTCAGCACGCAGCCTGCGCGAACAAGCTCGAGGCCCTCGATCATCGCGTCGACGCCCATGGGGAAGAGCTTCTTGAAATAGACGTCGCCCAACGTCTCGTCGGGGCCGATCTCGACAGACTTCTGGATCAGGATCGGGCCTTCATCGAGCCCCTCGTTGGGCCAGAATATGCTGAGGCCGGTGCGCGTCTTGCCCATGGCGATCGGCCAGTTGATCGAGGACGGCCCGCGATGCGCCGGCAGCAGCGAGGGATGGTACTGGAAGGTGCCAAGACGCGGGGCGTCGAGCACCGGCTGCGGCACGAACAGCAGCACGTAGGCCATCATGCACACGTCGGCGTTGAACGACTTCATCAGCTCGAGCGCCTCCGGCGTCTTCCAGCTCTTGGGCTGGTGCACCGGCAGTCCCTTCTCCACTGCGAAGAGCTTCAGCGGATCTTCCGGGCGCCCGGTCTTGTCGGGCGCGCAGCACACCGCCACGACGTTCTCTCCACGCTCCAGAAGCCGCTCCAGAACGGCCTTGCCGAAGGCCTCCTGTCCGTGCACCACAATCCGCATTTCACGCCTCCCGTCCTGGCTCGCCCGCGCTTTCCGCGCAGCCGTTGTTACACAATCACAACCTTGCGTGGATGCCCGCCTCCGCAGGCATGACGCTGGTAAGAACAACTGCCCTCACCTCTTGCTCCACCGTCATCCCCGCGAAGGCGGGGATCCACGCCACTCTCCTTCATCTCTACCGTCGCCGGCACGGATTGCCCCACGCCTCCAACGGAATACTCTTCACAACCTTGCGGGGATGCCCGCCTCGAGCGGGCATGACGCTGGTGAGAACACGGCCCTCACCTCTCGCTCAACCGTCATCCCCGCGAAGGCGGGGATCCACGCCACGCTCCTTCATCTCCACCGTCGCCGGCACGGATTGCCCCGCGCCTCCAACGGAATACTCTTCACAACCTTGCGTGGATGCCCGCCTGCGCGGGCATGACGTCGGTGAGAGCAACTGCCCTCACCTCTCGCTCAACCGTCATCCCCGCGAAGGCGGGGATCCACGCCACTCTCCTTCAACGCCACCGCATCACTCGGCGGCGGCTTTCTTGATGGCGGCGGTGGCGCCGGAAACCTTCAGGTCCTCGATCTCGTCCTTCGAGTAGCCGAGCACCGACGACAGGATTTCTTCCGTATGCTCGCCCAGGAGCGGCGACCGCTTCACGTCCGCCGGGCTGTCCGACAGCTTGATCGGGTTGCCCACCGAGAGATACGCCCCGCGCGTGGGATGCTCCACCTCCACCACCGTGCCCGTCGCACGCAGCGACTGGTCCTCGGCCAGTTCCTTCATCGACAGGATCGGACCGCACGGGATGTCGTACTTGTTGAGGATCTCCATCGCCTCGAACTTGCTCTTCGTCATCGTCCAGGCTTCGATGCGCGCGAAGATCTCGTTGAGGCGCGGCAGGCGGGCTGCGGGCTTGGCGTAGTCGGGATGCGTTTTCCAGCCGGGCTCGCCGATGACGTCGCAGATCGCCTCCCAGACGGGGGCCTGCGTGATGAAATAGATGTAGGCGTTGGGATCGTTCTCCCAGCCCTTGCACTTGAGAATGCGGCCTGGCTGGCCACCGCCGGAATCGTTACCCGCGCGCGGCGTTGCCTCGCCGAACGGAATGCCTTCACCGTACTGGCTGTATTCCTTGAGGGGACCGTGCTTCAGCCGCTGCTGGTCGCGCAGCTTGACACGCGCAAGGTTCAGCACGCCGTCCTGCATGGCGCAGACCACGCGCTGCCCCTTGCCCGAGTGCGTACGGTGATAGAGCGCCGTCACGATGCCGAGAGCGAGATGCAGGCCCGTGCCGCTGTCGCCGATCTGCGCTCCGGTCACAAGCGGCGGGCCATCGCGGAAGCCCGTGGTGGATGCCGCACCGCCCGTGCACTGGGCCACGTTCTCGTAGACCTTGCAGTCCTCGTAAGGTCCGGGACCAAAGCCCTTCACCGAGGCATAGATCATGCGCGGGTTGAGCTCCTGGATGCGCTCCCACGTCAGGCCCATGCGATCCATGGCGCCGGGCGCGAAGTTCTCCACCAGCACGTCGCACTTCTTGACGAGCCGCTCGAGGATCTCGAGCCCCTTCTTGTTCTTGCTGTCGATGGTGATGGAGCGCTTGTTGTGGTTCAGCATCGTGAAATAGAGGCTGTCCACGTTGGGAATGTCCTGCAGCTGGCCGCGCGTGATGTCGCCCACGCCGGGGCGCTCGACCTTGATCACGTCCGCGCCGAACCAGGCGAGCAGCTGGGTGCAGGTGGGGCCCGATTGCACGTGCGTGAAATCGAGAATGCGGACGCCTTGGAGTGCTTTCATCGAACCTGCTCCCTTACTTCTTCTTCAGCACGCTTTGCGGATTGAGATTGCCGATGCGGCCGCTCTCGGAACCGGCGGCCGGATCGATCACGGCATTGATGAGGGTGGGCTTGCCCGACGCCAGCGCTTCGTTCACCGCGCGGCGCAGCTCGTCGGGCGTGGTCGCGTTGATGCCCACGCCGCCGAAGGCTTCCATCATCTTGTCGTAGCGGGCGCCCTTCACGAACACCGTGGTGGCGGGATCGGCACCGCCCGACTTGTTCACGTCGGTGCCGCGATAGATGCCGTCGTTGTTGAGGATCACGACGCAGACCGGCAGCTTGTAGCGGCAGATGGTTTCCACCTCCATGCCGGAGAAGCCGAAGGCGCTGTCGCCCTCGATGCAGAGCACGGGCTTGCCGGTCTCGACCGCAGCCGCGATCGCATAGCCCATGCCGATGCCCATGACGCCCCAGGTGCCGACGTCGATGCGCTTCCTGGGCTGGTACATGTCGACGGCGCCGCGCGTCAGGTCGAGGGCGTTGGCACCCTCGTTGACGAGGATCGCATCCGGCCGCTCCTTGATCACGGTGCGCAGCACGCCGAGGGCACCGTAGTAATCCATCGGGTTCGCGTTCGACATGAAGCGCGGGGCCATCTTGGCCACGTTCTCTTCGCGCTTCTTGGCGACAGACGACGTCCAGTCCTTCGGCGCGCCGGGCCAGTCGCTGCCCATCGCCGTCAGGAACGCGTTCACGCACGAGCCGATGTCGCCCACCACCGGCGCCACGATCTCCACGTTGCTGTCCATCTCCTTCGGCTCGATGTCCACCTGGATGAACTTCTTCGGCGCATCGCCCCAGGTCTTTCCCTTGCCGTGGCTCAGGAGCCAGTTGAGCCGCGCGCCGATCAGCATCACGACGTCGCTGTCCTTCAGCACGGTGGAGCGCGCGGCGCCCGCGCACTGCGGATGCGTGTCGGCCAGCAGGCCCTTCGCCATGCTCATGGGCAGGAAGGGAACGCCGCTCTTCTCCACGAAGTTGCGGATGGCCTCGTCGGCCTGCGCGTAGGCTGCCCCCTTGCCGAGGATGATCAGCGGCTTCTTCGCAGCCTTGAGCACGTCGAGCGCGCGCTTGACGGCGGATGGCCCCGGGATCTGCTCGGGCGCCGCGTCTACCACCTTCACCAGCGAGCGCTTGCCGGCCTCGGCGTTCATCACCTGCGAAAACAGCTTGGCGGGCAGATCGAGGTACACGCCGCCCGGACGACCCGAAACGGCGGCACGGATGGCGCGCGCCACGCCGATGCCGATGTCCTGCGCATGCAGCACCCGGAAGGCCGCCTTGCACAGCGGCTTGGCGATGGCGAGCTGGTCCATTTCCTCATAGTCGCCTTGCTGCAGGTCGACGATCTCGCGCTCCGACGAACCGGAGATCAGGATCATCGGGAAGCAGTTGGTCGTGGCGTGCGCGAGCGCTGTCAGACCATTGAGGAAGCCCGGCGCCGAGACCGTGAGGCAAACGCCCGGCTGCTTCGTCAGGAAACCCGCGATCGAGGCCGCATACCCGGCATTCTGCTCGTGACGGAACGACAGGACGCGGATGCCCTCTGCCTGCGCCATCCGGCCCAGGTCCGTGATCGGGATGCCGGGCACGTTGTAGATCGTCTTGATGCCGTTGAGCTTGAGGGCATCAATGACGAGGTGGAAGCCGTCCGTCAGCTCCTGCTCCTCGCCGGCCGTTGTGGGCTGTGCTGTTGCCGACATGCGTTTCACTCCCTGAGTACGTTCTGATGATGCTTGTTGTCGTCTAGCGTGCGTCAGCTGAGCTGCACATGGCGCTCGACGTGATCCCTCAGCCGCAGCGTGTGCTCGCGCACCAGCCGCTCCGCTTTTTCCGCGTCTCGTGCCTCGAGCGCCTCGACGATGTTGCGGTGGTCGACGATCGAGCGCTTGGCGCGATCCTGTTCAAAAATCGTGCGCTGCCTGATGGCGCGCATATGGAAGAAGAGACCGTCGCAGATCTCGCCGATCATGCCGCACTTGCCGGCGCGGATGATGGCCTGGTGGAACTTGATGTTGGCCTCGGAGTATTCACCCATCTGGCGCGCCACCTCGTCCTGGGAGAACTTGTCCACGAGGTTGTGCAGCTCGGTGAGATCCTCCTTCGTGGCATGCGTGCAGGCGAGCCGGGCCGCCATGCTCTCGAGCGCCGCCCACACCGTGATCATCTCCAGGATTTCGGCCTTGGTCTTGCGCACGATGAAGATGCCGCGCCGGGCGACGATGCGGACAAGACCTTCCTGGTCGAGTTGCGCCAGCGCCTCGCGCAGGGGCGTTCGGCTCACGCCGAAGCGGGCCGAGAGATCCCGCTCGTCCAGCCGAAGCTCCGCCTCCTCGGCATAGATGTTCATGTTGAGAATGGCCGACTTGAGGGCCTCGTAGGCTCGTGCCTTGAGGCTGAGCCCCTCGCCGATCGGAGCAATCTTGAGCTGAGTATCGGACACCGGATCACCTGCTGAAGTCCGCCGAGGACACCACGCTGGTTCTTGGTATACCATACGCCAGAGGTCTGCAAGCCTCCGCGGGCGGGCTGTTGGAACACCATATTTGCCAACGGAAGCCCAAAACTAACGCGGCGCCGCACGCGTTTGCACAACTATCCCAAGCCTGGCCGCCGCTGGTGGCATGCCAGCTTTATTCAGCGATCAGGAAGAGTTGCCCCTGTTTCCTGTCGCGCCTTGCGAGGCCCAGCGGCTGCAAACGGGCCAGCCAATCAATGCCGGGAAGTTTAGGCCGCTCACCTAGTCTTCGGGTGGTCATTGAGCTAGGTATGCAGTTCGTCCAGAGGGAGGATTGAGCCCATATGTCAGGCCCCAACGGCACGCTTCCAATCCCGCCGTTCACGCCCGAAGAGGAACGCCGGGCATACAAGGACATGCTGCTCATCCGTCGCTTCGAAGAGAAGGCGGCGCAACTCTACGGCATGGGCTTCATCGGCGGCTTCTGCCACCTCTACATCGGCCAGGAAGCCGTCGTGGTCGGCATGAAGATGGCGACCGAAGAGGGTGACCAGATGATCACCACCTACCGCGACCATGGCCATATGCTCGCCTGCGGCATGGACCCCAAGGGCGTGATGGCAGAGCTGACAGGCCGGCGCAGCGGCTACTCCCGCGGCAAGGGCGGCTCGATGCACATGTTCTCCAAGGAGAAGAACTTCTACGGCGGGCACGGCATCGTCGGCGCCAATGTACCGCTCGGCGCCGGCATCGCGTTCGCCAACAAGTACCGCCGCAACGGTCGCATCTGCATGACCTATTTCGGCGACGGGGCCGCCAACCAGGGGCAGGTCTACGAAAGCTTCAACATCGCCAAGCTCTGGAAGCTTCCGGTCATCTTCATCATCGAGAACAACAAGTACGCGATGGGCACATCGATCGAACGTGCCGCCGCGACGACCGATTTTTCCCATCGCGGCCTCTCCTTCGACATTCCCGGCGAGCAAGTCGACGGCATGGACGTGCGCGCGGTGCGCGCTGCTGGCGCGCGCGTGGCCAAGTGGGTGCGCGAAGGCAACGGCCCCTACATTCTCGAGATGCTCACGTATCGCTATCGGGGCCATTCCATGTCGGACCCGGCGAAGTACCGCACCCGAGAGGAAGTGCAGAAGATGCGCGAGGAGCACGATCCCATCGAGCAGGTGAGAAAGCGCATCCTCGATGGCAAGGTCGCGAGCGAGGACGACCTCAAAGCCATCGATGGCGAGATCCGCAGCATCGTCAACGCCGCTGCCGAGTTCGCACAGTCTGATCCCGAGCCCGACCCGCGCGAGCTCTACACTGACGTTCTCCTCTAAGTCCGCGATCACGCACCCGGCCCAGAACCAGGCCCAGAAAAGGCTCAAGACGCCCGATGTCCACCGAGATCCTCATGCCGGCGCTCTCTCCCACTATGGAAGAGGGCAAGCTTGCCAAGTGGCTCGTCCAGGAAGGCCAGACCATCAAGGCCGGCGACATCATCGCCGAGATCGAGACGGACAAGGCCACCATGGAGGTGGAAGCCTCCGACGAAGGCAAGGTGTCGAAACTCCTCGTTCCGGCCGGCACCGAGGGCGTCAAGGTCAACACGCCGATCGCCGTGCTCGACGATGGTGCCTCTTCCCAATTGTCAAAAATGGGCGCGACCAGCGTCCCCTCCCCCCTCGTGGGGGAGGGACAGGGAGGGGGGGATCGCAGACCATCAGCGGTTGGGGCTCCCCCCACCCCTAGCCCCTCCCCACAAGGGGGAGGGGGACCTCAGTCCCCCTCGCTGGTTCGATCCGCCGGCGGCTTCCTGTCACCACCACCCCCGCCGCTCTCGGCGCCACCGCCGCCAGCCGCTGAATTCGCGCCCGGCACCGAAACTACCCTCATGACCATGCGCGAAGCACTGCGCGATGCCATGGCCGAGGAGATGCGGCGCGACAAGGACGTGCTGCTGATGGGCGAGGAAGTGGCGCAGTACCAGGGCGCCTACAAGATCAGCCAGGGTCTGCTCGACGAGTTCGGCCCCGAGCGCGTCATCGATACGCCCATCACCGAGCAGGGTTTCGCCGGCGTCGGCGTCGGGGCTGCTTTCGCCGGCCTCAAGCCCATCGTCGAATTCATGACCTGGAATTTCGCCATGCAGGCGATCGACCAGATCATCAATTCGGCGGCCAAGACGCTCTACATGTCCGGCGGGCAGCTCGGCTGCCCCATCGTCTTCCGGGGGCCGAACGGTGCGGCAGCGCGCGTCGCTGCCCAGCACAGCCAATGCTATTCCGCCTGGTATGCGCACGTGCCAGGGCTGAAAGTCGTGGCACCTTCCAACGCCGCAGATGCCAAGGGCCTGCTGAAGTCTGCCATCCGCGATCCCAACCCCGTCCTCGTTCTCGAGAACGAGATCCTCTACGGCTCGTCGGCACCTGTGCCCAAGGGTGAATGGCTGGTGCCGATCG
Organism: Hyphomicrobiaceae bacterium; assembly: GCA_039808585.1. Lineage (GTDB taxonomy): Bacteria > Pseudomonadota > Alphaproteobacteria > Rhizobiales > Hyphomicrobiaceae > AWTP1-13. The sequence goes on along the minus strand of JBDHTJ010000103.1, from coordinate 8,610 downwards.
GCAAGGCGCGCATCGCCCGCGAGGGCCGGCACGTCACCATCGTCTCGTTCGCGCGCGGCATGACCTACGCGCTCGAGGCTGCCGAGATACTGGCAAAGGAAGGCATCGAAGCCGAGGTGATCGACCTGCGCACGCTGCGGCCCCTCGACATCGAAACCATCCTCGCGTCCGTACGCAAGACCAACCGCATCGTCACGGTGGAGGAAGCCTGGCCCGTTTGCTCCGTCGGCTCCGAGATCTGCGCGCAGGTCGCCATGCAGGCCTTCGACCATCTCGACGCGCCGCCCGCCAAGGTGACGGGCGCGGATGTGCCGATGCCCTACGCCGCCAATCTCGAGAAGCTCGCCCTGCCGTCCACGGAGCAGGCGGTCGCGGCCGCGAAATCCGTCTGCTACGCCTGACGGGAGGGCACTCATGTCGACCAATATTCTGATGCCGGCCCTCTCTCCCACGATGGAGGAAGGCAAGCTTGCCAAGTGGCTCGTCCAGGAAGGCCAGACCATCAAGGCCGGCGATATCATCGCCGAGATCGAGACGGACAAGGCCACCATGGAGGTGGAAGCCTCCGACGAAGGCAAGGTGTCGAAGATCCTCATTCCCGCCGGCACCGAAGGCGTGAAGGTGAACACCCCCATCGCCGTGCTCGATGGCGAAGCTGGTGCGTCGGCCCTTGCGCCTGCCAGCGCTCCCGCCCCCGAAGCATCTCGCGCGCCAGCGCCGTCCTCACCGCCGCCCACGGCCCGGCCCGCGCCGATCCCGGCTGCAACCACGCCAAGTCCGCGTCCACAGCCTTCGCCCGCGGTGGCAGCCAACGGTCATGATCGCGTGCTCGCCTCCCCCCTTGCGCGTCGCCTGGCGAAGGAGAAGGGCATCGATCTTGCCGCGATGGCAGGCTCAGGCCCCCACGGCCGCATCGTCAAGCGCGATATCGAGGCTGCCGCTGCCTCGGGCGGCGCGCCCAAGGTGCAGCCCACCGGCACAGCCCTTACGCAACGTCCCTCTGCTCCAGGACCGTCGACCCAGGCGGTCGCCCTGGCGCAGCCCATGCCCGACGACAAGATCCTCGCGCTCTACGAGAAGGGCTCCTACGAACTCGTGCCGCACGACGGCATGCGCCGGATCATCGCCCAGCGCCTGACGCAGGCGAAGCAGACGATCCCGCATTTCTATCTCACGCTTGAGTGCCGCCTCGATGAACTGCTCGCCGCCCGCGAGCGCATCAACAAGGCCTCCCCCAAGGATGGCCCGCGCGCCTACAAGCTGTCGGTGAACGACTTCATCATCAAGGCGCTGGCCCTCGCCCTGCAGCAGGTGCCCGCGGCCAACGTCACGTGGACCGAACAGGGCTCCCTCCGCCACAAGTACTCCGATGTCGGTGTCGCCGTCGCGGTCGATGGCGGCCTCTTTACGCCCGTCATCCGCCACGCCGAGATGAAATCGCTTTCCGAGATATCCAACGAGATGAAGGATCTTGCCGAGCGCGCCCGCAAGCGCCGGCTCGCCCCGCACGAATACCAGGGCGGCACCACCTCGATCTCGAATCTGGGCATGTACGGCATCACCTCCTTCGACGCCGTGATCAACCCGCCGCACGCCACCATCCTTGCCGTTGGTGCCGGCCAGCGCAAACCCATCGCCGTCGGCGACAAGATCGAAGTCGCAACGGTGATGTCCTGCACGCTCTCATGCGATCACCGCGCCGTCGATGGGGCGGTTGGCGCGGAGTTGCTAGGCATGTTCAAGCAGCTGATCGAAGACCCCGTGCGCATGCTGATCTGACGAGCCGAGTTGCAACCGCTGAGTTGCAGTAACAATGAGCAGAATGGCTGTGCTTTACCGGCCACCCTTCGACTTGTTTCCACAACAGCGCTTAATGCAAGGCATTGGCTTGTCGTTAACGCGGCGTCTTTGGCTTGCCGCATGCTGCCTTCGGGCATAAGAATCGCTCGAATCGCAAAAACATTAAGAGTTGGTTTGCGTGGCGTATGCGCGAAATGGCCACAACCCCGGGGGTAAAGCTTATGTCTTCCTTCATTCGTGCCTCGTCGGCACTTGCTTTTGCAGCGTTCGTATTGGCCGGCTGTGCCGCGGACGGCAGCAATCCTTTCACGACCGGCGCCCTCGGCACCAACGATCCGCAGCAGACCGCCGCCGCGACGCCGAAGGTTGATCCGCAGTGCGTCGCGCTCATCTCGCGCATCGAGACGCTGCGCAAGGAAGGCATCACCGAGAAGATCGAGAAGGCAGCGGCGAAGAAGTACAAGATGACGGCTGCCGATGCCGCCAAGGCCGATCAGCTCAACAAGGCCAATGTTGAGTTCCAGGCGCGCTGCTCGACGATCACGCCAGGTGCAGTCACGGCCCAGGCTCCTGCCAAGCCCGCCACGAACTGAGCAACAAACTGGTCTGGGGCCGGATCCTTCGCATCGTTCGAGATGGGCGGGCCAATGCCCGGTACGTGGGCTATTCCTGCCCCATCGGGTTGCGTCCCCTGCCCTGCAATAGTTCCGCCATCTGGCCCTGCTGCAATGCTGCCACAGCGCCGCGAGGCCATCGCGGCCTGACGGGTTGAAAAGCCGGCTCGGGTGTGTTTCGTAGCCGGTATTCGAGAACGGGACCGAGGAGGGGAATTCGTGGCCCGCACGGCGTCGACAATCAAGGCTCTCGCAGGCATGTTTCTCGCAACCGCGCTGCTCGCCGGCTGCGCCAACGAGGGCGGCAGCGACAACGGCGACCCGGGTGCGCGCCCGCTTGCAGCCGGCCAGACGTGCCAGTCGGTGCGCGCCGAGCTGAACAAGCTCGACGCCAAGGGCACCCAGTCGAAGGTCGAGGCGGCGAGCCAGGGCAAGAAGCTCAAGCCCGGCGACCAGGCCGAAGTCGATCGCTATAACGACCTCCTCAACCAGTATCTCGGCGCGCGCTGCCACGTCTGATTCCTGCCCTGCCGTCCTTCACACCCGTGCCGCCTTGTTTTGCGGCATTCATGCATCTCACTGCGGGCCGCTCCGCGCATCCTGCGCTTTACTGAGCTGCGGAATTGCTCTCAAGTGCGCCGAACCCTCCCCAGCGCATCGCGAGCTTGAGGCATGAGCGAAGACAGCTTCGACGTCGTCATCATCGGATCTGGGCCCGGTGGCTACGTCACAGCCATTCGTGCGGCCCAGCTGGGCTTCAAGACGGCAGTGGTGGAGCGCGCGCACTTGGGCGGCATCTGCCTCAACTGGGGTTGCATCCCCACCAAGGCACTCCTTCGCTCGGCGGAAGCCTTCCGGATGATGCAGCACGCCGCCCACTATGGGCTTCAGGCCCGCGACATCTCCTTCGATCCGGAAGCCGTGGTGAAGAGATCGCGCGGCGTCGCAAAGCGCCTCAACGACGGCGTCGGCTTCCTCCTGAAGAAGAACAAGGTGGCGGTTATCTGGGGCGAGGCCACGCTCGAAGGCCAGGGCCGCATCAGCGTCAAGCCTTCGTCCCAGCCGGCACCGAAAGGCGCGCTGGCAGCTGGCACCTACGCGGCCAAGCACATCATCGTCGCCACAGGCGCACGGCCGCGCATACTGCCGGGGCTCGAGCCCGATAAGGATCGCATCTGGACCTACTTCGAAGCCATGGTGCCCCCGGCCATGCCGAAATCGCTGGTGGTGGTGGGTTCAGGCGCCATCGGCATCGAGTTCGCCTCCTTCTACGCCAGCATGGGCACCACGGTGACCGTGCTCGAAGTGCTGCCGCAGATCCTGCCGGTGGAGGATGCCGAGATCGCCGCCTTCGCGCGCAAATCCTTCGAGCGTCAAGGCATCCGCATTCTCACCGGCGCCAAGATCGGGAGTGTGGAGAAAACCGGCGCCGGCGTCGTCGTCTCCGTGACGACCGACAAGGGCGCCAGTGAGACCATCACCGCCGAGCGCATGATCAGCGCCGTTGGCGTCGTGGGCAATGTCGAGGGCTTGGGGCTGGAGGCTCTTGGCGTGAAGATCGACCGCGGGACCATCGTCACGGATGGAACGGGACGCACAAACATCCCCGGCATCTACGCCATCGGTGACGTCGCGGGCCCGCCCATGCTCGCCCACAAGGCCGAGCACGAGGGCGTCGTTTGCATCGAAGCCATCAAGGGCCTCAATGTGCATCCGCTCGACAAGTTGAAGATCCCGGGCTGCACCTACTGCCATCCGCAGATCGCCAGCGTCGGCCTGACGGAGGCGAAAGCCAGGGAGACGGGCCGCCAAATCAAGGTCGGCCGCTTTCCCTTCGTCGGCAACGGCAAGGCCATCGCACTCGGCGAGGATCAGGGCCTCGTGAAGACCATCTTCGATGCCGAAACCGGCCAACTGCTCGGCGCACACATGGTGGGTGCCGAGGTGACGGAGCTGATCCAGGGCTACGTCATCGCCATGCAGCTCGAGACCACGGAGGAAGACCTGATGCACACGGTGTTCCCCCACCCCACCCTTTCCGAGATGATGCACGAGAGCGTGCTGGACGCCTATGGCCGCGTTATCCACGTCTGACGCTTTTCCCATTCGAGGCAGGCCCGCTCTTCGATGAGTCGCACATTCATCATCGTCTACTGCGGGCTGCTGCTGTCCGTCGGGGCCTTCTCCTGCGACATCACCCTGCCGGCCTTCTGGTCGATGCGGGACGATCTCGACACGCACATCGAGTGGGTTCAAGCCATCGTTCCCGTGTTCCTGATGTCCCAGGCCCTGGGACAACTGTTGTTCGGCCCCATGTCCGACCGTTTCGGGCGCAAACCCGTGCTGATCGCGGGCCTTGCGATCTACCTCGCCGGTGCAGCCATTGCTCTATTTGCCACCAACATCGCCACGGTTCACATCGGCCGTGCGGCGCAAGGTTTCGGCAGCGCCTGCGGCATCGTCGTCGGCCGCGCCGTGCTGCGCGACATCAGCCAGGGGACGGCCCTCGCACAGGCCATGGCATTCGCCATGGCGATCTTCGCCCTCGGGCCCATATCGGCCCCGCTTTTCGGCTATGGCCTGGTGGGCCTGGGCGGCTGGCGCAGCATTTTTCTCGGCATGGCCCTTTTCGCGCTGGCACTGCTCGCGGGCTCCCTGCTGCTGAAGGAGACGAACGCCTCTCCCAATCCCAAGGCACTCGCCCGCGAGAACCTTCTTGCCGCGCTCCGCCGCATCGTCTCGCATCCCCAGTCGCGCTACTTCCTCGTGGTGGCGGCGCTGGCGCAGTTCAGCATCATCTCGTTCGTGTCCAATGCGCCGCGCTTCTTCAAGGTCGCCTTCGATATCGAGGGCCTGGCCTTCGCCGCCCTGTTCGCCTCGACAGGGCTTGGCATCATCGTCGGCCAGCTTGCCAACAACCGCCTGATCGGCATCCTTGGCGTGCTCCCCACCACACGGGTCGCCGCAGGCGTCCTGCTGGCGGTGAGCGCCGCCACGACTTTCCTCTCGTTGCTGGACTGGCTGAACGGGGCGGGGTTCGTCATCCTCATGTTCTTTTTCAACACCTCGTTCCTCGTCATCATGGCCAATTCCGCCAGCCTCGTCATTGATCCGCATCGGGAAATCGCGGGCTTCGCATCATCGGCCTTCGGCTTCTTCACCCAGCTCACCGCCTCTGCGATGGCGCTCGCCGCAATGCCGTTCTTCCAAGGACGCCTGCTGCCGTGGGGCGCTGCAATGCTAGTCCTGATGTCTGTGATATACGTCGCGCTTGGCCGGTTCCGGCCCGTCACGGCCACCATGCGGTGACGCCGTAGGGGGCGCTTGTAATTCCAGGCCGCTGTTACTTTTCCAAAGGGAGGAGAGGGATGGACGAGAGAACGAAGCAGATTGTCGTCACCATCGTCATCGGCATTGTCGCCGGCTGGCTCGCCAGCGTTATCGTCGGCGGCGCCGGCCTCATCCGCTATCTCATCACGGGCGTCGCGGGCGCATTCGTCGGCAGCTTCATATTCTCTGCCCTCGGCATCCGGCTGCGCCTCGGCAGCCTCTTGCTCGAACAGATCCTGACGGCTGCCTTCGGCGCCATCGTCGTCGTTCTGATCGCGCGCATCATCGCCTGACCGACAGCCAGAGACGGCCCAATCATGAACAAGCCCTTCCGCACGGACGAGGTGGATGCCCCTCAATTCGGCGGTGATCCCGGCGCGCTCGACGCCTACTTCGGCCATCTGCACGGCGGCGCCACCACGCCAGCCCAGCGCACCCGTGCGGTGAGCGGGGAAGCCGTTGGCGCCCTCGTCGAAGCCTATCGCGCGCGCGGCTACATCAAGGCCCGCCTCGATCCACTCGCGCTGGCATCCCCACCGCGCGTGGTCGAACTCGAGCCGCAGCGCTATGGCTTGTCGGAAACGGCCGTGCAGGCGCTCGTCGAGCGTCTCGAACGCACCTATTGCGGCAGCATCGGCTGGGACGTCGGCCACATCCACGACAGCGAACGCCGGCAGTGGCTCGTCGAGCGGGCCGAGATGGGCCCGGCGCCTCTGAGCCCCGCAGAACGGCTCGACATCCTCGCGCAGTTGGCGCGCGCAGAGGCCTTCGAGACGGGGCTCACCACCCGCATTCCCGCCGGCAAGCTGTTCGGGCTCGGTGGCGCGGAAACCTTCAACCTCGTGATCGAGACGATCCTGCGCGAAGCCGCGCGCGCGGGCATCGCCGAGGTCGTGGTGGGCGGCATGCACCGCGGTCGCTTCAACATGCTGGCGAACGTCATGGGCAAGCCACTTGGCCCGATGATCGCGGAGATCCTCGGCAAGCCCGCCGTTCCCGATGGCCTCGGCCTGTCCTCCGATGTCTCCTATCACCTGGGCTACTCCGGCGAGCGCAGCATCGATGGCGCCACGCTTAAAGTCTCCGTAAGCCCCCATCCCTCGCATCTTCAACTCGCCCCGGTGATCGCGCAGGGACGCGCCCGGGCCAAGCAGACGCAGGCGGGAAAGGGCGCCGTCCTGCCGCTCCTTCTCCATACGGACGCAAGCTTTTCCGGACAGGGCCTCGTGGCCGAGATGCTGCAGCTTTCCCAGCTGCGCCCCTTCCACATCGGCGGCACCATTCACGTCGTCATCAACAACCAGATCGGCTTCACCACCAATCCCGACGAGGGCCGCTCCGCGCGCTTCCCGACTGACATCGGCAAGCTCATCGAGGCGCCGATCCTGCACGTCAACGGCGACGATCCGGAGGCCGTGCTGCACGTGGCACGGACGGCGGCCGCCTACAGGGCCCGGTTCGCAGCCGACATCCTGATCGACCTCGTCTGCTACCGGCGTCCGGGCCACAACGAGCTCGACGAGCCGCGCTTCACGCAACCCGCCATGTATGCCGCAATCGATGCACGGGCGCCCGTTGCCGCACTTTATCGGCAGGCGCTCGCCGACGAAGGGCTCGACACGGCCTCTGCGGATGCCGAAGGCGGCGCACTCATCGAGGCGATGCGCGCGGCTTTCGATTCTGCGCCGGGCTATGCCGTCAACAGTGTCGATGCCTTCGCGGGCGCCTGGGCGGGCCTGCGCAGCGGCAGCGTCGCCGACATGCTGGCCTTCACCGCCACCGGCGTCTCGAAGGAAACGCTCCGCGAACTGGGCGCCGCCATCACAACCGCGCCTGCCGGCTTCGATCTCGACCCGAAGGTTGCCCGTTTCCTTGCCGAGCGTCGGCATACGCTCGAGGTCGGCAGCGGCATCGGCTGGGCAACGGCGGAGGCGCTGGCTCTTGCGTCGCTGCTGCATGAGGGCACGAGCGTGCGCCTGGGTGGCCAGGATTGCGTGCGCGGCACGTTCACCCAGCGCCACCTCTGCCTGCACGACCAGACGAGCGGGGCACGCCATGCGGTGCTTGCACCGGTCGCCGCGACCGCGGGTGCCGAAGCCGAGATCCACAACACCCCTCTCATCGAGAATGCGGTGCTGTGCTTCGAATACGGCATCAGCCTTGCCGATCCTCACCGTCTCGTGGTGTGGGAAGCGCAGTTCGGCGAGTTCCTCAACATCGCGCAGGCCGTCTTCGACCAGTGCATTGCCTGCGGCGAGGATCGCTGGCTGCGCGCCTCGGGCCTCGTCATCCTGCTCCCGCATGGTCTCGACGGCGGCGGACCTGATCATTCCACCGGCCGGCCGGAACGCCTGCTTGCTGCATGCGCCGGCGCCAATCTCGAAGTCATGAACCTGACCACGCCGGCCAACTTCTTCCACGCCTTGCGGCGGCAGATCCGGCGGCCTTTCCGCAAGCCTCTCGTCGTGCTCACGCCGAAGGCGCTTCTGCGCAACAAGGCCTGCGTGTCGTCACTCGATGACATGACCACAGGCACCGGCTTCCGTCCCATTCTCACGGACGGCCACAAGGGCAATGCGCGGCGCGTGTTGCTGTGCACGGGAAAGGTCTTCTACGATCTCTTCGCGGCGCGCGGGGCACTCAAGCTCGAAGACGATGTGGCCATCGTTACGCTCGAGCAACTGCACCCCTTCCCGGGAGACGAGCTTGCGCGCATCACCGCGCTGCATCCGGGCGCAGAATTCGTCTGGGTGGAGGAGGAGCCCGACAACATGGGCTATTTCCGTCACCTCGAGCCGTTACTGCAGATGGTGACGCGCACGCCCGTGCGCCGCGCCGGGCGTCCGGGCGTCGCCACGCCTGCGAC
>JBDHTJ010000102.1:0-18989 GCA_039808585.1 Hyphomicrobiaceae bacterium | reverse complement strand
CAGCGGCGCGGGCCGGCAGCAGCATGGTCACGCCGAGATAGACGAGGTAGAGCGCGCCCGCCCACTTGATGATCGTGAACGCATGCGCCGAGGCCACGATCATGGCGGACAGCCCGACGGCCGCGGCAAAGATATGCACGAACGAGCCGGCCCCGATGCCGAGGGAGGCGGCAATGCCGCCGCGGGCGCCATAACGGGCCGTGCGCGCCAGGATCAGCGCCGTATCGGGACCCGGCGTCACGGCCAGCAGCACGGCGGCCAGGACGAACAGCCAGATGTCGTGAATGCCCATACGAAGTTCCTACGGGTCGTCGCCCATCGCCAACGCGTGCGCCCGCGCCCGGCTCTAGCTAGCGCGGCTCTTCCAGTTCCACCCACACCGGCACGTGGTCGGAAGGCTTTTCCCAGGACCGCGTGAACTTGTCGATGCCGGCGTTGAGGACGAGGTCCGCCGCCTGCGGCGAGGCAAGGATGTGGTCGATGCGGATGCCGTGGTCCTTCTGGAAGGCGCCGGCCTGGTAGTCCCAGAAGGTGTAGACGCCCGCGCCCGGCTGGCAGGCCCGCAGCACGTCCATGAGGCCGAGGTTCACGATCTCGCGCCACGCTGCCCGGCTCTCCGGCTGGAACAGCGCGTCCTCAGTCCAGGCTTGCGGGAACTTGGCATCCATGGGTTCGGGAATGACGTTGAAGTCGCCCAGCACGAGGAAGGCTTCCTCCAGCTGCAACAGCCCCTTGATGTGGGCCTTGAGGCGCTTCATCCAGGCGAGCTTGTAGGCGAATTTGTCGGTGCCGATAGGGTTGCCGTTGGGCAGGTAGAGATTGCACACGCGCACCGTGCCGCGGCCGAACGGGATCAGCGCCTCGATGTAGCGCGCCTGCGCGTCGCCCTCGTCGCCCGGCAGGCCACGCACGGCCACCTCGTCGATAGGGCGCTTGGACAGGATGGCCACGCCGTTGAAGCCTTTCTGGCCATGCACGGCGAGGTTATAGCCGAGATCCTCGAACGGCTCCTTCGGAAACGCCTCGGTGACGGACTTGATCTCCTGGAAGCAGGCGACGTCGGGCGACGTCTCCTTCAGCCAGGTCACGGCCCCGTCGAGCCGCGCCTTCACCCCGTTGATGTTCCATGTGGCGATCCGCATCCGGCAGGCATAGCAGGCGCCGTCACGAGGTCAATGGGGGGCGGGATCGACGATCCCTGCTGCGTGTGGCTGGCCCCCGCGATCCCGAACAGAGGCGCCCTGCCGCCTCTGCTCAATCAGCCGACGAAAGCGCCCGATCTGCCTTCGCAACCGGGCCTGCGGCGCCTTCGCAGTTTCATGATTGAGGCTGCGATCAAAACGCAATACTCTTGCGTCCGTGGTGATTTGGCCGGCCGGCTTGCAGCCACGTTAAACAACTCGCTAAAGGGCCGCGGAGGTTAGCAAGCCGCAGGACCTGGCGCGAGGTGCGAGCCGGTCCTTTTGTTTGCGCGAGCGCCCCGCATGCCCATTCGTATTCCAGACGCCCTCCCGGCCCGTGAAACGCTCGTGCGTGAGGGTGTCATGGTGATGGACGAGACGACCGCCACGAGGCAGGACATCCGCCCGCTGCAGATCGGCCTCCTCAACCTGATGCCCAACAAGATCATCACCGAGACGCAGCTCGCGCGCCTCGTGGGCTCGACGCCGCTGCAGGTCGATCTCACACTCGTGCGCATCGGCAGCCATACGGCCAAGAACACCGCCGAGGACCACCTCATCACGTTCTACCAGACGTGGGAGGACGTGCGGCACCGCAAGTTCGATGGGTTCATCATCACAGGCGCGCCCGTTGAAACGCTGCCCTTCGAGCAGGTGACGTACTGGCCCGAGCTTCACCGCATCTTCGACTGGACCGTGACGAACGTGCATTCCTCGTTCTTCATCTGTTGGGGAGCGATGGCAGCCGCATGGCATTTCCATCGGGTTCCCAAACACACGCTTGCGGAGAAGGCGTTCGGCGTCTACCGGCATCGCAATCTCAACACGGCCTCGCCCTACCTCGCGGGCTTCTCCGACGATTTTGCCGTCTCGGTGTCGCGATGGACGGAAGTGCGCAAGTCCGACATTCGGCCCGAACTGGGGCTCGAGGTGCTGATGGAGGCCGAGGATACGGGGCTGTGCCTGATCGCCGAGGCGCAGTGCAATCGCCTCTACATGTTCAATCACGTCGAGTACGATTCAAATTCACTTGCCGATGAATATTTTCGGGACTTGAAGGCGGGGGCCGCGATCAAGCTTCCTCACGGCTACTTTCCCCACGATGACGTGCGGCAGAAACCGATCAATCGTTGGCGCAGCCACGCCTTCCTGCTGTTCGGCAACTGGATCAACCGCACCTACCAGACGTCGCCGTTCGCAATCGACGAGGTGGGCGCAGGGCGATCACCCGGAACGCCCCCGACAGCGCAGGTCGAACTCACCCCATCAGATGCGAACGGAGCCGCCGCCAGCTGAAGAGGCGTGGCACGGCCTCGCAATAACGGCGGTAGGCCTCGCCATAGCTCTGGGCCAACCAGGGCTCCTCGAGCAGGATCATGAGCCAGTAGACCAGCATCATCGCGCCCGCGAGCACATACGTGGGCCCGCTGTCCGCGGCGGCGGCAAGCGCGCCATAGACCACGATCAGCATGGCGTTCTGCGGGTTGCGCGACCACTGGTAGATGCCATCCGTCACGAGGCCCTGGGTGGCGCCATAGCTGTTGTCGCGGCCGAGCACGCGGAAGGCGTAGATGAAGATGCCAAGCGATCCCGCAAGCACAAGCGAGGCGAGTATGCGCAGCCACAATGGCAACCCCAGCGCGCCGCCCGGCCATGTGACCGCGGCAGCCAGGAAGGCGAGCACGTTGAGCCCGCGAAACAGAGGCCAGAACACATAGCTCTGCCACGACTTCTCGCCGGGCGTAGGCCAGATGCGCAGCCAGGGCCACGCGAGCGTGGCCAGCAGCAGCGCCACCAGGATGCCCGCGACAGCAAGCCCGACCGTGATGATCAATCCGGCTGCCCCGCCCGCCATGCCGCCTCTTCCCCCGCTGCGATGCTGCAGAGTTAGTTGGCTACGAAGCCGGGAGCAAGCGCAAGGTCATCGCAACAGCCGCGCACTCACCGCCCCAGTGAATAGAATTCCGTGTTGGGGCGCATGCTCGTGACGTTGGCGAGGCGGTTGGACAAACCGAAGAATGCAGTGATGGCCGCGATGTCCCAGGCGTCTTCCTCGCTGAAGCCGTGCTCCTTCAGCGTCGCGATATCCGGGTCGCCTACCTTGTAGGCCTCCATCGAAACTTTGACCGCGAAGTCGATCATCGCCTTTTGCCGGGGCGTAATGTCGGCTTTGCGATAGTTCGCCGCGATCTGGTCGGCAATCAACGGATTCTTGGCCCGGATGCGCAGGATCGCCCCATGTGCCACGACGCAGTACTGGCACTGGTTCATCGCACTCGTGGCGACGATGATCATCTCCCGCTCGGCCTTGGTGAGGCCGCCCGGCTTGTCCATCAGTGCGTCATGGTAGGCGAAGAAGGCGCGAAATTCGTCCGGCCGGTGCGCCAGCACAAGAAAGACGTTGGGGATGAAGCCCGACTTCTCCTGCACCGCGAGGATGCGCTCACGGATGTCGCTGGGCATCTCGGAGAGGGATGGGATCGGAAAGCGGCTGATGGCTGGCGCGTCTTGCATGTGTTCCTTCGCCTTCTCTATCTGATGCTGCCGCACCCAGCCTGGGGCCAGGGCACCTCGTCAGCCACACAATGTAGCCGGCGATGCGCCAATGTCGAGGTTTGGAGTGCGACGGGCAATGTCGAGAGTTGGCCAAGTACGCCCGCGCTCCCTAGCCGGTGGGAGCGCCCTTCCATGCCCGAAGGCAGCTGCCGCGCAATCGGCGATCGGTGTCACGCTAGCTGGCAATGCCGGGTGCTCGGGCACTGATCCGTGCCCCGCATTTTGCGATAGAGGGAGGCGTAGTCTTTCCAGTTGATCAGCAGCAGCAAGGCAGAAAGCGCTGCGAAAAATCCCAGGTAGATCTTCACCTCATAGATCTGGTGCCTGGCATACGCGAGCGTCGGCGCATTGTTCGAGGGCCGGGCGCGCTCATAGACGACGCCCAGCTTCATTCCGGCCCGCAGGTGCTTGCTTCCCTCGATCCCATACAGCGCTTTCGACACGTACGTGTTTCCGTCCTGCGCCTTGAAAGTCGAGGTGACGGCGTTGCGCTTTTGCCGACCGCCAGTTTCTTCGATCTTCTGAATGACTGCGGTGGTGTGCATCTGGTTCTGTTCGAGCCGACGGTAGTCGCTGTAGGACTGGACCAGCAGGAACAGTCCTATCGGCAGGGCAAGCAGGCAAAATGGCGTGACGATGAAGAGCGAAGAAAAGCGTCGCAGCCTGCCGTCAAACGCGATCAGCTTTTTCCAGAAGGTCATCGTCATCTCCCGCCTGTCGGCTGTGAGCCTGCGATGCTTGCGCAGGGGCGCCACCGGAGTGCCATTGGGTGGCGGCCGCTGCAGTGCCGTGAGGAACAATCAATCAGGGCCCGGGCTCCCGCGCGCGCGGTCAGACCCGATCCGGCAGTCCTTTAGGACCGACGGATTTGGGCGCCGCAGACGAAAGCTGCCGAACGCTTGCGCTTCTCAAAACTCGATGACGCTGCGGACGACCTTGCCAGCCTTCATGTTGGCGAAGCCCTGGTTGATTTCGGAGAGCTTGATGCGGTCGGAGATCCAGTCGTCGAGGTGCAGCTTGCGCTGCAGGTAGAAGTCGATCAAGCGCGGCATGTCCACGCGGAAGCGGTTCGAGCCCATGGACGAGCCCTGGATCTTGCGCTCGCGCAGGAAGTCGAAGCCGTGCAGTTCGATCTTGGTACCGAACGGCACCATGCCCACGATCGTCGCCGTTCCGCCGAAGCGCAGCATCTGGAAGGCCTGCTCGGCTGTGAGCTTGGTGCCGAGACACTCGATGGCGTGATGCACGCCGCCGCCGGTCATCTCCTGGATGCGTTTGACGGGATCGCCATCCTTCGGGTTCACGAGGTCGGTGGCGCCGAGCTTCGTCGCGAGCTGCAGCTTCGTGGGGTTGGTATCGATGGCGATGATGCGGCCGGCGCCTGCGATCTGGGCGCCGTTGACTGCTGCCATACCGACGCCGCCGCAGCCGATGATCGCCACCGTTTCGCCGGGCGCCACCTTGGCCGTGTTCACCACGGCGCCGTATCCGGTGATGACGGCGCAGCCGATGAGGGCGGCACGATCGAGCGGGAAATCCTTGCGGATCTTTACGATGGCATTCTCGTGCACCAGCATCATCTCGGCATAGGACGAAAGGTTCACGAAGGTGTGCAGCGGCTTACCGTTGAGGCTCAAGCGGCGGGCGACGCCGGGCGGCAGCTTGACGTCGGTGTTCGTGCATATCGCCGGTCGGCCGGTGTTGCAGTTCTCGCACGTCCCGCAGAAGACAGAGAGGCAAGTGATTACGTGGTCGCCCTTCCTGACGTAGGTGACCTCCGAGCCAACCTCCTCGACGATGCCGGCGGACTCGTGCCCCAGCACAGCCGGAAGCGGATGCGGATACAGCCCCTCCATGAAGTGCAGGTCGGAATGGCAAAGCCCTGCGAACTTCGTGCGGATCAGCACCTCGTGCGGACCGGGCTTGTTGACGGTGACGTCCTCGATGACGAGTGGCTTGTTCACCTCGTGCAGGACTGCGGCCTTCATGAGCGAGCTCTCCCCTTAATACGTGCTGTGTTCTCGTGCACAGTCATTGCCCGAGGCATAGCATGGCTCGCCCATCGAATCCACGCGGGGCACGCAGTGCCTGGAGGTGCGCCTCGCCAGCCGATGATGTCAGGGGTGGTTCACACGCCGAGCGCTTTCTTCACCTCGAACACTTCCATGATGCGGGCGCCGCGGTGCGGGCCGTCGCATACGAATTGCCAGCGGCCTTCCGTGTAGGTGTCGCAGTGCTTGACGCCCTTGATCAGGATCCAGTGTCCTTCCTTCCCCTTGCGGATTGCGAGGACGTAGTGCACCCAGGCGCTGCGTGGCTTCTGCATCCAGCTCCAGACGCTCGGACGCTCCTTGCGCGCCAGGTGCATGTAGCTTTCCTTCAGCGTCATGGCATAGCCGAAGTGGGCCAGCGCCGCGCCAACGTCGCTTGCCGTGGTGCCTTTGATGAGGGCCTGCGAGTCCTCCGGCATCAGGCGGTGGGCGCGGATCTCGTCCTCGACCTTGCTCACCGAGTAGCCGGTGATGGCGCTGAGAACGATCGGGCCGCAATAGGCCATGCGGCCGGTGTCGTTGCGGGCCTCGCTGAGGCTCGAGGTCACCCGGGCAGCGCCGTCGTCGAGGAAAAGGGGCATGGAAATCTCCGACTAACTTCGGTTAATCGAATCTTTCCACGGGTCCCTTAATGAAACGTTAGTGTTGTGGCGCAGCTGCAAGGCGGGTAGGGCGCACCACATCTCCGCGCAGGCGGAGATCCACGCAAGTGAATGGCGCGCTCGTCCCTCTCTGGCTGGCGTGGACGCCCGCCTTCTCGGGCGTGACGTTGGAGGTTGCAGCGCACGCCACCATCCATAACCGCTGCGCTACGCGCCGGGCAGCAGGATGAGGTGATTGGGCAAGCCCTTCTCGCGGCGTGTGCCCGGCGGGAAGTGCTGCGCCAGATGCGTGCCCACTTCGTTGATCGCGGCGACCAGGCCATCGCCCGCGCGGCCCTCTCCGATGCTGCCCGTGAGGTCCGCAACGATGCGATCCCAGGTGCCTTCCGCGACGCGTTCGTGGATGCCCTTGTCGGCGATGATTTCGGCGTAGCGCTCGGCCACCGACACGAAGATCAGAACGCCCGTATGGTTGTCCATGGTGTGCAGGTTCTGCGCCATGAACTGCTCGAGCGCACGGCGATGGGCGCGCGACTGCTTCGTCGCCCAGGGCACGATACGGAACCGAATGGGGCGGTACATCAGCCCTGTCGCGAGGACGACGAAGGTCAGGATCTGCAGGGCATAGATGGTCTGGATAGGCCACCAGGTCCAGAAGATGAATGGGAACGGCACGGCGAGCGCGACCAGCGATGCCCACAGGAACGGGACGTGCAGGTAGGTGCCGCTCTCCGCCGCGATCACCGCGACGATTTCGCCCGTGGTGGCGGCTTCCGCGCGCGCAATGGCCTCCGCAATGCGCTGCCTGTCGGTATCGGAGACGATCGTCATGTTGCGCACGCCCGAATGTTGCAACGAATGTCCGAAGACGCGGATGCGTTGATTGCGATCATTTCACCAGCTTCCTGAAGAGCCGCCGCCGCCGAAGTCACCTCCACCGCCGGAGAAGCCTCCGCCGCTGTCGCTGCCGCCGCTACTGCTGCCCCAGCTGCCCGAGGATGAGCCCCAGCCACTGCTCGGGATAGAAGACGGCACATAGGAGCCCGACCTCGACCGCCGCCCCGTGGCGCGGGCACCTGGATGTGCCATCTGCCGCTGCTGCTGGTAGACCACGAACAGTGCCACGCAGATGAAGAAGATGAGGAAGTAGAGCGCCACGTTGTCGTCGCCCTGGCTTTGTGTTCGCTTGCGGCCGGCTTCGGCACGCTGGCGCACGGCCTCGGCATCCCCCAGCAGCACGTCCTTGATGTCGTGGACACCGGCCTTGATGCCGCCTGCGAAGTCGCCGCGGCGGAAGGCGGGCAGGATCGCGTTCTCGATGATGAGCTTGGACAAGAGGTCGGTCATCACTGGCTCGAGGCCGCGGCCGACCTCGATGCGCACTTTCCGCTCCGTGGGCGCCACGATGAGGATGATGCCGTTGTTGACGCCCTTCTGGCCGATGCCCCAGGCGCGGCCCAGCTGATAGCCGAAGTCCTCGATCGGATATCCCTGCAGCGACTTCGTCGTGAAAACGATGAGCTGGTCGGAGGACTTTTCCTCGAGAAGCTTGAGATCTTGCCGGATGCTGGCGAGGTCGGAGGCCCCGAGCAGTCCGGCCGCATCGACGATCCTGCCGCTGAGAGGAGGGAACTTCGGTTGCGCGCGCAGCGGCGTCGGCACGAGGCAGGCGAGAAGCAAAAGCAGCAAGGACACCAGATGAATGGCATGCTGCGCGGCGGGCACGCGATGGCGCCTGCCCGCAGCCTGCCGCGGTGTGATCTTTGCCTGCTCCGCCGCAGCCCTCATCGAAGTCGCGCCTCGTGATGCCGCCCGCGAGCGAGTTTACTTCTTGCCGCCGAAGTCGACTTTCGGGGTCTGCATCTCGGCCGGGGGAATATCGAACGTGGCCATCGGCTGGGCCGCCGCATACAGGAACGATTTCCAGAGGCGGCCAGGGAAGGTGACAAGCTCCGTGTTATAGACGCGCACCGCCTCGATGTAGTCGCGCCGCGCGATGGCGATGCGGTTCTCGGTGCCCTCGAGCTGCGACTGCAGGGCAAGGAAGTTCTGCTGCGATTTGAGCTCGGGGTAGTTCTCGACAACCGAGAGAAGCTGGCGCAAGGCGCCCGCGAAGCTGTTCTGTGCGTCCTGGAAACGCTTCATCGCTTCGGGGTTGGTGGTAGCGTCGGGCGGCAGCTGGATTTGCGCCTGCGTGGCTTTTGCCCGCGCCTCCACGACGCTGGTCAGCACGTCCTTCTCCTGCGCGGCGAAACCCTTCACCGTCTCCACGAGATTGGGCACGAGGTCGGCCCGGCGCTTGTATTGCGACAGCACTTCCGACCACTTTGCCTTCGCGTTCTGCTCATAGGTCGGGATGTTGTTGACCCCGCAACCTGCCAGCGGCAGGGAGGCGAGGAGGATCGCGAAAACGAGCGCGGCCTTCCGCATCAGCCATGCGGAGCCCTGAAGGCGAATTCCCTGTGCGCTAGCACCAGTCATGCCGAACGATAGCCCCTTGCGCGGGCCCCTTCTGTTGCAGCCGGCGAGATGCCGGCAGGCGACGCTTAATTGGTCTCGAATTGTGGCAAAGGGGAGGGGTGCTGTTGCCGCAATGGCCACACTGGCTGCTTGGCTGTGAATTGTGGGCCACAGCGGACACGCAACCGCCTGATGCCCAAGAGCGAAATTTATTGCCGCTCGGTCGGGGGTCTTTTAGCCTGCCGGCCCGGGGAGTGTCCCGAAAGCCGCTGGGAGCGGCGTCGGTGGACAATGGCCTTTGGCAAGGGTGGATGCACATGGTTGGTTCTCGAAAGAAT
Source organism: Hyphomicrobiaceae bacterium (assembly GCA_039808585.1). Taxonomy (GTDB): domain Bacteria; phylum Pseudomonadota; class Alphaproteobacteria; order Rhizobiales; family Hyphomicrobiaceae; genus AWTP1-13. The sequence continues at coordinate 9,801 of JBDHTJ010000102.1, read as the reverse complement.
TTTCTATGAGCCTTTCGGGATCTGTCGTTGGCCAGGGGCGGGGCGCGACGCCCGCCGGGCAGCAGCCGGCGGGCCTTCTTGAAGGCGAGGGGCGGTTTGTTCTGCGCACCATCCTGCTGGTGATGCTGATCTGGACGGTGCTGCCAGCGCTGATGTTCAAGGCGCTGCCGCTCGACGTGGTGGAAAGCGGCATGTGGGGGCGCGAGTGGCTGATCGGCTCGCACAAGCATCCTGCACTGCCATCCTGGTTCCTCGAAGTCGCGCGGCTGTTGTCCGGCGGCACACTGGGGTGGATGGCCTATCTGGTCTCCGCCTTGTTCACGGGCGCATCGCTGTGGCTCACATACATTCTCGTGCGCACGCTCGTCGGTGCGGAGACGGCGGTGCTCGGCATGCTGACGCTTGCAACCGTTGAACATTTCTCGTGGCGCTCGCCGGAATTCAACCACGACATTGCGCAGATTCCCTTCTGGGTGGCTGTGCCGCTGTTGGCGTGGCTGGCGGTGGAACGCGGAAAGCTCATGTGGTGGGCGCTTCTCGGGCTCGTCGGTGCGCTGGGCCTCTACGCAAAGCTATCTCACGCCGTCATCCTCTTGGTTGTGGCCGGGTGGCTGCTTTACGACACGAAGGCGCGTGCACGGCTCATGACACCCGGCCCCTGGATCGCACTCGCGATCTTCGTGGTCGTGGCCCTGCCTGCTGTGCACTGGCTGCTCAAGACGAACTTCTCGCCCATCGAGTTCGCGCAAGAGCGCGGCCGCTCCGCCCGCAGCCTGCCGGAGGTGCTGTTGAACCTGGTGCTGGTGGTTTCGCCGGCTGTGATCCTGGTGCTGGCAGCGCGCTACTGGCCCGCGAAGACAGAGACGCAGGAAGCAGCACCCGCGGATGCGCGGGCCCGTCTCACGCTCGCCATCATGACGGTGGCGCCGATCCTGCTCGGGATCGTGCTGTCGCGGCTGTTCGGGTCCAGCATCCGGCAGGACTGGATGAGCCCGATGCTGTGCCTGGTGCCGGCGTTCATCATCGACCGCGTAGTGCCGCGCCAGATCCTGGTCGGCGCGTTGGAGCGCGGCAAGATGGTGGGCCTCGGGCTGCTCATCGCAATTCCCGTCATCTACGCAGGTGCTGTTGTGGTCGACAGGAACTTGGCGACCTCGCGCCTCTTGCGGGTGAACTGGCCGCAGCTCGAGATCGCCGCGAAGCTCTCAGACGTCTGGCGGCAGGAGACGGGTAAGCCGCTGAAAGTGGTGGCGGGGCATCCCTGGATCATGGGTCTCGTCGGGATCAACCACCCCGACCTCCCCTCGATCATGCTGAGCGGGGACCCGAAGCGGTCGCCCTGGGTGAGCCTCGAGCGTGTGAAGCGGCAAGGCGCGCTGATCGCTTGGGAAGACCGCTATCCCCCCGAGCCGAGCCTCAAGGCATTGATCGGCAACAGGCAGGCGAAGACGCTTCAATTCAGTCTCGGCGTCCGGCGCGAACTGCTGACGGTGTACTATGTTGTTATACCGCCGGCTCCTTGATCTTGGCTGTCTCTCCCCGGCGCCGTCCGCGGTCGCCTATCGCGGCATGCACGGCGCGACCGCTGCCACCGCAGCCTTTGCGCTGAACAATAATCCCGTTCCCAAGAACGAGGACACATCACCTGATCACAGCTGCCAATGGTCAGCGATCCATGGCGTGGGGCGCACGACCTTGTACACCTTCTTCCATGTGGGACAGTCCCAACGCCCTTCGAGCGCTTCGTCAGGATCCGGCTTGCCGTGGAACACGACGATTCGTGCGTCCTTTGGCAACGGTGGCGCCTTGAAAAAGCGCACCGGCCACGGTGGCAGAAGTTCCTCTTTGAAAGATCTTATCCACTCACGCGGCCAAAATACTTGCGCGCCCGGCCCGATGTTTCCGGAAATGAACGCCTGTTCCGTGCGGTAGCGACGGATGATCGTTTCGGCAGGGTCACGCATGAAGTTCGCATACACGTGCGCATACTTGCCAATCGTGTAGCGGAAGACACTGGTATTGCCGATGCCGCGCCCCACTTGGGTCCAGTTCTCGATGACGGCATAGTGGCCGGGCTTGTAAGTGAAAAAACAGTCCAGACTGCCCACCACAACGATGTCGAGATCGAGGAAAAGGGCATCGCGGCCCATTAGATCGGCTGGGAGGTCGTCGCGCCAAAGCGACATCTTGCGCCAGGTCTGCCAAAGGATCCGCTCTGGCACGCCGTCAAAGTTAGGTAGCGTTCGCGCGTCAATTTCTGGACGCAGGTCGCGGGTGCTGTCGGTGAAGCACACGAACTGAAACGGGCCGGTTATGTGTCGGCGACACGCGCTGTAAAGACGATTGACGTAATGGGGCCCATAGCGCGTGCCCCAATGCATGCAAATGACTAGTTTGTCTGAGATCATTACGCCGTATGCACCTTAAGCAAGTGCGCGCCGATTTTGGACAGCGATGCCCCGGTTGCCGCCGTTGATCGCGACGACCGCCGTGCGCTCGATCGATCTTGACCGCCAAAGCGTTAGGTGTGCCGAGCGCCAACTCAACCAGATGCTGTCGTTGACGTTACGTAGGTAGCCGCCACCGCGCGGCACTGTCCATCAAATTTTGTGGCCTTGGGGCCTCCCATGCATGGAGGCTTACCACAAGGGGGACGATCGAGAGACAACCGCTGTGTGCCTCTGTTCATCGGCCACGCGTGTGGTGTCAATGGCTGCCGTCGTGAAGGGGACAGCCTCGAGCTTGTCAAGCGGGAGGGGACGCCCCAAAGCTGCCGCCGGGTTGACGCAATGTCCTGCAAGACCGCTGTAATTGGGGAGGAGTCGTGGCGGCACGAGCCCGAATGGGGTATCAAGCGGCTGCCGGACATGGGGGCGTCTCCGGCCATGGGAATTGGGGGATCAAATGCCTGAAGCGAAGGGAATGCACTGGCCTGCGGCACCTCTACCCGAGGTCGGGAAGAGCTGGTTGCCGCTCACCCTCATCACGGCCGTGGCACTTGTGGGTGCCCTGGTCTTCCTGACCAAGCCCGACCTCGACCTGATTGCGGGGAGTTACTTCTATAAGGGCAATGGCCGCTTCATAGGGCAGGAGGAACGCTGGATCATCTTCCTCCGCGGCGTGTTCATCGTCTTCTTCTGGGCCTGTGTCGCACTCGCGATTGCCGGTCTGGTGATGACGCGGAAGGGCACGGCGTGGCTCGGCTTTTCGATGCCGCATTGGCTGTTTCTGGCGATCTGTCTTGGCGTCGGGCCAGGCCTTGTCGCAAACCTCATGCTCAAGGACCAGTGGGGCCGCGCGCGGCCCAAGCAGGTTGCGGAGTTCGGCGGCAGCAAGGTCTTCACGCCCCCCATCCTGTTCTCCAAACAATGTCCGCGGAACTGCTCTTTCGTAAGCGGCGAGGCATCTTCCACCTACCTGCCATTCTATGCGGCTGCCGTGTTGGTGCCGCAGAACGCTGTCGCCCTGGTGACGGTGGGGACGATCATGGGGCTGGCGGCAGGCGCGGTGCGCATGGCACAGGGCGGCCATTTCCTGTCGGATGTCATCTATGCAGGCGTGTTCATGGCGCTCACCGTGCTGCTGGTGCGCCGTCTCATGTTCGGGCCGCCCATTGCGCCGGGGTTACGCCGCCGCCTCAGCGCACTGGTGCGCCGTGAGGCGGATGCGCGCTCAGGGTAGCCTGCCACCCCACGTATCAACCGGATCGAGCAGGTCGGGGGAGCGGCCGCTGCGCCGCAGTTTCGTGCCCAAGAAGACGTTGGCGGTCGCGCTGGCGCGGCCGGCACGCGTGAGGGTGATCGGGGCCAGTTCCGAGACCTGCTCGAAATAGGTGCCATAGAGGCTTTCGACGTCTTCGCGCCGCAGCCCTGCGCCGATGATCAGGGCGTCCGCTCCCATATGACGCGCGGGGTTCATGCCGATGCCGAAGCCGCGCGGGTCCTGGCTCAGGCACAGCACCTGACGTTGCGGCCCGAGGGCCACGGCGAGCTTGCCGGCCTCGTGCCATCGCGGCGCGACAACGATCGTGTCGGGGCGCGAAAGCAGGCCGCGGCGCGCAAGCTCTCGCGGCACATCGTGCCAGTCGAGGGTTTCGGCCAGAGGATCCGGCACCGCCTTGCCTGCGACGACGAGACGAGGCCACGGCATCGCGGTGAGTGCCAACACTCCGACAATGACGACAGCTGTTGTGCCGACGCACAAACCCAGCCACCAGCGTGCCCAGGTGTGCGCCAGCGCGAGAGCCCGCGATAGCGCGCGGCCCACGAGGGGAAACAGCATCAGGTAGCCCGGCACGGCCCAGTGGGGAAGGATGCGGCCGGCCCACAATCCGGAGATGGTGAAGAGTACGATCGGACCGCTGGCAATGCACACGAGAAGCCAGTCGCGCGGATGGCTTGTCCCCTGCTTCAACGCGCGCGCCCACAGCACGACGAGCGTGAACCAGACAAGCGGCAGCAGATAGGCCATCTGTCCGCCAAGCACAGCGAGAAAACCCGAAATGTTGAGCTGGCGCACCTGGCCGCGCGCTGCCTGGAAGGTGAAGGAGATCCAGTGGTGTTCGGCATTCCAGATCAACACGGGCGAGAACACGACGAGAGCCACGATCGCGCCGAGATAAGGCCAAGGCGACAAGAGCCAATGACGATGCCGTGGCGAGGAGAGAAGAAACAGGAACACGCCCGCCAGGAGGAAAGCGCCATGCAGCTTGGACAGCATGGTGAGGCCCGCCGCCAGGCCTGCCAGGAGCCATAACTGCGGACTTGCCCGCGGGGTGAACAGCACCCGTGCCACCGCCAGCGTGCCGCCCGTCAGCGCGGCATAGAGGGGCCCGTCCGGCAGCACCCAGGTGCCACTGGTCCAGCCGATGACGGGCGGGATGTTGACGGCCACCGCCGCCCACAAGCCGGCGCGCAGGCCGTAGAGCACGCACGTAAGCCTGAACGTGAACCAGGTCGTCAGCGCGAAGGCGGCGACGAACGGCAGCCGCACCACCAGCGCCGCTTCGCTGCCCGTGAGGGCGCGCATGGCCCATGTGAGCCACCAGGCGAGCGGCGGGTGATCGAAGGTGCTGAGCTGCAGTGTGCGGCTGGTCGCGACCGTATAGGCCTCGTCGATGCCGAGACCGAGTCTCGCTGCGAAGACAAGCCTGAGAAGGCTTGTGCCAGCAATGAGGATTAGCACGGTATTGCGGATGGCGGCCTCCGCATCGGGCGCCCTTGCCACAGACCGCACGTGATCAACCACCGAGCGCATTCCCCTCCGCCGCTATTCTTGAATTGCCGATGGATTTGTCACATAAGCCGAATTCCGGCGCAGGGTCGCCCATGGCCCAGGCGCTCGCGAAGGGGAAAGCGCGGACGTGGACATGCTGAACGAGCTGACCAGCGCTGGCAATGAGCGCGCGCTATCGGGCCTATCGCCTGTGCTCTCGGTCATCATCCCGACCTTCAACGAGGTGCGCAACGTTCCCATCCTCGTCGATCGTCTCTCGCAGGTTCTGAAGGGCATCGATTGGGAGGTCATATTCGTCGACGACGATAGCCCCGATGGCACCGCCGCCGCCGTGCGCCAAATTGCCCGCGGCAATCCCAGGGTGCGCTGCATTCGCCGTATCGGTCGCCGCGGGCTCGCGGGGGCCTGCATCGAGGGTATGCTCTCTTCGTCGGCGCGGGCCGTAGCCATCATGGATGGGGACCTGCAACACGACGAGAAGCTGCTGCCGCGCATGCTGGAGCGAATCAAGGCGGGCAGCGACCTCGTCATTGGGTCACGGTTCGTCGAGGGCGGCAGCGCGGAGCAGGGCTTTTCGCGCACCCGTCAGCGGGGCAGCGCCTTCGCTACGGCGCTGGCGCAAAGGCTGTTCGGGGTGAACCTGTCCGATCCCATGAGCGGCTTCTTCATGATCGACCGCGCCGCTTTCGAGACGGTGGCGCCCAAGCTGTCTACCCGCGGCTTCAAGATCCTGCTCGATATCCTGGCCTCCAGCGGCGGCAGCCTGAAGGTGGCGGAACTGCCCTTCGTGTTCGGGGCGCGGCAGCATGGCGAGTCGAAGCTCGACAACATGGTGGTGCTGGAATACCTGGGACTGCTGCTCGCCAAGTTGTCGGGTGACCGCATTTCCATCCGCTTCGTTCTGTTTGCGATCGTGGGCGCGACGGGCCTTGCCGTGCATCTCCTCGCATTGCACCAGGCGCTCGCCTTCTCGATGCCCTTCAACTCGGCGCAGGCGTTCGCAGCTTTCACGGCGATGACCTGGAATTTCTTCCTCAACAACCAGCTCACCTATCGCGACAAGCGGCTCAAGGGCGCGGCGATGGTGGTGGGCCTCGTGACGTTCTATCTCGTGTGCAGCGTCGGCACCGTAGCCAACGTCGGCGTCGCCAACTGGGTCTATGGTGCCCAGCCGTTGTGGTGGCTTGCCGGGACCGCCGGCGCCATCATGGGCGTCGTGTTCAATTACGCCGCCTCCTCGGTGCTCACCTGGCGCGATACATGACAGCGGCGCCGCTGTCTCGCATATCGCGCGGGTCGATGCCGCGGCTTCTTCTGGGGGCCATCATCGGCGTGACGCTGCTGCGCACCGCGATCGCAGTGACGACCGGCCTCACGGACGACGAGGCCTACTACCGGCTCTGGACCCTGGCGCCCGCACTGTCCTTCCTCGATCATCCGCCCATGGTCGCGTGGCTGATGAGCGCGGGCCGGTTCCTTGCGGGGGATACGGTGCTCGGTCTGCGCCTGCCGTCGCTGCTGATCTCGCTCGCCGGCCCCTTCCTGCTGTGGCGCACGGCCATCTTGCTGTTCGACCGGCAGACGGCAATAGCCGCAGTCGCCTTCGCGCTGGTCATGCCGCTGCTCGCGGTCGGTGGCATCATCACCACGCCCGATGCGCCCTCGGTTCTGTTCTGGGGCCTGTGCGCCTGGGGCTTGGCCGAGATGCACGTGTCGCGTAATGCCAACTGGTGGCTGGCCGTAGGGTTCTTCGCGGGTCTCGGCTTACTGTCGAAATACACCAATCTCTTCGTGGGCGCGGGTATCCTGCTGTGGGTGCTGGTCGTGCCCCGCAACCGCGCCTGGCTGAAATCCTGGCAGCTGTGGGCGGGCGGGGTGATCGCCGCCATCTGTACTCTGCCCGTGGTGATCTGGAATGCCCGCTACCACTGGGCGTCGTTCGACAAGCAACTGGGGCGCGCAGCACGCGGCGCCGACTGGACGCTCAATTTCCTGCTCGAGATGCTGGGCGGCTACATCGGGCTCGCGAGCCCCATCATCGCCATCCTTGGCCTCATCGGCCTCGCGCGTCTCATGCAGGAGGCCTCGCGCAGCCGCGACGAACGTGCGCTTCTCGTCCTCTCAGGCCTGGCGCCGCTCGTTCTCTATTTCCTCGTGCATGCCCTGCACGCGCGCGTGCAGGCGAACTGGCTGGCGCCGCTCTATCCGGCTCTCGCACTTGCGGCGGGCTACCAGCTGACGTTGTCGGCCTCCGCGCACAAGAAGCGCTGGTTCGTTGCGGCGGTGGCGACGGGTGCCGTCATGACCGGGCTCGTCTATCTCCACGCCCTGCGTCCCTTCCTTGTGCTGGAGGGCCCGCGGGATCCGACTTCGCAGATGCGTGGCTGGCCGCAGTTGGCAGCCGAAGTGGAGCGCTTGCGACAACAGAACGGCGCAGCCTGGATCGGCACGGGCAACTATGCCACCACGGGCCAACTCGCGTTCGCCTTCCGACAGGGCGCCCCGGTGATGCAGGTGAACGACCGGCTGCGCTATGTGCATCTGCCGCAGGTCGACCCGGCCCTTGCGGCAAAGCCGGGCCTCGTCGTCGAGATCGACGACCGGCCGACCGAGGCGATGCTGCGCAGCCGCTTCCGCTCGGTCCGGCCCGCGGGCGAAGTGGCCCGCACCTATCGTGGTGTCGTGCTCGGCACTTACGCCCTGTTCGTCGTCTCACATCCGATCTCGCCCGCCACAGTGTTCAGCTACGAGCCCGGCCGCGACTGACTGCCCCCGTCTCAGACGTGCTTGAACATGTGGCGGCGGGCCTCGTCGTCCATCTCCGTCTTGAACGGGAAGCGGTCCTTCAGCGTCTTTGCACGCTGCGCAGCGGGGCGCGCATCGATCTCGTCATGCAGGCGCTTCACGTTGGGAAGCTTCGCCCAGGCGTCATCGCCCATGATGAAGGGCACCATGCGGGCCCAGCCCCAGAGCGCCATGTCCACGATCGAGTAGCTGTCGCCTACCATGTATGTCTGCTTGGCGAGTCGCTCATCGACGATCTTGAAGTGGCGCATCGCCTCGTATTGGTAGCGCTTGTCTGCGTAAGGCACCTTCTCGGGTGCGAAATGGCGGAAGTGCACGGCCTGCCCCGAATAGGGGCCGATGCCCGTGGCCACGAACATGAGCCACGACAGAAGGCTGCCCCGCTCCGATGCGGGCGGCAGGAACTTTCCCGTCTTTTCAGCGAGGTAGAGCAGGATGGCGTTGCTATCGAACACCACCTTGCCGTCGTCGATGATGACGGGCACCTTTGCATTCGGGTTCAGCTTCATGAAATCGGGCTGGAACTGTGCCCCCTTGCGCGTGTCCACCGCGATCGGCTCGAAAGCCAGCCCCGCCTCCTCAAGGAACAGCGCGACCTTGGTGGGGTTCGGCGATCCGTTGAAATAGAACTTCAGCATGTGTTGTCTCCGTCCGCGAGCGGTCAATGCCGCGCACAGGAGCGTTAATTGAACGGGGTGTGTCAAGGCGCACGTGCGGGCCCTGGGTTGCATCCGGGGAACAGCACCTGGGCCTGCTCGGCAATTGACGCCACGACGACCCCTCGCCATGGTCGCGCGCATGACCACACTTAGCCAGCCGATCGCCACCAAGCGTCCGCTCCTGCCGATCCTCGCAGCGCTCAGCGGCGCGCATCTCCTCAACGACCTCATCCAGTCGATGATCCCGGCCATGTATCCGCTGCTCAAGGCGGCCTACGCGCTGGACTTCGCCCAGGTGGGGCTCATCACGCTGGCTTTTCAGGTGACATCGTCACTGCTGCAGCCACTGGTCGGCATGATCACGGACCGGCGTCCCTGGGCCTACGCCATGGTGGCCGGCATGGGCGCGACACTGTCGGGCCTCTTGGGCCTCGCCTTTGCCACCAGCTATCCGATGGTGCTCATGGCTGCGGCGATGGTGGGCTTGGGCTCGGCGGTGTTCCACCCCGAAGCGACGCGTATGGCCCGACACGCATCGGCCGGGCAGCAGGGATTGGCTCAGGGGATCTTCCAGATCGGGGGCCACGCGGGCTATGCCATGGGCCCGCTGCTCGCGGCCGCTGTGGTGGTTCCGCGCGGGCAGACGAGCGTGGCCTGGGTCTCCATCGTGGCGCTCGTGGCCATGGTTCTGATGGCGTGGACGGGCACGCGCTATGCACAGATGCGGCGCGCACAAGCCGCAGCGTCTGCCGGAAAGGCACCGGAGCGCGAACGCGGGCATCTGCCACGCAACACCGTGCTGTTCGCGATGACGGTGCTGATCCTGCTCCTGCTGTCGAAGAATGCCTACACCGCGACGCTCACATCCTTCTACACCTTCTACCTTATCGAGCGCTTCGGGGTGAGCGTGCAGGTTTCGCAGGTGATGCTGTTCCTCTACCTCGTGGTCGGCGCCTTCGGCGTCATCGTTGGCGGCATGCTGGGAGATCGCATCGGTCGCGACCGCGTCATCTGGATCTCGATCTTGGGTGCGCTGCCCTTCGCGTTGCTGCTGCCGCACGCGAACTTACTCTGGACGGGTGTTCTCACGGTGCTCATCAGC
>JBDHTJ010000101.1:0-19093 GCA_039808585.1 Hyphomicrobiaceae bacterium | reverse complement strand
CTTCATGGGGTTGCGCGCGATCTCGGTGACGAGGCCGACGTTTTCGCGCGCCGTGAGCGAAGGAATGAGATTGTAGAACTGGAACACGAAGCCGACATGGTCGCGCCGATAGGCGGTGAGGCCGGCATCGTCGAGGGCGGTAAGGTCCTCGCCCCTGAAGCGCACGACGCCGCTCGTTGCGTGGTCGAGGCCGCCGAGGATGTTGAGCAGCGTCGACTTGCCGGAGCCCGAAGGCCCCAGCAGCACGACCAGCTCGCCCGCATACAGCTCGAGATCCACGCCAGCGAGGGCATGCACGACGATCTCGCCATTGCGATAGCTCTTGGTGAGCCCGTGCGCTTCGAAAACGATGTCCGCCATGGACGGCTGCCTTCACTACCCTTGGTCGCGCTTCGAGTTGAGGTGGAGGCTGCCACATCGCCTTTGATCGCGATCAAAAGATCCCACCGATCATAGGGTTGCGCAGCCGCCATCGGCGCGTTGCGCCAGGACAATGCCATATCTAGCGTACACATACGATGCTGCAGATGACGCTTGCGGCGTTTTGCGGGCGGTTGCAACAGGCCGGGGAGCCATGAACGAAAAGAACAAGCCTCACCTGGGCCTGAAGCGGTCCCTGTCGCTTTGGCAGGCGACACTCTATGGCCTTGGCGTCACCATCGGTGCCGGCATCTACGTGATGGTGGGCGTGGCGTCTGCGCGGGCTGGAATGCAGGCGCCACTCGCCTTCCTGTTCGCAGCCGCGCTGATGTCGTGCACTGCTGCCTCGTTCGCGGAGCTTGCCGGCCGGCTGCCGGTGGCTGCGGGTGAGGCAGAATACGTTCGTCGCGGCTTCGGGTCCCCCCTGCTCGCAACTGCGATCGGCGTTCTGGTGATCGCAGTCGCCATCGTATCGGCGGCAGCCATCAGTGTCGGCAGCACGGGCTACATCGCGACCTTCATACGCCTGCCCGAGCCCGTTCTGATCACGGCTGTCGTCGTCACGATGGGGGCCATTGCAGCGGCGGGCATCGCCCAGGCCGTGACGCTGGCGGGGCTGATGACGGTGATCGAGATCGGCGGCCTGCTTCTGCTGATCGGGTCGGGGCTGGTGTCGGATGCCGGCCCGGGGCCTGAGCTTGTCGAGAGGCTGCCTGAGATGGCGCCGGGCTCCTGGGGCGCCCTTGTCGGGATCGTGTCGGCGGTGCCGCTTGCGGTCTTCGCATTCATCGGCTTCGAGGGGCTTGCAAACATCGCAGAAGAGGTGCGCGAGCCCAAGCGCACGCTTCCGCGCGCGATCTTTCTTACGCTCGTCCTGTCCACGCTGCTCTATCTCGCGGTGCTGTGGGTCTCGCTCACGACCGTGATGCATCAGGAGCTTTCCGCTTCGAAAGCCCCGCTATCCCTGGTGTTCGAGCGGCTGACGGGCATTTCCCCACATGCCATGAGTGCCATCGCCATCATCGCAACGCTCAACGGCATCATCGTGCAGGTGATCATGGCCTCGCGCGTGCTCTACGGGCTCGGCGTGCAGGGCGGACTGCCTCAGCGGCTGGCTGTGGTCGACGCGCGCACGCGCACGCCGCTGATCGCTACGGCGCTGACGACCGTGCTCGTCCTGGTGCTCGCCTTGGCTTTTCCCCTGCAACGGCTCGCCGACATCACGGCTCACATCACGCTGGTGGTGTTCGCGATGGTGAACCTGTCGCTCGTACGCATCAAGGCGCGAGAGCCGGGCAGCAAGCATGGGGGCTTCACGGCGCCGGGCTGGGTGCCCTGGGCTGGCGCCATCAGTTGCATCGCAGTCATTCTGAGCGAGGTGATGCGGCTGCTATTTGGCTAGTCCAGCGCACCTATCGCTTGGTACCTGCTCGCGGCTTCACACCTCGTCGATGATGTAGCGCATGATGGCGCTTTCCTTCACGCCCTTCTCGCTGCGCGCCCAAGTGCGCACGGACACGCCGGCCTCGTGCACCGTATTGGGGTCGCCTGAAATGAGTGGGTGCCACCATGCGAGCTTGCGGCCCTCGCCGAGCACACGGTAGGCGCAAGTTTCCGGCAACCACGGATAGGTGCCGACCGTCTCCGGCTGCAGGACCACGCAATCGGGCACACTGTCATGGCGCTTGGGATAGTCCTTGCAGCGGCAGGAAGAGATGTCGAGCAGCTTGCAGGCGAGACGCGTGACGTAGATCTTGCCGGTATCCTCTTCCTCCACCTTGAGCATGCAGCACTGGCCGCATCCATCGCAGAGGGATTCCCATTCAGCCCGGCTCATCTGCTCGAGCCGCTTCGTCTCCCAGAACGGACGCGGCCCGACCTTGGCCCGAACCTTGGGCCGAACCTTGGGCCAAACCTTGGGCTTGGACCGCGACTTCGACGTTGCCTTCTCGATGACCTTCGGCTTGGCCCTGGTCGAGGATTTGACTTTCGGCGCGGCCATGCGAGCCCGGCTCCCTTGCTATGGCCCTGGCAGTGCGGGCGCGATTCGCTGACGAGGTTAGCACGTCACCCGGGCTAACCGCTTGCGCGGCGGCACTCGTCTCGGGCATTGATTTTGCTGCTCTAATGCCACTTTGCAAAGCCAATCGCCGCGATCGGCTTGAGGCGCAGGCCGAATTAGGCACAATTGCAGACGGAATTGGAAGGGGAGCCCTGAGATGGCAAGCGGACTGAGGGGAGTGATACTCGCAAGCGCGCTTGCAGCTTTGATGCCGTCGGCCCTGGCGCAGGAGGCCAAGCCCGATACGGCGCCCCCCGGAGTTACGCCCCCAACGACCGCCACGATACCCTCCGCCGTCGAAAACAAACCAGCCACGGAAAAAGCTGCCGAACCCGCCGCCCAGGCGCCGCTTAGCCCTGAGGCGCAGTTGCTCAGGGATAGGCTTGGTGCCCTGGCTGGGGCAACGGACGAAGAGAAGAACGAGCAGGCAGCCCTCGTGGCCTTCTACGAAGCCCGCCGCTTCGCGCCTATGTGGACAACCCCCGAAGGCCTGACGCGGCCGGCCTTGCAAGCCATCGCCGAGATGGAAGCGGCGGATGACTGGGGCCTGTCGAAGCGCGATTTCGCAATGCCGTCCGTCGCGGCGTTGAAGGACGGAAAGCTCACCCCTGAAGCGGTCGCCGCGGCGGAAGCCGAGATGGCCCAGACGCTACTCAAGTACGGGCGCTTTGCCCGTGGCGGCCGCATCATCAATCCGGCAGAGCAGCTGTCGAGCTACCTCGACCGGCGTCCGCAACTCCTGAAACCCGCCGCCATCCTCGAAGGCCTCGCCGCGGCACAGGATACCGGTGCCTATCTGCGCGGGCTGCACCCGCAACATGCGCAGTTCGAGAAGCTGCGCCAGAAGTATCTCGCGGCTCGCGGCCACAAGCCTGGCTCATCGCAGGATCTCGAAGCACGCAAGATCCTCGCCAATATGGAGCAGTGGCGCTGGATGCCCGTGGACATGGGCCAGGTCTACATCTGGAACAACATGCCCGAGTTCATGCAGCGCTTCGTCGTCGACGGTGAGGTGGTGCGTTTTGAGCGGATCGTCGCCGGCGAACTCGGCAAGCAGACGCCCATCTTCAGCCGGCCACTGCGACGCCTCACCTTCAAGCCCACCTGGATCGTGCCTGACAGCATCAAGGTGAACGAGCTGTGGCCCAGCCTGCTGAAGGGCGGCCGCCTCATGCGTGAATGGGCCCTGGAAGTCACCACGAAAGACGGCAAGCCGCTCGACTGGCGCAAGATCGACTGGACCAAGACCGACATCCGCGAACTCGAGGTGATTCAGCCCAACGGCCCCAAGAGCGTGATGGGCAAGTTCAAGTTCTCATTCCCCAACCAGCACACCGTGTTCATGCACGACACGCTGCCGCGCGACAAATACATGTTCAACGTGGCGCAGCGCACCTATAGCCACGGCTGCATCCGCGTGCGCAACCCCATGGAACTCGCCGAGCTGATCCTGAAGGCCGACAAGGGCTGGGACGCTGCAAAAACGCGTGAGGTGTTCGACAGCACGCCGCTCAACCACACCATCGACATGGAAAAGCGCGTGATGGTGCACCTCACCTACTTCACCGCGATGGTGAACGAGGAGGGCAAGCTGATGACCTTCCGCGATGTCTATGGGCACGAGAAGCGCATCGCACTCGCGCTCGAAGGCAAGTGGAAGGAGATCCGCAAGGGGCGCGATCACCTGGCGCCGGTGCAGCTGGATCTGTCCTCGGCCGAGCGGGTGAAAGGCGAGGAGGACAAGAAGAAGAAGGGCGAAGACAACTTCTTCTCGTCGCTGTTCGGGCTTTAGTCGGAGAGGCGCTTTCCGTGGACGCGCGAACGCGTCCATCCCCACCCGCGTCTGCCAGCAGGCCTCAGCCTGCCAGACCTCGCGCAACCAAGCGATTGAGGCGGGTGACAAAGGCGGCCGGATCTGCCGGGATCTCGCCATCGAGCACGTAGGCCTGATCCAGCAGCAGCTCCGCGAGATCCTTCAGATCCTCCTCGCGGCCAGCACTCTTGGCAGAGGCCGCTGCACGCGCGATCGCATGCTTCGCGTTGACCTCCAGGATCGGCTTGAGGCCCACGCTGCGGTTCTGCAGCGACAGCAGCCGGTCGAGCTCACGATCGGGCCCTGCACCTTGCGCCACGAGGCAGGCCGCGCTGTCGGTGAGCCGCTGAGACGCACGCACGTCGCTGACACGTTCGCCGAGGGCTGCCTTCAAGGCCTCGATCAGCTGCTTCTCGTCGACCTTCGCGGCCTCGCTTTCCGGTTCCTTCTTCTCGTCCAGCAGCGGCACCAGGTTGAAATCGATGTCGCCCTGGCTCAGCGATTTGAGAGGCTTGCCCTCGAAGCCCAGCTGCATCGACGTCCAGAACGCGTCGACAGGGTCGGTGAGAAGCAGCACCTCGATGCCGCGCGCCTTGGCGGCTTCGAGCTTGGGGCTCGATTTCAGCCGCTCAGGCGTTTCACCGACCAGATAGTAGATCTCGGTCTGGTTCTCGCGCAGGTCCGCAACGTAATCCTTCAATGAACGCGCATCGCCCTTCGTCGTCGCAAAGCGCGACAGCTTCAGGATCTGGTCGCGGCGCTCGAAATCCTCATAGATGCCCTCCTTTATGACGCTGCCGAACTCGGCCCACACCTTCTTGAAGGTCTCGGGCTCCTTCTCGGCGAGGCTCTCGATCTCGGTCAGAAGACGTCCCGTCACGGCCTTGCGGATCTGCGCCACCTGCGGGTTGTTCTGCAGCATCTCGCGCGAGATGTTGAGCGGCAGGTCCTCGCTGTCGATGACGCCGCGCGCGAACCGCAGATAGGACGGCAGAAGATCGGCATCGTCCGTGATGTAGACGCGGCGCACATAAAGCTTCACGCGGCCCTTGCGGGCCGGATCGAAGAGATCGTAGGGCCGCTGGCTCGGCACGAACAGCAGCACCGCGTACTCCTGCCGTCCCTCTGCCTTGTAATGAACCGTGACTGCCGGCTCGTCGAAGGCCATCGCGATGGAGGAATAGGCGTGCTTGTAGTCCTCGGGCTTGAGTTCCGACTTCGGCCGCTGCCAGATGGCGCTGGCCGAGTTCACCTGCCGCGGCTCCTTGCCCTCCTCGACGAGCTCGATGGGGAAGAGGATATGGTCGGAGTAGGTGCGCACGATGCGCTCGATCGCGTGCGGCTCAAGGTAGTCTTTGGCCTCGTCCTTCAGGTGCAGCACCACTTCACTACCGCGCGCCACGCGGGCGGCCTGCTCGTCACTGGCGCGCGAAACCTCGAAGCCGGCGCCACCGGACGACCGCCACACCCAGGCCTCGTCGCTGCCTGCCCTGCGTGAAACCACCTCGATGCGATCTGCCACCATGAAGGCCGAATAGAAGCCCACGCCGAACTGGCCGATCAGTCCCGTCCCGTCCTTGGCCTCCTGCAGTCTGGACATGAAAGCGCGGGTGCCCGAGCGGGCGATGGTGCCGAGGTTCTCGATCAGCTCCTGGCGGTCCATGCCGATGCCCGTGTCGGCGATCGTCAAGGTCTTTGCCGCGGCATTGGGGAGGATGCGGATGCGCAGGTCGCCGCCTTTGGCCATCAGGTCGGGATGGGCAATCGTTTCATAGCGCAGCTTGTCGCAGGCGTCGGAGGCGTTCGATACCAGCTCACGCAGGAAGATGTCGGTCTCCGAATAAACCGAGTGCACCATCAGGCGCAGAAGCTCGGCCACCTCGGCCTGGAATGCGTGGGCCTCGCCCCCGCCCGGCGTGGAAGTTCCAGATTGTGCTTTTGCGTCAGCTGCTTGCGCGTCTGCCGTCATTGTCGTTGCCCCTATTGTGCTGCTGGCTGAAGCGCATATAGCCTGCCACGGCCAGCTTGCAAGTGCATGCGAATGCCGCTGGATGGGCCGTTTCGCACTGGACAGGCACTGGGTTGTTAGTATGCTAACAAGCGGCCGGCAGCGAGGTGGGTGCTTTTTCCCGGCCGAAAGGGCTTAAGGGCATGCGGCGCGTCGCTGGAATCGACGTCGGAGGGACATTTACCGACCTTCTCCTCTACGAGACGGGACCCGACGGCGCGAAGGTTGAGCTGGCAAAGATCCCGACGACTGCGTCGAACCAGGCGGCAGGGGTACTCAAGGCCATAGAGGCGACCGGCCAATCAGCCTCGGACCTGGATCTCATCATCCACGGCACCACGGCGACCACCAACGCGGTGCTGGAGCGAAAGCTCGCGAAAGTGGGTCTCGTCACCACGCGCGGCTTCCGCGACACGCTGGAAGTCGGCCGACGCACGCGCCCGAAACCCTACGGCATGACGGGCACGTTCCAGCCGCTCGTGCCGCGCGAACTGCGCCTGGAAGTGTCGGAGCGTATGAATGCGCAAGGCGAAGTCGTCATCCCGCTCGACGAGGCCGGCCTGCGCGCTGGCATCCAGACGCTGATCGATGCCGGCTGCGAGGCGCTCGTCATCCACTTCCTGCATTCCTATGCGAACCCCGCCCACGAGCTTGCGGCCGGTCGCATCGCGTCCGAGATGTGGCCCAATGCCTACGTCACCATGGGCCACGCACTGCTATCGGAATTCCGCGAGTACGAGCGTGGCACCACGGCGTCGGTGAATGCGGCCGTGCAGCCGATCCTCGATCGCTATGTGCGTCTGCTGCAGAGCGAACTCGAGAAGAAGGGCTTTGGCCGCGATCTCCTCGTCATGAACGGCAACGGCGGCACCGTGTCTGCCCGCGTCGTGGCGCGCGATGCAGCCAAGACCATCATGTCGGGGCCAGCCTCGGGCGTGATGGCCGCAGCCGAAACGCTGCGCCAATCGAACATGAAGAACGCCGTCACCTACGACATGGGCGGCACATCGACGGACGTGGCGCTCATTCACGGTGGCGTGCCGGAGGTGTCGGCCGAACTCACCATCGACTACGGCCTGCCGATCCACGTGCCGATGGTGGACGTGCGCACGGTCGGCGCCGGCGGCGGCTCGATCGCGTCCATCAACGCAGCGGGCGTGTTGCAGGTAGGGCCGGAGTCGGCAGGTTCCGAGCCCGGGCCCATCTGCTACGGGCGAGGCGGCGCCGAACCCACGATCACGGACGCCAACCTGGTGCTGGGGCGCCTTGATCCGCAGCGTCTGCTTGCCGTGACCAATCCCGTGACCGTCGACGAGGTGCGGGCGATTTTCGAGACGAAGCTCGCCAAGCCCCTCGGTATCAGCGTGGACGAGGCCGCCGCTGCCGTCCTGCAGCTTGCCAATGCGCACATGTCCGGCGCCATCCGAATGGTATCGCTGTCGCGCGGCTATGATCCACGCGACTTCGCGTTGTTCGCCTTCGGCGGGGCGGGCCCCTTGCACGCGGTGGCGCTGGCGCGGGAACTCGGCATTCCCGAGGTATTGGTACCGGCGCGGCCGGGCCTTACCAATGCGCTTGGATGCCTTGTTGCGGACCTGCGGCAGGATTTCGTCAACACGCTCAACGTGCCGCTCGACCTGGCCGACATGGCCGACGTGCACCGCATCCTTGCCGAGCAGCGCCAGCGCGGCGTCACGATCAACGCCGAGGAGCAGAGTGAGATCGTCGAGACCATGGTGCTGCATGGGGCCGACATGCAGTTCCGCGGCCAGACGCATCTCATCCGCGTGAGCCTGCCGCGGGCCGACATCACGCGCGAGGAGATCCAGAAGATCTTCGAGAGCGCCTACTTCAACCGCTTTCAGGTGCACCTGCCGGAGATCAAGGCGGTGCTGGTCAACCTCGTGACGAGCGTCGTTGGCAAGCGGCGCACGTTCCCGATCTCGGCGCTGCTCGATGCAAACCAGCGCAGGGCATCGGTGAAGGATGCCGTGATCGGCGAACGCAGGCTCTACGCCGGGGGCACATGGCATGGGGCGCAGGTGCTCGATCGCGCCAGGCTGCCGCTCGGGGCACGCATTGCAGGGCCAGCGGTGATCCAGCAAATCGACGCCACCACCGTCATAGAGCCGGGTGCCAACGCCCTCGTCGATACGGTCGGCAACCTGCGCGTCACCGTCGGGAGGGCCGGCGCATGAGCCGCATCGATCCACTTACCCTGGCCGTCATCCAGGCGAGCCTGGCTCAGGTCTGCAACGAGATGGACATTGCGTTCTCGCGCTCTGCCTTCTCGCCGGTGATCGCGGAAGCCGACGACCGCTCGTCCGGCATGTACGACAAGGAGACGGGCGCACTCATCAGCCAGGGCGAATATGGGCTGCCTGTTTTCGTCGGCACGATGCAATACTCGACGGCCGAGATCATCCGCCTCATCCGCGAGGGCAAGGCCGGCGCGCCTCAGCCCGGTGACATCTATATCGTCAACGATCCCTATCTTGGCGGCACGCACCTGATGGACGTGCGCTTCGCGCTGCCGTTCTACTACAAGGGCGAGTTGTTCTGCTGGCTGCAGAATACCGGGCACTGGCCGGACGTCGGCGGCTCAGTTCCGGGCGGCTTCTCCGCCAAGGCGACGGAAGTGGAGCAGGAAGGCCTGCGCATCCCGCCCGTGAAACTTTTCAAGCAGGGCGCGATGGATCAGGAGATCTACGCGATCATCACTTCCAATATCCGCGTTGCCGACCAGCGCATCGGAGACATCAAGGCGCAGGCCGCTGCGCTGAAGGTGGGTGAGAAGCGCCTTACCGAGCTGCTCGATCGCTACGGCCGCAACACGGTCTCGGAAGCCATCAGGGAAATCAAGCAGCGCGCGGCCAAACTCATGCGCGCCCACATTCGCAGCATCCCGGACGGTGTCTATCGCTCGGAGGCGTTCGTCGATTCCGATGGCGTGGTGAACGAGCCCTTGAAGATCGCGCTTGCCGTGACAAAGACGGGCGACACGCTCACGTTCGACTTTTCCGGCTCGTCGCCGCCTTGCCGCGGGCCGATGAATTCCGTCGTCGCCACGACCTATTCGTCCGTCTATCTCGCCATGCGGCACATCTTCCCGGATACGCCCCTCAATTGCGGGGTGTTCGAGCCGCTCATCATCAAGCGCCCCGAGGGCACGTTCCTCGATGCGCGCTATCCGCGTCCTGTCTCGGGTTGCGCAGCCGAGGTCTCGCAGCGCATCGCGGAGGCCGTGTTCCTGGCGCTGGTCAAGGCCATCCCCGACAAGGTCACGGCGGCGCCTGCCGGTTCTTCCGGCAATTTTGCACTCGGCGGCAACGACCCCGCCAAGGGCACCAGCTACGTGATGTACCAGATCTCCGGCGGCGGCTACGGCGGCAACATCGACCACGACGGGCTCACCAACGGCTGCTCCACCATCGGCATTTCAAAGACGGCGCCAGTAGAGGTGATGGAGCAGTATTATCCGGTGCTCTTCCGCCGCTTCGGCATGCATGAAGGCTCTGGTGGCGCGGGCCTGCATCGCGGCGGCTTCGGCGTGCACTACGAGGTTGAGCTTCTGCGCGGCGAAGCCCGTGCCTCGTTCGTGATGGATCACGGCCGCTTCGGGCCGCCGGGCGTGCAAGGCGGCGGGGATGGCGGACGCAATCAGGTGCGCATCCACCGCGGCAACGAGGTGCTGGTGCCGGAGCATCTTTCCAAGGACCAGGACATTCCCTTGCTACCGGGTGACCGCGTCGAGGTGATGACGCCGGGCGGCGGTGGCTATGGCAACCCCTTTGCGCGCGATGCGGCCCTCGTCGCACGCGATGTCCGGCGCGGGTACTACACCGCCGAGGCAGCGGCGACGCTCTACGGCGTCGCGCTCGATGCGTCGGGCGCAATCGATGCGGCAGCCACGGCTCAATTGCGCCAAGGCAAAGCATGAGGAGAGACAGGTGACGGCCTACCATCGTCCCGCAACGCTGCAAGAAGCGCTCGAGGTTCGCGCGAAAGGCGATGTCGTGCCGATCGCCGGCGGAACCGACGTCTATCCGGCCAAGGTCGCCAGGGCCGGATGGGGCGACATGCGCCACGCAGACGTGCTGGACATTACGCGTCTCACTGCCTTACGCGGCATCGAGAAGACTGCGACGCACTGGCGGTTCGGCGCGCTCACCACATGGACCGAGATCATGGAGGCGCCATTGCCGGAGGCGTTCGCAGGCCTCAAGCAGGCCGCGCGCAACGTAGGCGGCGTGCAGATCCAGAACCGCGGCACCCTCGCAGGCAACATCGCAACAGCATCGCCCGCCGGCGACGGCGCTCCGAACCTCCTGGCGCTCGACGCCGAGATCGAGCTTGCCTCGTTGAACGGAACGCGGCGGGTGCCAATGGCGGCGTTCATCACCGGCTACCGCAAGACCGCGTGCAAGCCGGACGAACTGATCACGGCGATCCTCGTGCCGCATATGCCGGAAGACGCGCAAGGCGGGTTCCTGAAGCTTGGTGCGCGGCGCTATCTCGTGATCTCCATCGCCATGGCGGCCGGCGTGGTCGCTTGCGACGCGAATGGCAACGTGAATCACATCCGGCTCTCGGTCGGCGCCTGCTCGGCCACGCCGCTGCGACTGGAGGGCTTGGAGCGCGCGCTTGCCGGGAAGTCCTTGGCGGACGCTGCAGCCGTCATGTCGGAGGCGCACCTTGCCGACCTCGCCCCCATCGACGACATCCGCGGCTCGGCTGCCTATCGCCGCGAGGCCGCAAAGAGCCTCGTATGTGATCTTCTCACCGGCCTCGCCGCCGATGGCACCCGGAGGGCCGCCTGATGCAAGAGCGCGTGCGCACCCCGAGGACCATATCCTTCGTGCTCAACGGCCACGAGCAGCACGTCGAGGCGCAACCCTTCAGCACGCTCGCCGATACGCTGCGCGAGACGCTGGGTCTCACCGGCACCAAGGTGGGATGCGAGGCAGGAGACTGCGGCGCCTGCACGGTGCTGATGGACGGCCGGCAGGTCTGCGCGTGTCTCGTGCCATCGCTGCAAGCCGATGGCGCTGCGATCGATACGGTCGAAGGGGCAGGCCCGTCGGGCGTTACGGACAAGCTTCGCCAGGCCTTCCTCGCACACGGCGCGGCGCAGTGTGGCATCTGCACGCCTGGCATGCTGATGGCGGCAACCGACCTTCTGGCGCGCGAGAGCACGCCGACGCGCAGCGAGATCGAGGATGCCATCGGCGGCGTGCTGTGCCGCTGCACGGGCTACATCAAGATCATCGACGCGGTCGCGGAAGTCGCTGCCAGCAAGGCATCGGTCGCAGAGGTGGCCGAAGCCGGCGCCGCCGTGGGTGCACGCATTGCCCGCGTCGATGGCTTTGCCAAGGTCGCGGGCAGCGATCGCTTCGGCGCGGACGAGGCGCCGGCCGACGCATTGTGGATGCGCGTGGTCCGTTCTCCCCACGCACGGGCAACCTTCAGCTTCGGTGACTTCGAGGCCCTGAAATCGCGCAATCCCGGCCTTGTTACCGTGCTGACGGCGAAGGACGTGCCCGGCGCCAACTCGTTCGGCGTCTTCCCTCATCTCAAGGATCAGCCCATCTTCGCCGAAGGTCATGTGCGTTATCGCGGCGAGGCCGTGGCAGCTCTCGTCGGCAGCCGCGAGGCGATCGAGGCCCTGTGCGATGCAGACGTGCCGATCACGTGGCAGCCACTGCCCGCTCTCGATACGGTCGAAGCTGCCCTCGCAGCCGAGGCACCGCAGCTTCACGCCTTCGCAGCCGGCAACGTGCTGGCGCGCGGCAATCTCAAGACCGGGGATGCGCTGTCGGCCCACGCCACATCCGCTGCGACCTCTGAGGGCCGCTTCGAAACCGCATTCGTGGAGCATGCCTATATCGAGCCGGAGGCGGGCTATGCCATCCCCACCGGGGCGGGCGCGGAGCCCGACCGCGTCGAAGTCACGGCGTGTACGCAGGCGCCCTACATGGACCTCGAGGATACTGCCCGCGCCCTCGGCATCCCCCAGTCACGCGTGCGGATCAGGCCCACGGCATGCGGCGGCGGCTTCGGCGGCAAGCTCGACGTGTCGGTGCAGCCGCTGCTGGCAGTCGCCGCGTGGGTGACGCGACGACCGGTACGCATCGTCTATTCGCGCACGGAATCGATGGCGTCTACGACCAAGCGGCATCCCGCAAAGATCTGGGCCAAGGCCTCCGCCGATGCGCAAGGGCGGCTTACGGCGTTCGAGATGATCGGCGATTTCAACACCGGTGCCTATGCCTCTTGGGGGCCGACCGTTGCCAACCGCGTGCCAGTGCATGGCATGGGCCCGTACAAGGTGCCGAACGCATGGCTGCGGACACGTGCTGTCTATACCAACACCACACCCGCAGGCGCCTTTCGCGGCTTTGGCATACCGCAGGCGGCAATCGCCAACGAAACGCTCATGGACGACCTTGCCGAGAAGCTCGGTCTCGACCGCTGGCAGATCCGGCGCGTCAACGCGCTCGACCACGGCGATCGTACGGCCTCGGGACAGGTGCTCACTCACTCTGCCGGCCTGCCGCAGTGCCTCGACGCCCTGAAGACTGAGTGGGAGGCGGCCGAGGCCAGGGTCGAGGGCTTCAATGCCACGAGCCCGCGATTGAAGCGCGGCGTCGGCATTGCCTGCATGTGGTACGGCTGCGGCAACACCTCGCTCTCGAACCCCTCGACCATGCGCATTGCGGTCAGTCGCGACGGCACCCTCACCTTCTTCAACGGGGCGGTGGATATCGGCCAGGGCTCGTCGACCGTTCTGCTGCAGATCGCAGCCGATGCGCTGGGCCTGCCGACGTCGGCATTCAGCATGGTGGTGGGCGATACGGATCTTACGGCGGATGCAGGCAAGACCTCGGCCTCGCGGCAGACCTTCGTCTCCGGCAACGCGGCACGGCTGGCGGGCGAGGATCTGCGCGGAAAGATCCTGGCGCTTGCCAACGCGGGGCCCAACGCGCGCATCGCACTCGAAGATGGCGTGCTGCTGATCGAGGAAGGCGAGGCGTCCAGGACGATTGATCTCGGCAGCCTCGAGCAAGGCGAAAACGGCGTCGTCCTCGAAGGCCACGGCACCTGGGATCCGCCGACCACGACGCTCGACGAGAACGGGCAGGGCGTTCCCTATGCCACCTACGGCTTCGCAGCGCAGATGGCGGAAGTGGAAGTCGATACCGTGCTCGGCACCGTGCGCGTTGTCGGCATCACGGCGGCCCACGATGTCGGCAGGGCCGTGAACCCGACGCTTGTCGAAGGCCAGATCCAAGGCGGCATCGCGCAGGGGCTCGGACTTGCGCTGATGGAGGAATTCATTCCGGGCCGCACCGAGAACCTGCACGACTATCTGATCCCGACCGCGGGGGACATCCCGCCGATCCACATCCATCTCATCGAGGACCCCGAGCTTACGGGCCCCTACGGCGCCAAGGGCGTTGGCGAGCCGGCGTTGATTGCAACCGCACCCGCCATCCTAGGCGCCATCCGGCACGCGACGGGCGTACGCGTGACGCGCGTTCCCGTACTTCCGCACCGGCTGTGGGAAGCGCTCAAGGCACAAAAGGAGGCCGTGGCATGAGCACCGGCAACGACCAGCTCTCGCGGGCCGCGCGCTCGGAAAAGTTCGGCGCCGCGGAAGGCGATGGCATCGTGCGTTGCGATGCCTGTCCGGTGCTCTGCCGCATCAGGCCGGGCCGTGCGGGTGCTTGCGCGCGCTATGCCAACGAGAATGGCCAACTCGTACGCACCGATCCTGTCGTGCTCATGGACCGCACGGCGGAGGCAGGCGGCAAGCTCGTGGCGTTCGCAGGCGAAACTTGGGACGGCAACGTGCTCGATGCGCAACGCACCTTCGTCACCGGCGTCGGCGCAGGCACCACCTACCCTGATTACAAGCCGGCCCCCTTCATCGTCTCGGCCGAGCACAATGGCATCGACACCGTGACGGTCGTCACGGAAGGGATCTTCAGCTACTGCGGCGTCAAGGTGAAGATCGATACCGACCGGCATCTCGGTCCCGAGGCTGCGGCCATCCGCGTCAAGGGCGAGCAGGTGGGCCATGTGACGACGGCGGAATACGGCTCGCAGATGCTGTCGATCGGCGGCGTTCGCCATCTCACCGGCGGCTCCAAGAAGGAAGGCAACGTCACCTGCGATACGCTGCTCGACCTGTGCGCGGGCAACGCGGTGGAGATGACAATCGACGGTGGCCACTCCGTCGTGGTGCAGGCCAATCACGCCCCCATCGTCGACGGCAAGCCCGAGCAGCGCATGCGCGTGGGCTGCGGATCGGCGACCGTCGGCATCTTCGCCAAGCAGTGGCTGGGCAACGTGGACGAGGTGATCGTGCTCGACGATCACATCACCGGAGTGCTCACGGAGCACCAGGCGGGCCGCGTACTCGATATGCGGCCGGCGGGCATAAGGGTGCGCGGGCGCAAATCGACGCCGGGGCGATACTTCCAGGTCGCCAATCCGGGGCTGGGCTGGGGTGGCACCGATATCACCGATCCGCTGAGCGTCATCCAGAAGATCGATCCAGGCGTCGCCTGGCCCGGGTTGCGGCTCCTGCTCACATCCACCACCGGCGAGGACGCGCTTTACTGCGTGCTGGACGAAAACCTGAAGCCCATACCTCAGGAGATGCCGGAGCCAGTGCGGCTTGTCGTTGATCGCATCGGCGAGAACTGCGAGCCGTCACTGTGCACGGTCGTGTTCATGGCGGGCGCGGGCGGCTCGCTGCGGGCCGGTGTAACGGAGAACCCCGTGAACCTGACGCGCTCCGTCGCCAGCGGCGAGACGCGCGTGACGATGGGCGGCGCGCCGGTCTACGTGTGGCCCGGCGGCGGCATCACCGTGATGGCAGACGTCACGCGCATGCCAAAAAACGCCTTCGGCTACGTTCCCACCCCTGCCATCGTGGCGCCGATCGAGTTCACCATGCCGCGGGATCTCTATATTGCCATGGGCGGACACGCCTCTGATATCGTGTCGATCGGCGACATCCTGCGTGACGTGGCACCGAGTGCGCGCGTCGACGAGTGGCTCAAGACCAATCCCTGGCCGTTCGAAAGCAATACCGCCAGAGGCAAATGAAGGGCGAAAGCCATGGCCAGAGGAAAGCCTGCGCCGGATCTGGTGCTGCAACAGGCTCCGCGCGACGTGCCGGCGACGGGTGCGGATTACCGGCTGGAGGAGCAGATCGGCTTCGTCCTGCGCTGCGTGCACCAGCGCGCCACGGAAATCTTCAATGCCACGATGGCACGCCACAACGTGACGCCGACGCAATTCTCGGTGCTGGCAAAGCTCGACGACCTCGGCTCCGTTTCCCAGAACCAGCTCGGCCGCCTCGTCGCCATGGACCCGGCCACCACATCGGGTGTCGTCGGCCGCCTCATCGCGCGCGGCTTCATCTCGCAATCGCCTGTGCCGGAAGATGCCCGCCTCGTTCTTCTGGCCTTGACGCCAGAGGGCCGTCGCGCGGTCGCGGACATGAAGGCGGATGCGGCGGAAGTTTCGCGGCGTACGCTCGAGCCGTTGACGCCGGAAGAAGCCAGTCAGCTGCTCTTGGCGCTCGAAAAGCTGAGATAGCGATGTTCGCGCCGCCGGTCCTGCAGGTTCTCGAGGGCGATCGGCTGCACATGTCGCACGGACCCATCGACGTCGTCCTGAAGGCATGGGGCAACCCGGACGCCGTGCGCGCAGCCTATGCCGCCGCCTGGGCGCGCTTTCCCCAGATCCTGCCCGAGCTTTGCGACGAACTTGCTGCGCTGCGGGCCCCTATCGCGGAGGGCCGCACACTCGAAGGCCCGGTAGCGCGGCGCATGAGCGAAGCCTGCCGACCATTTTCGCCGATCTTCGTCACGCCGATGGCCGCGGTCGCTGGTGCTGTTGCGGACGAACTTCTGGCGCTTATGCGGCAAGCAGCGCCCCTCGCAAGGGCCTTCGTCAATGACGGCGGCGACATTGCGGTGCACATGACACCGGGCGAGACGCTCGCGGTCGGCATCGCGGGAGAGTATTCCCGCGGCGACAGTCCCGCGCTCAACGGAAGTCTCACGCTCAACGGAAGTCTCACGCTCGATGCCCAGGCGGGCATCGGCGGCATCGCCACGTCCGGGGCGCAGGGGCGTTCCTTCTCGCTCGGGATCGCCGACAGCGTGACGGTGCTGGCGTCCAATGCGGCCAGTGCGGATGTGGCCGCCACGCTTATCGCAAACGCCGTGGATGTTGCCTCGCCGCAGGTGACGCGAAAACCCGCCCGTGCGCTCGATCCCGACAGCGATCTGGGCGACAGGCTCGTCACGGTCCACGTCGGCAAGCTTGCGGCGCAGGAGATCTCGGAAGCCCTCGACGCAGGGCTGGCGCGTGCGGAGGCGTTCCGCCAGGCACGGCTGATTGCGGGCGCCGCACTCATGCTGCAGGGCGCAACGCGCCTTGCGGGAGGGGCCAGCCTGCTCGCCGAGCCCATCACAGCACAACGAACCGGAGAAGGATCGAGCCCATGAACGTCGAAGTCCGCAAGATCGCCGTCTATGTCGAGGAGACCCTGCACGATGGCGGTCCGCCGCTGCAGCACCCGGTGCGAAAGGCCTGGGCCGCAGCCGTGGTGAAGAACCCCTATGCGGGCCGGTATGCAGACGACATCATGCCGATGATGGAGGCGTTGAAACCGCTGGGCCTCGAGCTCTCCAGGCGGCTCGTCGAGGCGCTGGGTGGCGCGGGCAAGATCGACGCCTATGGCAAGGGCGTCATCGTCGGCAGCGCCGGCGAGATCGAGCATTCCGCATTGTGGCACGTGCCCGGTGGCTATGCGATGCGCGAAATTCTCGGGCGTGCGCTCGCCATCGTGCCTTCAGCCTGCAAGATGGGGGCGATCGGCGCGAACCTCGACCTGCCTATCCATCACAAGGACGCCTGCTACGTGCGCAGCCATTTCGATGCCATTACCATCATGATCCCCGATGCGCCGCGCGCAGACGAGCTGGTGCTGTCGCTGACGATGGCAAGCGGCGGTCGCCCGCACGCGCGGGCAGGTGGCCTCAAGGCCAGCGAGATCGCCAAGATGGACGGGCAGCGTTAGCAGAAGAGCAGGCTGCAGGTCTCACGCGGGCGTGGACGGCACGAACCGCTGCGTGCGGTAGGCCCCGTCAAGCGTGAGGATGCAGGAGGCGCCGTTGTTCCTGGGAGCACAAAACTAGAGCCTGATCGGTTGAAATGGACGCGTTTTCGCGTCTAACGAAAGCGTGAATCAGCCTCTCAATCAAAAACTTAGAGCATGTCCGAACTGCCAATTCCGATTCCGGCTAAGTCGGACATGCTCTAGCGCCGGAACGCAAAAAAGAGCCGCCCGGTTGGGGGCGGCTCTTCTGTTTCAGGCTGTCAGATCAGGATCAGAAGCGGATGATACCGCCACCCATGACCTGGTCGTAACCCGACATGCTGCCGGAGTTGGCGATCGGATTGACGGCTCCCCCAGCCGAGTCAAGCTTCGTGTCGTAGTGGCGCCAGCTGAGGTACAGGGTCATCGCGGCAGCGTCGATGTTCTGCGTCATGCCTGCACCGTAGTGGCTCACAGACGAGTTGCTGATCAAGCCCAGAGAGCCGAAGTTGGGGTTATTAGCTGCTGCAACAGCGTTCATACCACCACCCGACGTTCCGTCTGCATAACCCCATGCACGGCCGAACTCACCGTACAATGCTGTCACGCCAGGACCAAACCAGTTCTTGGCGATACCGGCCTGAACCTGCCACTCCCTGCCATCCGGCTTGAAGCCCGTGTTTACAACGCCGGCGACAACCTTGTATTTCGTCTCACCCCAAGTTCCCTGGGCGAAGATGCCGGAGGAAACGTGCTTCAGAGCGACCGAGCCAGACCACAACTCAAGCGTATTCCGGGTTGATGGCGCTGCGTCGATCACGTTGAGCGGCTGCTGGTTGTCCATCTGCCAGCCGATGCCAGCACCGAACTGCAAGCCTGCAAACTCACCTGCATAACGTGCCGAGGCCGAGAACCGGTCCTGAGTGCCCCAGAACGCCTGGAGGAGGAGGCCGCCGATGCTGACGCTGTCGTAACGAATACCTTCGTCACGGTTGCAGCCATAGCAGAACGCCAAGAGGTCAGCGTATCGCGTTGTGGTCAAGGCACCGCCCTTGGTGGCGACGTACATGCCGCCGCCCTGCAGGTAGAGGTTCGACCAGGATGCCACGGCCACGTTGCCGCCCGAGATGTCGATCATGCCGACAGGACCGGAGACGTTGACACGGCCAACCGTGACACGGCCCATAACCTTGTCTTCCAACCACCAGTTGGCGGTGCGGACAGCGAGGTAGCCGTCGGTCGAGCCCGAGACGAAGCCCTGGCCGTTCACGCCAAGCTGCGGAGCGGAGATTACGCCGGTCGTGAGGCTGGCGGTGCCGGCTTTCGTCTGGCCGTAAACGTTGAGCTGGTTGGAGCCGACGTCCGAACGGGCGCCACCGGCCCACTCGATCATGAACTCAAAACCGGCCTTAACGTGGGAGGTGATCTTCGCCTCGCCGCTCAGCCAGAAGCGGCTGGAGCTGATGCCGTTGTCGAGACCAGCATAGGTCTTCGAGCTATGGGCATCCTTGTACCACATGATTTCCTTGTTAACCTGCCCCTGCAGCGTCAGGCTCACCTTGCGGTTGCCTTTGCGCACCGTGGTCGCTTCCAGATCAGCAACCCGCTCTTCGAGGTCAGCGCAGCAATCGCCGCCAAGGTCTGCTGCCTTGGCCGAACCCATCGACA
>JBDHTJ010000100.1:0-19281 GCA_039808585.1 Hyphomicrobiaceae bacterium | reverse complement strand
AATCCCCGGTCGTGCGCGAACATGCCGGAATTGCCGACGATCAGGTGATCATGAAGAGCATCGCCCTGGGCTGGCCCGATTTCAGCTTTCCGGCCAATGCGGTTGTTTCCGAACGCAAATCGGTCGACGAGGCGACCACCTTCGTGGGGTTCGAAGAAGACGCCTAGTGTCCTGATCGCGGAATTCGTCTCGTTCTGCGGCGCGCTCGGAACGAATTTCGCGATCTGAAGGACACTAGCTCAATAAGCTAGTGTGATGATCGAGAAGTGCGTTACCTACTTTGCTGCGGGCTTGGGAGACGTACTTCTCGATCATCCCACTAGCTGGCCGTTGCGTGCGAACCGCGCAACAGTCCAAGCGCGTGCAGTTTCAGTTTGATGAAGCGCTCGTCCGCGGAGGCCTCCTCGTAGATGCGCGGACGCGCCAGGGGCACTTCAAGCGTCTCGAGAATGCGCCCCGGCCGCCGGCTCATGACGTGGATGTGGTCGGAAATGAAAACCGCCTCGTCAATGTCGTGCGTGATGAACAGCACGGTCGGCCTGTAGTTCGCAGCAAGCTCCAGCAGGAGGCGCTGCATGTCCAGCCGCGTCTGATAGTCGAGGGCGCCGAATGGCTCGTCCATCAGAAGTATCTTCGGTTCATTGATGAGAACACGTGCGATCTGCAGGCGCTGCCGCATGCCGCCTGATAGCTGGTAGGGATAGCTGCGTTCGAAGCCAGAGAGGCCGACGGCAGACAGATAGCGCTGCGCCTCTGGTTCGTATCTCTGCGCCGGCACCCCGCGCATCTTCGGCCCGAAAACCACGTTGTCGGCCACCGTGAGCCAGGGGAACAGCTGGGGCTGCTGGAAGACGATGCCGCGGTCGGCGCCCGGTCTAGTCACCGGAGCACCCCCGAGGAGGATGCGGCCCGAGGATGGCGCGTCGAAGCCGGCGATCATGCGCAGCAGCGTGCTTTTCCCGCAGCCGGAGGGCCCGACTATGGTGGCGATCTTTGCGGGCTCCAACGTCAGCTGCGTCGGCGCGAGGGCCTCGACACTGCCGCTCGCGGTCAGAAATGTCTTCGACACGCCATCGATGACAAGGGCCGGCGCCGTCATGCTCCTCGCCTCCTCACGATTTTCCGCGCCAGTGCAGCATCCGCCCTTCGATCAGTAGAAGCAGCCCGTCGAGCAGGAGGCCGATGAGCCCGATGGTGATGATGCCGATGAAAACGTACGGGATGCGGAAGAAGGTCGTCGCATCCATGATCAGGAAGCCCAACCCAACCTGGGCCGCGATCAGCTCTGCCGCGACCACGAGCGTCCAGGACAATGTCATGGAGATGCGCATGCCGGTCAGTATCTGGGCCGATGCGGCGGGGATGATCACGCGAAAGAATATTTGGCGCGAGGTGAGCCCCAGTGACTGCGATGCGAGAATGAGGTCTTCGGGAACGCCACGCACGCCCGCTGCAGTGTTGACAGTCAGGTAGAGGAATGCCGTCAGGAAAATCAGCGCGATTTTCGAACTCTCACCGATGCCGAAGTAGAACGTGAAGAGCGGCACGAGTGCGATTGGCGGAATCGGCCGCAGGAACGTGAGAAAGGGCGAGACGAGCGCATCGAACAGTCGGCTGCGCCCGATCCACACACCCATCGGGATGGCGGCCGCAACAGCGAGCAGGAACCCCGACAGGGCGCGCGTGAGCGAAGCCAGGATTTGGTCGTGGAAGGGTCGACCCGAGTAGCCTTTGGAGATGAGATCGACGAGGGCCGCCCAAAGCGCCTGAAGCGGGGGAAACTTATTGGCGTCGAGCTGGCCCAGATAGCTTGCGATCCCCCATACCGACAGCGCTGCCAGGACCGCAGCAATGCTGATGGCGCTGTAGCCCGACAAACGCCTGCGCACCATCACGTCCTCGCTCGTGCCAGCTGTCCTGATCCGCGGGTGGCGCAGCCTGCAGCTGCGAGTACGCCAAAGGCACGGAGATGTTCTCTCCGTGCACTCGGCGCCCGTGTCTATTTTCCGGTCTTCACCAGCTGCATGATCTGCGGCATGACGAAGTCATCGACGTTGATCGTCTCCTTGATCACGCCAACCTCCTTGCCGAAGGCCTGGAAGTCCTCGAGCGCGCGATGCACCTTGCTTCCCTTGGCCCAGTAGACGGGGCTCGCAGGATCTATGGCCGCTGTCGAAGGGAAATGCACCAGTCCCTTGACGATGGCTCTTGCCTGGCTCTCGGCCATGCCGGTCTGCTCGAGTGTCACCTTTATCGCGAGTTCGGGGTCTTCTTTCATCTTCTTGAGACCCATATCCCAGCCCTTCAGGATCTTGGCGACGGTCTCGGCATTGCTCTCGAGCCAGCCGCGCTTTCCTGCCCACCCGAGGAACGACGAGCCGGGGTCCAGCTCGGGCATCCACGAAATCGCCGTTCCGCCCTTCTCCAAGAGTGGCGTGATGAACGGCTCCCAGACGTACATCGCATCCACGTCACCCTTCTCGAGCGCCGCAATCTGCTGCGGGGGCGCCATGAAGAGAAGCTGTGCGGACTTGGGATCGATGCCGTGCTTCTGCAAGGTGCGCAGGGTGCCGTAGTGACCGTCCGAACCCTGCACCGTCGCAATCTTCTTGCCTGCGAGATCCTTCACCGATTTGACCGTGCTGCCCTTCGGCACGACCAGAGCCTGCAATGGATTGTAATCCATGAAGATGGTGAAGAAGTTCAGATCCTGGCCGTTCGCCTTGGCAAGGCTGTAGGCCCCCATGCCACCCCAGGCGAGATCGATCTGGCCACCGGCAAGCGCTGCGAACTGTGCGGGCCCGGACTGGAATTTCACGAGATTGAGTTCGAGGCCCAGCTGCTCGAAGTATTTTTCCTTGATCGCAATGTAGATCGGGCCGTTGACGATGGGCAGCATGCCCGCGTTGACTTTCTTGAGCTGCGCAAAGGCAGACGTGCTCGTTGTCAGCGCGGCGAGCGAGACGGCTGCCACAAGGCTCGCTAACCGAGTGAAGGAGATTCTTTTCATGTTGGCATTCCTCCCATTTGTTTTGCTTTTTATTGCTTGCGAACAGCGTCAGATCGACATGGCCTGCCCGCCGTTTATGTCGAGCGTTGCGCCCGTCACGAACCCAGCCTCCTCCGATGCGAGGTAGGCGATCGCAGCCGCCACGTCCTCGATGCGTCCTTGGCGGCGCACGGGGATGGATGCGACGATGCGATTGCGCTCTTCATCGGTCTGCCGCTCGGCAAGGAAACGCTGCACGCGCGGGGTGAGAATGGCGCCAGGGCAAACCGAGTTGCAGGTAATGCCGGAGGGGCCGAACTCCTGTGCGATCTGTAGGGTGAAGGCCTGCATGGCACCTTTGGCGGCTACGTAAGGAGTGCCTGCGAAAAGCGAGCCGAAGCGGCCTGCCTTCGAGCCCATATTGATGATCCGCCCATATCCCGCCGTGCGCATGTGGGGGATGACGGCGCGCGTCGTCCAGATGCAGGCCGTGACGTTGACCTTCATCACCTTGTCCCAATCCTCGTCCGACTGCTCGAGGAAACGGAACGGTACGTGCAGGGAGCCGCCGATGTTGTTGACGAGCACGTCGATGCTTTTCTCGCGCGCCACCATGTCGGCTACGGCCGCCTCGATGGCTGGCCGATCCAGCATGTCCACCTTGGCCACCACGAGTGCCAAGCCCTGCGCCTCGGCTTCGGCCTTGCACGCAGCGAGCGCCCCCTCGTCCCGGTCCCATACTGTGACGCGCGCGCCCTCGCTCGCCAGCCGATAGGCCACGCCTTGCCCAAGCCCCGCAGCGGCCGCGGTGATGAGGGCACTGCGTCCTTCAAAGCGGCGCATGGTCGGAGGCCTCCCTGTGGCTCGCCTCGGGATCCACCTTGGCGTCAATGACGACGGGCCCCTTCATGCGGTGCGCCTCGTTCAATGCATCGAGGATCTCGTCTGGATGTGTTACGGTCAGGCCCCGCCCGCCAAGCCCTTCGGCAATCCTTGCGAAGTCGCAATCGGCGAAATCGACGGCTATCTTACCCGCACCGAGATTGTCCCGGACCATGCCGAGACCGGCATTGTTGTCGACGAGGAAGACAACATCCAGGTTGCGCTGCACAGCAGTTGTGATGGTCTGCAGGGTCATCATGAAGCCACCGTCCCCCGCAAAGCAGGTGACGCGCCTCTTGGGTAGGACGAGCTTGGCGGCGGCCGCAGCTGGCGCGCCCCAACCCATCGCACCGGTGCCACCGGCAACCAGAAACTGATGTGGATGCGGGTTGCGCAAGCCGAAAGTGGCCCAGATGCGGTTCGCGCCCGCATCGAGCGCGATCAGATCGTCCTTGTCCATGAAACGCTGCAGGGCCCGAATAAGGTCAGCGTGATGCACGCTGCCTTGCGCCGACCGACTTGCAGGTAGCCGGTCGAAGCCCGTTTTTTCGCGTACGGCGGCGATGTGGGCGATCCGGTCCTGCTTTTTCGCGTTGCCGATGTCGAGGTCGGCCAGCATTGCAATCACGTCGGCGCAATCGCCAGTCACGCTCAAATCGACAGGGTAGACCCAGCCGGAATTGCGTGGATCGACGTCCACCTGGGCGATTTTCTGCTGGCCAGGACGAATGAGATCAGGGTCACGGAAGCGCGTGTAGTCGGGCCCCATGCTCGCGCCGAGGATCAAGACCATGTCCGCGCTTGCGAGCGCGCGGTTGGCGCAGGCATGCCCCCATGTGCCGAGCATGCCGACGGCCACGGGCGCGGTCTCCGCAATGACGCCCTTGCCGTTATAGCTCGTTGCGACTGCGATGCCTGCCGCCATTGCGAGATCCTGCAGCGCCTGGCCCGATTGCGTCATGGTCACGCCATTGCCCGCAACGATCACCGGACGCTCGGCCGCGCGCAGCATGGCCGCGAGTTTATCGACGGCAGCCTTGTCAGGGCGCGCGGGCGTGTAACGATGATAGCCGGCCGAGGGATAAAGCTGTGGCTTCGTCGGCTCGGCCACCTCTTGCCGGATCATCGGCGTCTTCATGATGACAGCCGCCGGCCCCATGCGCGGGATGCTCGCGTGCTTGATGGCCATCTGCAC
The DNA here is from genome assembly GCA_039808585.1 of Hyphomicrobiaceae bacterium. Classification (GTDB taxonomy): domain Bacteria; phylum Pseudomonadota; class Alphaproteobacteria; order Rhizobiales; family Hyphomicrobiaceae; genus AWTP1-13. The sequence continues at coordinate 14,215 of JBDHTJ010000100.1, read as the reverse complement.
GCCATACACGGCTTCCGCTGGTGCGGTCGCATAGGTGCAATACTTGGTAATGGGCTTCAGAGACGCCATCGCGTCCGCGCCGCCGTAGTCGCCGGTCATGGTCTGGTAGACACCCATCTGGCCATAACCGTCATAGTCGGACGTCTCGGTGAGGACGACCATCGGCGTGCCTGAGAAATGAGCCTCGAGAATGCCCATGCCGCCGATCGTGGTGATCCAGGGCCCCTGCCCCATCAGCACAGCGGGACGACCGGTAAGGCGGCCCGTTACCTGTGCCATGACGGAAGCGATCCATTCCGAGCGCGTCAGCACGACATCGAGTTGCTTTTCGTGCGCCTTGAAGGCCGGCAGCGACCACGTTATGCCGAGCCCCGGCAGCGTGAACGCGTGGCTGATGCCGCCCTCGATCAACGCACGCACGACCAGTTCGCTGGTCTTTGCCATTGCCGTCTTCCCCCCGAACTTTTCTTTCGTTTGCGCAAAGCTGCTTGCATGCTTTCGCAACGAATGTTTTCGTTGTCTTGAGCTTGGCGGAACGAAGAGGATTTGGCAATGCCTGCAACGCGCAGGGTGCTTGTGACGGGCGCCGCCGGTTTCCTGGCGGCATGGATTATTCCGCGCCTTCTTGAGCGCGGTCACGAGGTCATTGCCAGCGACTTGAAGCGTGACGAGCGCAGGCTTGGAGCCGTGAGCGGCATCGCCGCAAAAAGCGCGCTGCAGTGGATCGAGGCAGACATCTCCTCTCCAGAAAGTGCATCTGGGCTTGCAGGACAGGTGAAGCCCGATGCGATCATTCACCTCGCTGCGCTGCAAATCCCGGCGTGCCGGGCTGATCCTGCGGCGGGCGCACGCGTCAATGTGGTTGGCCATGTAAACCTGCTCGAGGCCGCACGGCGATCGGGCTGCCGCATGATCTATACGAGTTCGGTCGCTGCCAAACCGCGTCCGCCGCACAATGCGCCGGCTACGCTCTACGGGGTCTACAAGCATGCCTGTGAGGAGATTTCCCGCATGTATGCGCAGGATTTCTGCGTCTCCTCCTTGGGTCTCAGGCCGCATGTCGTCTATGGCGTCGGGCGTGATGCCGGGGAGACCTCGGCAATCACCGAGGTGATGCGAGCGGCGGCCGTCGGGCACAGCTATACGATCCCCTGGAAGACGCGTACGTGCTTCCAGTTTGCCGGCGACATTGCGGAGATGTTCGTCCGCGCCGTCGAGGCAGAATGGCAAGGTGCCATTCTCGCCGACATGAGCAACGAAGTTGAATCCACGGACGACGTGATCGCCGCTGTCCGTGCTGCAGTGCCGCACGCCAAGATCGCGGCAGAGGGGCCGGACCGCATCTCGCCGATCTCGGGCTTCGATCTCGAACCGCTCGAGCGCATCATCGGGCCTTTGCCCCGAACACCCCTCCAACAAGGCGCGGCGCGGACAATCCAGATGTTCCAGGCGCTCAATGAAGGGGCGTGAAAGCGGCAGTCTCATGCCTGAACCAGCTTGACAAGCGCGAGCCTGCGCCGCTGCAATGGCCGCAGAAGCAAAAGAGCCAGCAAGCCTTCAAACGGCTGGCGGAAGGGAGCCCCATGTTGAGAAACGTTCGGCGTGCCGCAATCGCCGTGGCAATCGCACTCGCAATTACACCGGCGACGTCAGCGCAGGCCGCTTTTCCGGACAAACCCATCACAATCGTCGTCGCGTGGCCTGCCGGAGGGGCGACCGACCTCGTCACACGCGCCCTGCAGGAGGTCTTTTCCAAGGGCGTTGGCGGTCAGGTGGTGGTGAAGAACGTCCCCGGAGCTGCCGGAACGATAGGTGCCGCAGAGGCGGCGTCGGCCACGCCGGACGGACACACCCTTCTCGTCAGCCCAATCGGACCGATGGTGATCCAGCCGCAGCGCATGAAGCTCACCTACGAGCTTTCCTCGTTCGCGCCGGTGTGCAAGCTGGTCGACAGTCCCGTCGTGATGATGAGCCCGCCCAATTCACGGTTCAAGACCGTGGCCGATGTCGTTGCACAAGCCAAGGCCGACGATGGCAAGCTCGCTTACGGTTCCACGGGGCCCGGCACGGTTCCGCACATGGCGATGATCGCGCTCGCCAAAGCGGCGGGTGTGAAATTGAAACATATCCCGTTCAAGGGCTCCGCCGATGTCGTGCAGGCCATGCTCACGGGCACAATCGAACTGTTCACCGATCAGCCGAACCTCGTCCCGCAATACAATCTCACGCCGGTCGCCGTTCTCGCCGAAAAGCGTATTCCCACGTACAAGGATACGCCCACCATGCGCGAGCAAGGCTACGACGTCACCTTCTCGATATGGAATGTCATGATGGCGCCGAAGGGCACGCCTCCGGATGTTCTCACCAAGCTGGAAGGGGCATGCAAAGCCGCACTCGAAGACGGTGGCGTCAAGGATGCCCTGGAGAAACAAAAGCAACCGATCGATTTTCGCGATCAGGCGGGCACGAAAGCCTTTCTCGAGGCAGAGTATGCGAAGGCCCGCGTCCTTATCGAAGAGGCGGGCCTGAAGGTCGCGCAATAGGCCTACGTCTTCAGCGTAATAGAGGGGCGGCAATTGGCCGAACCGCAAGGAGGGGCCGCGTTGCCGATCCGCATCTCGCAAAAACTGGCTTCCGCGATCTTCTTCATCGCGTTCGGCGCGCTTGCACTGTGGCTTGGTCGAAGCCTGGAGGTTGGCACGCCGGGCGAGATGGGCGTGGGATATACGCCGCGCATGCTCGCGTTCGGCTGCGTCGGCGTAGGCGTTCTGTTGTTGCTGCAGGCCATGCTCGCGAAGGACGCGGTTTCGGTGAATTTCTCGCTGCGCCCCGCAGCCTTCGTCACCGCTCTCGTTCTGGTCTTCGCTGCGCTGCTGCCGTGGGCCGGCCTGCCGCTGACAATTTTCATTGTCACGTTGCTGGCAGGCGCCTCGGGTGAAAAGCTCAGCTGGGTCATGATGGCCATGACCGCCATCCTGCTTTCGCTGCTGTCGACGGTGCTGTTCGTCACCCTGCTTCAGCTGCAAGTCCCAGTGTGGCCGGCATGGTAGACATTCTTGGCAACCTCACGCTGGGCTTCTCGATCGCGCTTTCGGTCAAGAATCTCCTTTACTGCTTCATCGGCGCATTGGCCGGTACCCTGATCGGCGTGCTGCCGGGCATCGGCCCGCTCGCGACGATCGCCATGCTGCTGCCGATTACATTTCACATCGAGCCAACCGGCGCGCTCATTATGCTGGCCGGCATCTTCTATGGCGCGCAGTACGGCGGCTCGACGACCGCCATCCTCGTCAATCTTCCGGGTGAAGCCACGAGTGTCGTCACGGCGATCGACGGATACCAGATGGCACGCCAGGGCCGGGCAGGCGCCGCACTTGCAACAGCAGCGCTTTCTTCCTTCTTCGCCGGGTGCTTCACCACGCTCGTCATCGCTTTCCTCGCGCCACCGCTTGGCAAGCTGGCACTGCTTTTCGGTCCGGCAGAACTCACTGCACTGATGGTGCTGGGCCTGGTCGCGGCTGTTGTACTCGCGTCGGGCTCGATCATCGCCTCCATCGGAATGGTCATGGTCGGCATCCTGCTCGGTCTGGTCGGCACTGACGTGACAACGGGGGAGCAGCGCTACACTTTCGGCATTGTTCAGCTATTCGATGGGATTGAATTCGTCATCGTCGCCATGGGCGTGTTCGGCATCGCCGAGATGATCGATAACCTTGCCCAGCGCGAGACGCGCCAGCTTCCGGACGGGCGCATCACCAACCTGATGCCAACGCGCGAGGACGTGCGGCAGGCTTGGCCCGCGACGGTGCGCGGTACATTGCTCGGCTCGCTGCTGGGCGTCCTTCCGGGCGGAGGCGCGCTGATCGCCTCGTTTGCCGCCTACAGCCTCGAGAAACGTGTCGCCAAGGATCCGTCGCGCTTCGGCAAGGGCGCGATCGAGGGTGTCGCGGCACCGGAAGCGGCCAATAACGCGGGCGCCCAGGCAAGTTTCATCCCAATGTTCGCGCTGGGCATCCCGCCAAATGCAGTGATGGCGCTGATGGTGGCCGCAATGACGATCCACGGCATCGCCCCTGGCCCGAAGTTCCTCGCTGACAAGCCGACATTGTTCTGGGCCATGGTCGCCAGCATGTGGATCGGCAATCTGATCCTCGTCATCCTCAACTTGCCCCTCGTTGGCATTTGGGTCCGCCTTCTGCGCGTGCCCTATGCCTATCTTTTCCCAATCATCCTGGTGTTTTGCTGCGTGGGCGTTTTCGCCCTCAAGTTCCGTCTGTTCGATATCGGGCTGATGGCTCTGTTCGGGATGGCGGGGTACCTGCTCAAGCGGCTCGGGTGCGAGCCAGCGCCCATGGTGCTGGGCTTCGTGCTCGGACCGATGCTAGAGGAACAGTTCCGGCGCACGATGCTGCTGGCTGACGGAAATTTCGGGGTATTTGTTGAGAGACCGCTCGCTGCGGGTCTGCTCGGCACTGCGCTGTTGCTCGTCACCCTGATGTCGCTGCCGGGCCTGGGGCGCAATCGCCAGCAAATTTTCACCGAGTGAGGGGAGCCGGCCGGCTGCAGCACGCCCCGAATTGCAATGGCTCCCGCGCCGTTTTTCGGAGGGGAAACGAAACATTTAGGAAACTGCGTCGGCTTCAGCAGTGGCGGGAGACGACTTAAGGGGTTAGTCACGCGTCTAAGCTAATACTTGCCCCAGTTTTAATTCATGGGGGTTTCAATGTTTTCAATTTTCACCCGCTTCGCCAAGGATGAAAGCGGTGCGACTGCCATCGAATACGGTTTGATCGCTGCGCTCCTGGGCATCGGCATTGTTGCTGCCAGCAAGAGCCTCGGGTCGCAAATCAGCAATACCTTCAACGGCACCGCGACGGCGCTGAAGAACGCGTAACGCTCCCCGTTGCACTGCCTTCTAGCAATAGCGGCTCGCATAATATGAAAAAAGCCTTTGGCGAGTTGGTGTACGTGGGTGACAAGCCCTGTCGGCTTGTCGCTTCCGACGCGGAGCTAGCAACCGTCCTCGCCGATGGCAAAAGGCCGAGAGCCCCATCTGGAATGATGGAGGCTTGGCAGGATCGGGCCAAGCGCCTCGCCGCAACGCAGGGCCGACAGAGCGTCGGAGTTGTCTATGCCGATTGTCATCGTTGATGATTGCGCCATGACAATGGCGATCCTTAAGGGGATTTCCGGCGCGCGTGGTGAGCGCCATGTCATCGGCATAACTGATGCCTTGCTCGCAATAGCTCATCTGCGGGCAAATGCGGCGGACTGCGTCGTGTTGGATTATTCGATGCCGGGTCTCGACGGGATCTCCATGACCCGCATGCTCCGCGAGACGACGCTGCATGCCTCGACCCCCATCATCATGCTGACGGGCGCCGAGGATAAGGAACTCGAGCAGAGCGCGCGAGCCGCAGGCGTCACGGAGTTCCTGCGCAAGCCCGTCAAACTTGGTGTGTTCAAAGCCCTTCTCGCGGCGGTATTGCGCGGGGGCGGATGGCCATTGCTGGACCGGCGCCAAAATAGCGCAGGCACTTTTCCGCCCGAGGGCGAGCGGCGGCAACGCAGCAACTGACGAGCCCCCCGCTTCTGTGTTGCTTTCGCGGCATTGGCTGGAGATCCAGCTCCCCGGCGCAGGCCGCGACTTGCGATGCTCTCCCATGCCGCACTGCACACAGGCCTGCGGCCACAGTGATGTCACGGCTTGGCCCTACCCGTGCAATGTTGATCGGCCCCGCTCGGAGGGCGATTGATAGAATTTGCGGAGGAGCGCATGCGCTGGCAGTTGGCCGTCTTAGCCCTACCCCTCATGACCGGGGCCGCGAACGCGGCCGAGATCAGGAGCAGCTCGAGAATAGATCAGGTCACCGTTTTCCCTTCTGGCGCGGAGATCACGCGGCTTGCGAAGGTGAAGATCGAGCGCGGCGAGCACGTGCTGCTCTTGACTGACCTCCCGGCGCGCGCGCTCCCGGGCTCGATCCGTGTGGAAGGCAAGGCAACGGGGCGGCTCGACATCGCATCGGTGGATACACGCCGCACCTTCATCCCGCTAACGGACGCAAGCAACGCCACAGAGCGCAAGAGCGTCGAGGACGCCATTGAGAAATTGCGTGACCAGCGGGCGGGGCTTCAGGCGCAGATCGATGCAGCGGAGGCACAAAAGGCATTCATCGCCGCGCTTGCAAAATCGCCCGAGAATCCACCCCCGGCAACGCCCGGCGCACAACCCACACAGCCCGATTGGGACAAGGTGTTCGGCTTCATCGGGCAGCGGCATGCCGAAGCCCAGAAGGCCATCCTCGACACGCAACTCAAGGTGCGGGAAGTGGACAGGCAGATCAAGGATCTCGAAGGCAAGCTCGCCTCCCTTGCTCCGAAGCAGGAGGAGCGAACGGAGGTGAAGGTTTACCTGGCGGCCGCTGCCACTCTCGATGCCGATCTCGTCATCCGCTATCAGGTGCCGACTGCATCATGGACACCCTATTATGATGCGCGTCTGGCTACGGGAACGAAAACCCAGGCGCCGAAGCTCGCCCTTGAGCGACGTGCTTCGATCCAGCAGCGCTCGGGCGAGAGCTGGGACAACGTGGTGCTGTCACTGTCGACCACAAGGCCAGGCAGCAGCACGGCGGCTCCGGCCCTCTCCACCGTGGTGATCGACTTCGAGTCCGACGTCGCATTGGCCCCACCGGCGCCGCCGATGGCCCGCCCTGCCTCCATCCCGCTCGCGGCACAGCGGTCCGCTGCCCCCAAGGCTGCCTCGGTCGATGAAGAAGCGGAGCGGCAGAGAGAGCAGGTCGCTGCCGGTGAGGTGCGGGCCACGATCGATGCGCAAGGCTTCCAGGCCGTCTACGGCATCGCTGGCCGTGTGACCGTCCCCGCGACCGGCGAGGCCAAGCGCGTGCAGATCGACGGCACCGAACTCGATCCCACGCTGGTGGTGCGCGCCGTGCCCAAGCGCGAGGCCAAGGCATTCCTTTATGCCAAGGCGGCTCTCGCCAAGGGTTCGCCCATCCTGCCAGGCACCGTGTCGCTGTTCCGCGACGGCACCTTCGTCGGCACAGGGCGGCTGCCGCTGCTGCCGCCAGGCGAAGAGCACGAGTTGGGCTTCGGCGCAGACGATGCCGTGCGTGTGAAGCACGCGCTGGTAGAGGAAAAGCGAGGCGAAACTGGCATCATCTCCTCCTCCAAGACGGACGTGCGCAGCTGGCGCATATCGATCAAGAACCTGCACGAGCGCCAGATCCCAGTGACGGTGCTCGATCAGATCCCCGTCTCGCAGAACCAGGACATCAAGGTGGAGCTGACCGGCAAGACGCCGCCCAGCAAGCGGGACGTCGACGACAAGCGCGGCGTGCTTGCATGGGACATGAAGCTCGAACCCGATGAGGAAAAGGTGATCGAGTTCGGCTATCGGGCCAGCTGGCCCAGCGCCAAGCGCGTGCACTACGGCAACTGAGCGCACTATCCTTCGACGGAGATAAAGGCACGCGTGCTCCGCGTGCCTTTATTGCTTGCATCAGCCGCCGTAGAGCACGCGCGGCAGCCATAGCGTCAAGTCGGGCCACAGGTACATGAAGACCATGCACAAGATGACGATCAGCATGTAGGGCATCATGCCGGAGAAGATCTGGTTCAGGGTTACGTGCTTTGGCGCCACGCCCTTGAGATAGAACGCTGACATTGCCACCGGCGGCGACAGGAATGCCGCCTGCAGGTTCACGAACACCAGCGTGCCCCAAAGGATCGGGTCGATCCCGAAGTGCTTCAAGAGCGGCAGGAAGATCGGCACGAAGATCACGATGATCTCGGTCCACTCCAGCGGCCAGCCCAGCACGAAGATGATCGCCTGCGACAGGATCATGAACTGGATGGGCGACAGATTGAGCGACAGCACCCACTTCTCGACCAGCGCCTGGCCCCCGAGGATGGCAAACACGCCTGAGAACAGGGCTGAACCCACGAACAGCCAACACACCATCGATGTGGTCTTGGCCGTGAGGAAGATGGCTTCCTTCGTGCGCTTCCAGTTCAGCGTGCCCGCCTGGATCGCCAGCAGGAAGGCCCCGAGCGCGCCAACGGCTGCAGACTCGGTCGCGGTCGTGATGCCGAACAGGATCACCACCAGCACCACGATCGTGAGAATGGCGAGCGGCATGATCGACGTCGTCAGCAGCTTGATGACCTCGAGCCGCGCCGCATCCATGCGCCAGTAGTATCGGGCGAGGATGAACGCCCACAGGGCGGTTATGCTCCAGAACGTAACCAGGAAGTTCGTCGACGGACCCGTGTCGGTGGGGGCCTCGGGTTGAGCCGGGGTCCCGCCCAATGGCACGAGTTCGGGCGGCAGAGCCTCGGCGCCGCCAGCCTGCTGGTGGATCACAACGTACCACCAGATGAGCGCCATCGTCGTGGCGACCAGCGTCAGGGGCACGAGCGAAAACAGGAAGCTCGTGAAGATCTGGCCATAGCGCAGACGCCCATCGCCAGTGTCGATGGCCTTTGCCTTACCCGGCGAAACCAAGGCCCGCACAAGCGCGCCGAAGATGCCCCCGCGGTAAGCCTCCTGGAACTTCTCCATCCAGGCGGGAACCGGCACGCGAACCATTTCCGGTGGCGGTGGTGGCGCGATCTTCGGGTTCAGCTTCGCCCAGCCGATGATGTAGACCAAGTAGAGGAACGAAAGGAAGAAGCCGGGGAACATCGCGGCCGCGTACAGCTTCACGATGGATTGGCCAGCTACCGCCGCATAGACAATGATCATCACGGACGGTGGGATGAGAATACCAAGCGTGCCGCCTGCGGTGATCACGCCCGAGGCAAGGCGCACGTCGTAGCCCGCCCGAAGCATCGGATTGAAGGCGATGACGCCCATGAGCACAACCACGGCGCCGACGAGGCCCGAGGCGATGCCCCAGAAGGTGCAAACGATAAGTGTCGCGACGGCCAGCGAAGCCGGCACGTTACGGAAGGCGAGCTGGATAGCATAGAACATGCGGTCGACGAGCGCGCCGCGTTCCATGACGTAGCCCATCAGCACGAACAGAGGAATGGATATGAGCACGTCGTTCGTCATGGTTCCGAACGTGCGCTGCACCATCAGGTCGAAAACGAGGTTGTCGCTGAAGGCCTGGCCCGACTTGAAGTAGGCGATGAAGCCGAAAATGATGCCGAGACCCATCAGCGTGAACGCCGTGGGGAAGCCGAGCATGATCGCAGCCACGATCAGGCCCAGCATCAACAGACCAAGTGCCGGATCGCTCATAGCGGGTTCCCCTCGCCCCTGCCGCGCTGGCGGGCAGCTTCCTCGATTTCCTTCGCCCTCTCGATGGCGAGCCGGCGGGTTTCATCGTCGACGTATTCGCTGTTCTCGAGTTGCTCCTCCACGACGTCGATTTCGTTGACGTCGCGCAGGCGGCTCGGCCATTCCCCCGTCTTGAGGCACACGACACAGCGCACAATCTCGGCGAGGCCCTGCAAAAGCACCAGCGCACCCGCAATCGGGATGATTGTCTTGAAGGGGTAGACCGGAGGACCTGAGCCGACAGTGGTGTGCTCGCCAATGCGCCAGCTGTCGCCCGCAAAGGATATCCCTGCGTACACCAGGGCCGCGATGCCCGGCAGGAAGAAAAGGAAATAAAGGATCAGGTCGAGGAAGGCCTGCACCCTCGGCCGCATCGAGCTGTACAGGAAGTCGCCGCGCACATGCGCGTTTTGCGCCAGCGTGTAGGCCCCGCAGAGCATGAAGGTCGTGCCGTAGAGCATGTTGCTGGCATCGAAGATCCACGCCGTGGGCGCGTTGAGCAGATAGCGCTTCACGACCTCGAGGCAAACGACCGCCATCAGCACGAAGACGAGCCAGGCCGCAGCCTTGCCGATCCACGTGCTGATGCCGTCTACCGTGTGCAACAACTTGTCCAGTGTCATCGCGGCTTCCTGTTGAAGATATCAGGCGAGCTGGAGGTGCCCGTACGGCCCGGGCCCAAACGTGCCGCGGGGCATCGTGAGAGCCGCCGCCCACAACGATGCCCCGCGAACCTTGGACGAACGTCAGGTCTTCTTGGCGACGCCCTGCGCACCGAAGTAGTAGTCGAACGCCATCTTGCGACCGACGACTGTATCCTGTTCCCACTGGGTGGCGCGGCGGGCGAAGGCGATCTGGCTGTCCACGATCTCCTTGAAGAGCGGATTTTCGGTCGCCTTCTTCTTGGTCACCTCGTCATAGAGCTCAAGCTGGCGCTTCAAGATGGCATCCGGCGTCTTGTAGAAGGCCACCTTGTCCTTTGTGCGCATCTCCTCGTAGTCCTTGGAGTAGCGATCGACGGCCTTCCAGGACATGTCGGAGGAAGCGGCGTCCACCGCGTTCTCGATAATGGCCTTCATCTTCGTGGGCAATTCGTCGAACTTGTTCTTGTTGAACATGATCTCGAATTGCTCGGCGTTCTGGTGGTAGCTCTGCAGCATGCACACCTTGGACACGTCGGGGAAGCCCAGCACGCGGTCGGAAGATGCGTTGTTGAACTCGGCCGCATCGAGCAGGCCGCGGTCCATGGCGGAAACGATTTCACCACCAGGTAGCGCGTTCACGGCGGCGCCGAGGCCGGTGAAGAGGTCGATCGAGATGCCGACGGTGCGATACTTGAGGCCCTTGAAATCGTCCACCTTGGTCATCGGCTTCTTGAACCAGCCGAGCGGCTGGGTCGGCATGGGGCCGTAAGGGAATGAGACGACATTGGCGCCGATGGAGGCATAAAGCTTGGCGAGAAGTTCCTTGCCGCCACCATAGCGGTGCCAGGCAAGGAGCATGTTGGCGTCCATAGCGTAGCCTGGGCCCGAGCCCCACAGCGCCAGCGCCGACTGCTTGCCGTAGTGATAAACGAGAACGCCATGGCCACCGTCGAGCGTGCCCTTCGAAACTGCATCAAGCAGGCCGAAAGCGGGCACCACGGCACCGGCTGGCAGAACCTCGATCTTCAGGTCGCCGCCGGTCATATCGTTGACCTTCTTGGCGAAGTCCTGCGCGTATTCGTGGAAGATGTCCTTGGAGGGCCACGTGCTCTGCCAGCGCATGCTGATGGGCCCCTGGGCCTTCACAACCGCCGGGGCTGCGACTGCTGCCGCGGCCGCGACGGCCGAGGTTTTCAAGAAGCGGCGGCGGGACTGCTGTGTCTCGTTGCTCATTGCGTTTCCTCTCTTCTCAGGGACCCTGGTTGGCCAGGGCATTCTTCAACTTCAGGCCCAGCTTTACAGACTAGGTGCATCAATGACAAGGCGACCGCCGACGGGCAGCGCGTCATCGTTTAGTCGGATGCCCTTGGTTCCTGAGGTCCGCCATTCTCCAAAAGCGCGTTAACCTTTGCCGTCCCGTAACGGCTCTAGAAACCGTCCGATCATGATGCGTTTGAAACCTCCTTGCAGTTAAGGTTGCTGCGGCGCAGCATAGGCTTTCTTCTATTGGAGAAATAGAAATGGGTCGTGTCCTGGCTTTCTTCCTGGCGCTCGCCTGCCTTGCAATGGGGGGACAAGCATCCGCAGAGCAGGCCAAGCCGGTGGTGGTGTTTGCGGCGGCGAGCCTTCAGACCGCGCTGAGCAAGATCGGAGCGGAATGGGGGCTGGAAACGGGCAAATCCGTCACCTTCTCCTTTGCTGCGTCCTCTACCCTCGTCCGGCAGATCGACGCCGGGGCACCCGCAGACGTGATTGCGACCGCCGATCTCGACTGGATGGATTGGGCGGAAGCCAAAAAGCTGATCAATCCAGTGTCGCGACGGCAACTTCTCAAGAACCGACTGGTGCTGATTGCGCAGCGTGGAGATGCAATCGCTCTCAAGATCGCGCCGGGCTTTCCCCTGGCCGCAGCAATCGGGGAAGGCAAGCTCGCGACCGGGGAGATAAAGTCGGTACCAGTTGGACGCTATGCGCAGGCTGCCTTGAAGGCGCTCGGCGTCTGGGACGAGGTAAGCTCGCGGGTCGCCGGTGCCGACAGCGTTCGTATAGCGTTGGCACTCGTGGCGCGGGGGGAAGCGCGGCTCGGTATCGTCTATCAGACGGATGCCAATGCCGAGCCGAAAGTGCGGACCGTGGATACCTTTCCAGCCTCTGCGCATCCGCCGATCGTCTATCCTTTCGCCTTGACTGCAACTTCAGGGAGCCCCGACGCTAAAGCTTTCCTGGACTTCCTTGCGAGAGAGAAGGCAGCGCGAATCTTCAGGGCCGAGGGGTTCGAACCGCTGAACTGATCCTGCGGCAGGTGCTAAGCTTTCGGCTGCGACACCGGCAGCGCCGTGGCCAACGGCAGCCAAAGTGCCGCCAGAAACGTTCAGAGGCGACCACGTTCGCGCATCGGGATAAAGCGAGAGAGCAGCCGTGTTTCCACTCCGCGACAACGTCAGTCGAAGCACGGAGCCGGTCGTGGTCTGGCTCCTCATAGCGATCAACGTCGTCGCATTCCTCTACGAGCTGACACTGAGTGAACGCCAGCTCCAGGCCTTGCTCTACCAGCATGCCCTCGTCCCCGCCCGCTACTTCGTCCCGGCCTGGGCTGATCGTATCGGGTTGTCCGCGTACGACTTCACGCCTTTCCTCACCAATACCTTCCTGCACGGCGGCTTTCTGCACATCATCATGAACATGTGGACGCTCTGGATCTTCGGGCCGGCGCTGGAAGACAGGCTGGGTCCGGTTCGCTTCGCCACGCTCTATCTTCTCGCCGGCATATTGGCGAGTTGGACGCACGCCATTTTCAACGCGTCCTCCACCGCACCGGCGCTCGGCGCTTCGGGCGCCATTGCAGGCGTCCTCGCGGCCTACGCCGTTCGCTTTCCCTATGCCTGGATCCGCGTGCTCGTGCTCATCGTGTTCATTCCGCTCTTCTTCAACGTACCGGCCGTGGTTTTCGCGGGCTTCTGGTTCCTGGCGCAGGTGCTGCAAGGCACAACGGAGCTGTTCTCGCCCTTCGCGGCAAGCGGCATCGCGTGGTGGGCCCACATCGGCGGATTCGTGTCGGGATGGGTGTTGCTGCTCTGGCTCGAGCAGTCGAACAGGCCGTCCGTCCGCTACAACGGCGGGCCTTGGGAGCGCTGAGGCGCCAAAGCAGAAGCCGGCCGGATCAGAAGCGGCAAGGCGAGCCCACATAGGATGGCCATGGCGAGAAAGGCTTCCGCTCCGAAGCGCCCATAAAGGAAGCCTGAGAGCAGCGTCAGTGCGGACGAGGCGAGCCCGATGCCGATTGTGCCATAGATCGCCTGCGCTGTGGCCGCCAGAGAGACCGGCACCACTTCGGCAATGATGCGCATTGCAGAAAGATGCAGCAGCGCAAACGTCAGCCCGTGCATTGGCTGAAGTACTGCCGTCACATAGACCTCGGCTGTGAACGCGGAGACGGTCCACCGCGCAATCGCCACCAGTGTCGCCAGCACCATGCAGCCATAGGGGCCGTAGCGCGTCAGGAGCCACGGACCGGCGGCGAAAAAGACGACGACTTCACCTGCGACAGCCGTGGACCACAGGACACCGGCAGCCTGCGGCCCGATGCCGGCAGCCGACCACCTAATGAGCGCAAACCCATCGTGCAGGGCATGGCTGCCGAGGACCAACGCCGCCACGAGCACCACGCGAAGGAATTCGCGATTGAACAGCAACTGCCGCACGGCCCCGCGCTGCGGAAGCCCATTTTCCTTCGTCACTGTTTTCGGCATGGGGGGCAAAAGCGGCACGCAGGCGGCCATCATGGCCAGAAGCATTGCCTGGGCGGCCAAAGTCGCAGTCAAGGCCGTGCTCGCGACCAGCACCCCTGAAAGAACCGAGCCGAAGATGAAGGCGAGCGATCCGCTGCCGCGGATCCAGGGATAAGGCTGTCGTTCCATGACCGCCCTGCCCCTTCGGACAACCGCAAGCGCATCACTGACGACCGTCAAAGGCGCCAAAGCGAAGGCTTGAACAAGCGCAGCGGCCCACAAGGCCGTCCGTCCCTCCGCGAGCGCGATCGCGTACGCCGCGCAGGCAGCAGCCACTGCGTACAAGGCAAGCACGAGCCGATGTGCATCGCGGCGATCCGCGACGCGCGCCGCTAGCGGGGAGGAGATTAGCCTCACCGCGGTAGCGGTCGCCAAAAGGGTTCCGATTTCGACCGAACTCAATCCGCGCTGCTCCAGCAAGCGGGGAAAGAACGGCGAAACGGCACCAAAGCCCGCGTAGAGCAAAACGTAGACGG
>JBDHTJ010000099.1:0-19593 GCA_039808585.1 Hyphomicrobiaceae bacterium | reverse complement strand
AAATTGATGAGATCAACCCGAGAACCTAGCGGACGCGCATCATCGCGAGGCCTCAATTGAACTTGATCGTTCCAAAGAGGCGAACACTGCGACCGGGCTGGAGGACCTCATCCTTCTTATAGGACGTGGAGAGACGAATATCTTCGTCCAAAAGGTTTTCGCCCTTTATGCCGACAATAAATTCTTGTTTCACGCCAGCCAGCGGTGGAAGTTGGGTCTTATATATCAACTCGGCGTTGAGCAGGTTGTATCCTGGCGTGGGCGTTTCGAAGGCTGCGATTTCCGTGTGTGCGAAAGCATGCAACAGGGTCACTCGGGCGAGCCAATTTCTGTCGTAATAGTAGAGGCCTCCGCCCAGGCGGTGAGGGTTGATTTTGGGTACATACGTTCCATCGGTGAATGTCGCATTCACGAAGTCGTAGCGACCTTCAATGCCCCAGCGCCCCCGCCAAAGTGCGCCGATGTCGAGCTCACCTTGCAGTTCAGCCCCGTAGAACGTGGCGTCACGTTGGGAGTAGACAATCTGATCGAGACCTGAAGCCGAGGGGTCGCAGGAGGCGAAGTCATCTGGGCAGAAAGCGCCAGTGTAGCGCTTGTAGATGAAGTCTTTGAAGCGCGTGTAGTAGGCAGACGTGTCGAAGCGGAAATCGCCGCGCGCCCGCTTGAGGCCGATCTCTACCGAATCCGCTTTTTCAATCTTTAGATTCGGGTTGCCGATTTCGAAGGTTTGTGTCGAGTCGTGCGGTCCCTTGTAGAACAACTCAGTGGCGTCGGGAGCGCGCTCGTTATGCTGCAACGTGGCTCGCGCCACTACTCCCATCGGTAGCGCGTAAAGCAAGCCTGCGCTGCCGCTTACAGGCACGAACGTATTCTTCGCTGCGAATTGCGGCGGATCGTTCGGTGGGGCTAGGTAATTGCTCGGGAAAGCCGTGGCAATGCCGCTCACATTCGACTGCTCGACGCGCGCGGCTGCCTGCAGACGCAATCTTTTCGTGACCTGCAGCTCTTCGAACAGGTATGCCGCGACATTCCGTGTTTTGGTCGGATCAAGAAGGATGCCCTCATCGCCGCCGGCCGAAAGGCTGCGATCGGACCATTGGGCACCGACAGCACCGCGCAGTTCACCCAGCGACGTACGCACTGGGAGATGCTGCACTTCCAAGCGGCCTTCGTAACTCTTATTGAGGAACGTCGAGCCAATGACGGCGCTCGAACCAAGGCCATCGACTTCATCATGTTTGTAGTCCAGCGCGCTGAACCAGTACCGAATGGCCTCGACACCGAATTCCCCAACGCGCCACTCGCCCTTGCTCGTCAGCTTGGTTTGGTTGAGGACGATATGATTCTTTTCTGCAGCGGCATCGGCGCCGGGGATGAAATAGGTGCTGTTGAACGAGGTGTAAGCGAGCCCGAAATAGCCCTTCTTGAAGACGTACGAACCGCCAATCGAAAAGCCATCGCTATCGTAGCTCGTGTTCAATTGGCGGCCTCCGGGTATGCGATAGTCGTCGGCAGTCCGCTTGAACGTGTCGGCATGAATGACGAAATTGCCGGCCCCTTGCTCGACCATTGTGTAGAAGTCTCGGCCATTGTTGACAGAGTCAAAGCCGCCGCCCACGCTTGCCCGCCATCCGTTCTGCGGCAGCGCCTCAGGGATGCGCGAGTTGATGGCGTTAACGACGCCACCGATGGTCTGCGAGCCGTAGCGCAAGGTTGCCGGGCCACGCACGACCTCTACCCGCTCGGCAGCCAGGGGATCTATCGGGATCGCGTGATCGTCACTCAGCTTTTGTACGTCGCCGGTGCCCATCCCGTTTTCCTGGACGCTCACGCGGAATCCGCTCAATCCGCGGATGATGGGCCTGCTTGCACCTGGCGCGAAGCTCGTCGACGCAATTCCGGGTTGGTTGGCAAGTGCGTCGCCGAGCGTCGCTGCTGTCGACGAGATGAGGTCGCGCTCGCCTAAGACTGTGATCGCGGAAAATGATGGCTCGGCGCCCAGGGACAGCGAGACCCCTGCTGGGGGATTGAATGGCACAACTGGTGCTGCCGGCGTACCGGAGTTGGCGGTCTGGGCAGGCGCCGGGGCCGGCCTCGGCGGAGCCACAGGGCTGGGGGTTGTAACCGTAATTGCAGGAAGTTGGACGCTTTGCGCATGGCCCCCCGTAGGCACTGCCATCGCGGCTGCAACTGTAACGGCGGCTCCCGACAGTCGCATTCGAATTGGCATTGGCATAATGGCTCTCCCGCGCAATGTTATAGTGTAACGCTGCCAGGAGATGCATGCGCCCACAAGGCTGTTAATGGTGAAATTCGCGATCAGCCCGCGAGAGTGGCCGGCGAGCAACAACGGGCAAGCGACCCGGCTAGTGCTTGCAGTTGCTCGCCCGAGCACATCGATCGTATGGCGGGCAGTAGCGATCACTCGTTGCGCGGAGATCACATGCATGGTTCCCGTGACCACGCCGGATCGAAGCCGGCCTTGATCCTCGTACTCTCAGTCTGACGAGTTCTAAGTCTGACGAAGACAACCTGGTTTGGAGGTGGCGGGGAACATGATGCAAGCCCCGATAAATGGCACGAGAAGGAACTCCGAAGCATCAAGCGGCCCGGAGTTCAGACGACAATGCCGCGCAGCCCCTCCTGGTTCCTCTCGAGTGCTGTCTGCAACCTGATGTTGTCCCCAGGTTGGCGCTCCTTCCTCGATATCGAAGGACCTTCCTCGAAAGGCGGCGGAGGCGCTCTCGCAGCTACAACGAGAGACAGGCTTCTCTACGCCGTGGTTCGTAGCGACGCCTTCACGTCGCCGCATTGTATGCTATGTTATACCATAACATCAGCGCGGCAATCCCATGGCTTTGATTCCCGTTACGATCCTCACCGGGTTCCTCGGTGCCGGTAAGACGACGCTCCTGAACGCTTTGCTGCGCGACCCCGCGTTCGCGGAGACGGCCGTGCTCATCAATGAGTTCGGCGACGTCCAGATCGACCATGACCTGGTCGCCGAATTCAGCGACGAGTACGTCACCACGACGACCGGATGCCTGTGTTGCGTTGCCTCGAGCGAACTGAAGCAGTCGTTGTTCGACCTTTGGACGAAGCGCAAGGATCGCGAGATCGGCCCGTTCAAACGGGTCATCGTCGAAACGACGGGGCTGCTCGACCCGGCGCCGATCATCAACTCTCTGCTCGGGCCGCCCGCGCTCGGCATCATGGATCGGGTCGTGACCGGCCAGTTCGCACTGTCCCGTGTCGTTACGCTGTTCGACAGCGTCAACGGGGCTGCAACTCTGGATAACCATCTCGAAGCCCTGAAGCAGATTGCACTCGCCGACGCTGTTCTCCTGACGAAGACGGATCTTGCGCATGATCCTGCGATCGCGTGCGACACCGAAGGCGTGAAAGAACGGTTGGCAGCCATCAACCCTGGTGCCCGGATCATGGACCGGCACCACGACTGGCCAGAGGTGCGATCGCTGTTCTTGGAAGCGGGAACCTACGATCTAAGAATTAAGGGAGAAGATGCCCTCGGCTGGCTCAAGGCCGAGCAGGTGATGGCCGGCCAAGGGCACGAGCATGCTCACACAGATCGAACGCGCCACGGCGATGACATCCGCAGTCACGTCGTCATCGTCGATGAGCCGATAACGCCACTGGTCTTCTACTTCTTTCTCGATGCACTGAAAATGAGTGCCGGGCCAAATCTGCTCCGAGCAAAGGGCCTATTCGCCCTATCGGACGATCCCGACCGGCCCGTCGTTGTTCATGGGGTGCAGCACCTCATTCACCCTATCGACAAGCTTGATCGTTGGCCCAGCGACGACAAGCGGACGCGGCTCGTCGTCATCGGCCGCAACCTGAATGTGGAGGCCATGCGCGCCGTTTTGACCTCGTCACGGCCGAAGCAGAAAGCGGTGTCGTCTGAACTCGGCACGGCGACGATCGCAGGTGGCTTGCTCATCCTCAGTTTGGCGCTGGGCGCCAATTTGCTCTCCGCTCAATCGAGCGGGGAACGCAACACGAAGTTTTCGCAACCCAATCTCAATTGGAGCATGCCATGACCACGACACAGGTTCCCGTCACGGTTCTCACCGGCTACCTCGGCGCCGGCAAGACCACCCTCCTCAACCGCATCCTTACGGAGCAACACGGCAAGCGTTACGCCGTCATCGTCAACGAGTTCGGCGAGGTCGGCATTGACAACGACCTTGTTGTCAATGCTGACGAGGAAGTGTTCGAGATGAACAACGGCTGCATCTGCTGCACCGTTCGTGGCGATCTCGTGCGGATTCTCAGCGGCCTCATGAAGCGGAAAGACAAGTTCGACGCCATTCTCGTCGAGACCACCGGCCTTGCCGATCCAGGGCCAGTCGCCCAGACCTTCTTCGTCGACGAGGACGTTCGCTCTCGCACGAAGCTCGACGCAATTGTCACGGTTGTCGACGCCAAGAACCTGACGGCCCGTCTCGACGACAGTCACGAGGCCGAGGAGCAGATCGCTTTTGCAGACGTTATCCTGCTCAACAAAACAGATCTCGTATCTGCTGCCGAACTGGCTGAAGTCGAGAAACGCATTCGCGCAATCAACCCGTACGCGAAACTGCACAAGACGGAGCGCAGCAAGATCGATCTGGAGCACGTGCTGGGACGCAGTGCGTTCGATCTCGATCGCATTCTTTCGCTCGAGCCGGATTTCCTGCACACGGGCCACCACCATCATCACAACGAGGACGTGACGTCGATCTCGCTGGTCAGCGACAAGCCGCTCAAAGCCGACAAGTTCTTCAAATGGCTGCAGTACGTCACCCAGTCCCAAGGCGCGGATATTCTCAGGCTGAAGGGCATCATCGATATGAAGGACGAGGACCAGCGCTTTGTCGTCCAGGGCGTCCACATGCTTTTGGAGGGCGATCGTCAGAGACCGTGGAATCCCGGCGAGAAGCGGCAGAGCCGTTTGGTCTTCATCGGTCGCAATCTCGATCGTGACCTGCTGCAATCGAGCTTCAAGGCGTGCGAGGCCTGATGCCCCGCATGCCTCGCCCGTTGTCCGGTGCAACGCGCGCCGAAGGGGCTGCTGGCAAGTTGCTCGGTTTCGAGGGTGAGCTTGACGCGCCCGTGACCGCGGTGCTGTTGGCCGGAGACCGCTTCGTGGTCACGACTGGCGATGGCCGGGTCGCGTTCTTGGGCGATAGCTTCGATGCTGCGGAGGTTCTGCAGCCACACCATGGGGCAGTGCTTTCAGCCGTCGCTGTGGAATCGAGCGTGCTCATCGGAACAGATGACGGCCGTGCCCTTCATGTCACTTCAGAGGGGAACGTGTCGGAGGTCTGGCGCGATCCGCGTAAGCAGTGGGTCGATCGCGTCGCTACCGGTCGTCGGACCTGGATGGCTTGGGCTTGTGGGAAGTCGGTCCATCTTCACCTTGGAGAGCTCCGCGATTGCAAACTCGAGCATCCGAGCAGCATTGGTGGCCTCGCGTTCGCGCCGAAGTCGGATCGGCTGGCGGTATCTCACTATGGAGGTGTGACCGTCTGGGATTTCTCGATCACGCCACCGGCGAAGCGCGTGCTCGAATGGAAGGGTATGCATCTCGATCTATCATGGAGCCTCGATGATCGCTTCATCGTAACAGCGATGCAGGAGGGCGCCCTGCACGGCTGGCGGCTGTCAGACGCTGCAGACTTCCAGATGAACGGCTACCCATCGAAGCCGCGCTCGTTGTCCTGGTCGCGGCGCGGAGATTGGCTCGCCACCTCGGGGGCGGGCGATATTCTCCTCTGGTCGTTCAAGACCAAGAACGGCCCGATGGGCACGTCGCCGCAGTCTTTATCTCGTCGGTCCGTGCCGGTGTCTCAGGTCGCCTTCCACCCGCTCAACGCTTACGTAGCGGCCGGCTATCAGGACGGCGCCATATTGCTCGCGCGGCAGGACGACATGAAGGAGCTTCTGGTGAGGCACGCGAAGGACGGTGCTGTCACGGGGCTCGCGTGGTCGCGGGACGGTCGGCGGCTGGCCTATGGCACCGAGGACGGGGCCACGGGACTGGTCGATTTCAGCTTGCTCGAGGAGCGTAAGGTCAAGGGGCCGAAGCCATGACAACCTTCGTCAATCCGATAAAGCCGCGCGGTGGCACTGGCTATGGGGAAGCGTTGTCTCGGATCAAAGGCTGGACGAAAGCCGCCATTGCCGAGGGCGAGGCCGAGCCGGCGATTTCCGTGACCGAGTTGGCGTGCGCGGAACCTGGCTGTCCACCGCGCGAGACCATCGTTCTCGTCATGTGGGCCGATGGGAGAGTTTGGAAACTTCGTATCCACAAGAGCATGATGGACGTGATGAATGACGACGTGCTTCACGCCATCCAGTCTCCCGAGCCCGTCAAGCGAGGGGGCGCTTAGGCATGGGCCGGCTCGCAGTGCCGTCCGCCGAAGCTTGCTTCCCGAAGGGTCGTGCCATCATTCTCGCAGGGGCGCTCTTGCTGGCAGCCGCTTGTTTCGCCGCTGCCTGGTGGTGGATTGCAGTTTCGGTCTCTGGGAAACAGGACTGGGCTCACGCGTGGCAGTGGGTGCTCGCCTTGCAGCGACGCATGCTGACGGATATGCGATCGGCCATGGCCTCGATCCGCGGAGGCAGCCCTTGGCAGGGTAGCGTGGGCCTCGTGTTGGGCGCGTTCGCCTACGGCGTCATTCACGCAGCGGGGCCAGGACACGGCAAGGCTGTGATCACCTCATATGCGCTTGCCGACAGCGAAACCGTTCGGCGCAGCATCGTCGTGTCGTTCATGGCTGCCCTCGTCCAGGCGTGCTCCGCCATTGCAATCGTATTCGTCGGCATGATGGTCTTCGGGTTTACGGCGCGGAGTTTGGGCGCGCTGGAGGCAAGGCTGGAGGCGGTAAGCGGAATTTTGATTGCCTGCCTCGGTGTCTACCTGCTCGTCTCGCGGGTACGAGCGATGATAAGGGGCCGCAGCGCCCTGCCAGCCGGCGCCTCGCCATCGGCACATGGCTACGATTGCTCCTGCGATCACGCGCATTTCGTTCAGCCGGCGAGTGTCGCAGGCGCATGGTCGTGGCGCTCGTCCTGGCTGCTGGCCGTGTCCGTCGGCATAAGGCCTTGCACCGGGGCGCTGCTGTTACTGGTGTTTGCCCGCGCCGAGGGCCTGCTGTGGGCCGGACTGCTCGGAACCTTTGCAATGGCCCTGGGGACGGCTTTAACGGTCTCGCTCCTGGCGATCGGGGCGGTCGGCTCGCGCGCGTGGGCATTGCGGGCATCCCGCCCGATGCCGAGATGGAGCGGCGCTCTCCTCACCAGCATCGTTCTCGTGGCGAGCCTCGCACTCATCGCGATCGGCGCAGGCATGGCGCTGGCGCCGCCCCACACACGGCCGTTCTGACGCGTCCGCCGCGCAGAGGGTCAACGAAATAGTATATCGACCTGTTGGCGGCTATGGCTGGAGGTGATCGCCGAAGCACGTTCGGCTACCCTTTTGGAGGACAATGCATGAGCCAGTGCACACACGCCAAGCACGCAAACCACACCCACGTCCACGGTCCCGGGTGCGGTCATACGGCCGTGCGCCATGGCGACCACATCGACTACCTCCACGATGGCCATCTTCACCATATGCACGACGGCCATGTCGACGAGCATGTCATCGAGGTAAATGCGACGAATCCGGTGCGTTGCACGCCAGATCACAAATGCACTGGCCACGAGAAGGGCCACGTCCATGGGCCGCAATGCGGGCACGAAGCTGTCCCGCATGGGGATCACATCTGCTACCTCGTCGATGGCCACCTGCACTTTCCGCACGGCGACCATTGCGACAGTCACGGACCCCTGCACGCGGCTTGATTTCGATCGCTGAACAAGTTGCAAAGTCAGTTTTCATAAGCCGATCATCGCGGCTGTGATCAGACGCGCATTCTGGCGCATCATGTCGAGGTAAGTGGCGGCAGGCCCGCCGCTTGCCGAGAGCGCATCCGAATAGAGCGTGCCGCCCAACGCAGCGCCCGTCTCGCGACTGATCTGTTTGATGAGCCTTGGATCGGAGATGTTTTCGACGAACAGGGCTTTCACCTTCTCCTTGCGGATCTGGTCGATCAGTCGGGCGACGTCCCTCGCCGATGCTTCGCTCTCTGTCGATACGCCCAAAGGTGAGAGGAATCGGATGCCGTAGGCGCGCGCGAAGTAAGCGAATGCGTCGTGTGATGTGATCACCTTGCGTGCCGCTGGCGGGACAGCGGCGATCTGCGCCTTGATGTGCTCATCAAGGTCTTCGATTTCCTTCGCATAGGCAGCGGCGTTCGCTGCGTACGCGACACATCCGTCAACGTCCAATCGGCACAGGCCGTCCTTGATGTTGCGGACGTAGATCAACGCGTTGGCCAAGCTCTGCCAAGCGTGCGGATCAGCTTTGCCGCTGTGGTCGTGGTCATGCTTGTCGCGCCTCCCTTGGCGGTCGGGCACGTCGATCGTGTCGATTCCCTCCGTTGCTGTAACGACGCTGCCCTTGTATCCGGAAGACCCGATCAGCTTTTCCATCCAACCTTCGAACTTGAGACCATTCTGTATGACGAGCCGAGCCTTGGACAGCTCGGCGGCATCGGCGGGTGTCGGCTGATACACGTGGGCATCGCCTCCAGGACCGACCAGCGTCTTGACCTCGACGCGTTCGCCTCCGACGCGTTTGACCATATCTCCGAGTATGGAGAATGTGGCGACGATCCGCAGACGCTCCTGCGCCTGCGCCGTCGTCGCCACGGGGAGCAGCAACAGCACAGCCGCCAGCAGCAGTCCAAGTCGCGCATCCATCGACTTTGCCCTCAAGCTGTTCGATGCGATTTCGGCAGGATCGACCAGACAACGCCACTCACCCGACCGATCATGATCGAGGCGAGGTATACGGTGCCTGCTGAAAGCGTGATGGCCGGGCCGGATGCGACAGAAAGGTGGTAAGAGGCGAGCAACCCGACGAAGCTTGAACCGACGGCCACGATCGTCGCTACTGCAACCATGCCTTCGAAGGTTCGCGCCCAGAACCTTGCCGCCGCCGCCGGAAGCATCATGATGCCGACAGCCAGAAGTGTGCCGAGTGCCTGGAAGCCCGCGACCAGATTGAGAACCGCCAACACAAGAAAGCCAAGGTGCGCGAGGGCTCCCGGGCCCCGGTTGACGGCGAGAAATCCCGGGTCCACGCATTCCGCGATGAGAGGCCGGATCATCACCGCAAGAGCGAATGACGTTATCGATGCGGTGACTGACAGATACACGAGCGCCGCATCATCGAGGGCGAGCACGGTGCCGAACAACACGTGCATCAGATCGACCGCCGACCCCTTGAGGCTGATGATGAGCACCCCGAGAGCCAGCGAGATCAGGTAGAAGGCGGCAAGGCTCGCGTCTTCGCGGATCACCGTAGCGCGTGCAACAACGCCAGCGAGCAATGCGACGGCGAGCCCCGCGACTACACCGCCGACCGTCATCGGCAGCAGATTGAGCCCGAAAAGAAGATATCCTAACGCGGCGCCAGGCAGGATAGCGTGAGCCATGGCATCGCCGACCAGGCTCATCCGGCGCAGCATCAGGATGACGCCGATCGGCGCCGCACCGATCGACACGGCCAACGATCCCGCAAGCGCGCGACGCATGAACGCATAGTCGGCGAAGGGCGCGAGAAGGAGATCATACAACGTCATGCGGCTGCCCCTTGCCTGCACCAAGGTGCATCCCCGTCCCAGTGCTCGGACATGGCTCGTGCCTTGAGGAGATTGGCGGCCGTCAGGACCTGTCGCGTCTCGCCCCACGCGACGGGCTCGCGGGCGAGCATCAGGGCCTGTGGGAAGCGCTCTTTCACCAGTTCGAAGTCGTGAAGGACCGCGATGATCGTTCGAGCTTCCCCGTGCCAGCGCTCGATGAGCGCCATGAGATCGGCACTCGTTTTTGCATCGATCGCCGTGAAGGGCTCATCAAGCAATATCAGCCGACTGTTTTGCAGCAGAACCCGCGCAAAGAGGGTTCGCTGCAATTGCCCGCCGGAGAGCGTATCGATGGGCCGATGCTCGAGACCCTCGAGACCCACGGCCGACAGCGCCTCGACAACACGGTTTCGCTGGTTCCCGGTCAATCCACGAAGCGATCCGATCTCGGACCACAGCCCGAGCGCGACAAGATCAAACACAGAGATCGGAAACGTTCGGTCGATTGCGGCCTGTTGCGGCAAGTAGGCGATCGCCGCGCGACCGGTATCAACGATCTCAATTCGCCCTTCCAAAGGGGAGATCTGACCGACGATGCCTTTTATGAGGGTCGACTTCCCACTGCCGTTCGGCCCGACGATGGCCGTGAGGCTTCCAGACGCGATCTCACCATCGAGATGGTGAACGGCAGGGTGGCTGTCGTAGCCGAGCGTCACGTTGCGGAAGCGAATGCTGGGGCTTGGAACTGTCTCGCTGTTCATGAGCGGATCGCCCAAAGTGCCAATAGCCAGCACAGCGACGAAGCCGCCAATGCGAGTGCAAGTCGCGTCGCGAGCGGCGAATACATCATGATTGTGCAACCTCGCCCAAGGCGGCTGGCCGGCCTTCTCGCCCCTCCGACAGCGATCGGAAAAAGCAATTCCGTGCTCCGGTATGACAGGCTGGTCCCTGTTGCTCCACAAGCAGGAGAAGCGCGTCACCGTCGCAATCGAGCCGGCATTCGACAAGGCGCTGGCGATGCCCCGACGTCTCGCCTTTCCGCCACAGCGACTGCCGCGAGCGCGACCAATAGCAGACCTGCCCCGTCGCAAGTGTCTCCGCGAGCGACGCATCGTTCATCCACGCCATCATGAGCACCTCGCCCGTGTCGTGTCGCTGTGCGATCGCAGGCACGAGTCCCTCGGCATTGAATTTTATGGCGTGGGCAAAACCTGATGCATTCATGGGAGGGCCTCAGTTTTTTCCGCTCGCTGCCGCGCAGAGACAATCGTGACATTGACCGCGCAGCTCGATGGTCGTCTTCCTAATGGAGAAATCCTTCTCCACGGCCCATGCGCCGAGAAGTGCCGACACGGCGTCGTGATGGAATTCCGACACCGTCCCGCAGTCCGTGCAGATGGCGAAAGCGGCGGTGCCGCTGTGACCGCCATGCGAGCAGCACACGAACGCGTTCAGCGACTCGATCCGATGTGTGACGCCCAGCTCGGTCAGCCGCTTGAGCGCTCGATACACCGTCGGCGGGGACGACACGCCCTTGTCGTGCAGCAACTCGATGAGGTCGTAGGCGCCCAATGGCCGCGCGGCGCGGCGCAACGCCTCGACGATCAGCACTTCTTTCGGGCTGAGGAAAGATTGTGATTTCGATCCTCGCGCCATGCTCCCGACCCGCTGAATCCGCATCTTCATCTTGACGAATGTTATAACATAACACTACATGAGCTCACGATCAATCGAGGGAGTTGCCAAACATGGATGCAGAGCTGCAAGTCCATCTCGCGTCGGCCAGTGACGTGGGCGATACGCGCCTCCCAGTCACGGTGCTCTCGGGCTTCCTCGGGGCCGGCAAGACGACGTTGCTCAATCATGTCCTGAACAATCGCGAGGGCCGCAAAGTCGCGGTCATCGTCAACGACATGAGCGAGGTCAACATCGATGCCGACCTCGTCCGCGACGGCGGCGCCAACCTCTCCCGCACCGACGAGACGCTTGTAGAGATGTCGAACGGCTGCATCTGCTGCACGCTTCGTGACGACCTGCTGAAGGAGGTGCGCCGTCTGGCTGCCGAAGGCCGTTTTGACTATCTGCTCATAGAATCCACGGGAATTTCAGAGCCGTTGCCCGTCGCCTCGACCTTCGAGTTCCGCGACGAGGACGGCAATTGCCTCGCCGACGTCGCACGCCTCGACACCATGGTGACGGTCGTCGATGCCGCAAACCTCGTGAAGGATTACTCGTCCACTGACTTTCTGGCCGATCGCGACATGGCGCTCGGCGATGAGGATCATCGGCCGATTGTCAACCTGCTCGTCGATCAGATCGAGTTCGCCGACGTCATTGTGCTCAACAAGCTCGATGTGGCGAAGCCGCACGAGATCGAGGCGGCGCGCACCATCATCCGCGCGCTCAATGCCGAGGCAAGGATTGTCGAAACGACAGAGGCTTGCGCACCACTCGACTCCATCCTGGCCACCGGCCTATTCGATTTCGATAAGGCGCACCGTCATCCGCTCTGGTTCAAGGAGCTGAACGGGTTCAAGGACCACAAACCCGAGACCGAGGAGTACGGCATCCGGAGTTTCGTATACCGCACCGCCGCACCATTCGAACCCGCAAAACTGCACGCCTTCTTCAACAAGACCTGGCCGAATGTCGTCCGCGCCAAAGGTTTTTTCTGGATCGCAACGCGTCCGCAGTGGTGCGGCGAGATGAGTATGGCGGGGGCGCTGGTCCGTCATGGTGCCGCCGGCTACTGGTGGGCAGCTGTTCCGAAGAAAAATTGGCCGACGGACCCCGATCACTTGAAGATGATCGAGAAGCGGATGCGCGGGCCGTTCGGCGATCGAAAGCAAGAGCTCGTGTTCATCGGCACCAAGGACATGGACGAGGCGGCCATCCGCGCCGAGTTGGACGGCATGCTGGTCAACCTGCCTGTCGATGGCAAGGTCGACACCAGGCAGTGGGGAAAGCTGGCTGACCCATTTCCGGAGTGGCGCCGCGCAAACAAGTGATCTCGCTCGCAAACCGAAGCATTGTAACACCATGACACGAACTCAATAATGTCGCCGATTTGGGAGACGACCATGCGCGCTGCAGTTCTTGCTCTTGCGTTGTGCCTTGCTCTGCCGATCATGTCGGAGGCCCAGGAGGTCGGACGCCAACTCGGCACGCATGAGCATGGGAAAGGCTTTCTCAACATGGCTCTCGAAGGGAGCCGCCTCATGATCGAACTCCAGGCCCCGGGCTCCGACGTCGCTCGCTCGGAGAGCAAACCCGATAGTCCAGAGCGCAAGGCGGCGGTCGCGGCTGCCATCGCGACGCTGGAGAAGCCGACAGAGTTGTTCGGGCTATCACCGGAGGCCGGCTGCACCGCAACGAGTGCGAAAGCCAAAATGACGATCGTCGGCGGGGACGACCACAAGCACACTGTCGCTGCTGACCACGACAAGGGTGAGCACAACAATCATCGCGGCCACAGCGATTACCGTGGCGAGTATGAATTCTCCTGCGCGACCCCGGCGCGTTTGACGACGGTCGAACTCCTCTATTTCAAGGTGTTTCCAAGAGCAGAGAAGCTGGTGATCCAATTGGTAGGACCCAAGGGGCAAACCCAAGCCGAGGCCACGACAACGAAAACAATCGTCAGTTTGTCGGCCGCCTTCTGACGCTCCTGAACCGTCATGCGATGGAAATGGCGATCCCTCGGCCCGAGGCGGAATATCGACCAACGGAAGCTCTTGAAGCCATCACGTTTTCGTTCGCCTCTCGGCCTGTAACCGGCAGCTAATGGACGGCGAAGCGTGAGCGGTCAGCGCGTTGATCGAGCGCAGACCGTGCCCCTGGCTGCCTTGCGCAATTGCAAAATGCAGAGCTAGCAGCTGAACGCCCCACAGAGAAAGCCGCGAACGCGCCCTGCCGACACGATCGCGGCACAGGAGCCGCCTGATGCCCCCTTGATCACTAATCTCGCCGGTCGAGACGCTATTTCTCGGGGAGCGTCTGGGCGAAGGCGAGTGTATCGACCGCATCCTGGAGTGGGAGTGCGCGCAGATTGACCATCGCGGCGCCGGGATGCGAGTTTCGCATCTTGTGAAGCACTTCCCACGGCAATGTCTTTGCTTCGGTGCCGATGTAGGCCGGGCTCTGCGGCGTTCCCCAATTCAGCGCGCGTCCATCGTGGCCGTGGCAAGCCGCGCAGATCGTCTGGAACACGGCGGCCCCTCGTTGGACGTCGCCGCGCACTTTGCCCGTCGCCCGATCGATATACTTGTCGGTGTCGTGCTGTCCTGACCGCACGAATGCAGCCAACCGGAGCATCTCCTCGTCCGAGATCATGTCCGTCGTGTAGCCATGCGACGGTGAACGCATGAGTTTCAGGATGGCTTGGGGCGAAAGGCGCTGCGCCCCGCTTATTCCAATGATTCCCGTATAACGATCACCCATCGGCTGCCCCCTGCCCGCAACGCCATCCTTGCCCTTGTAGTCCCAGCCATGACACTCGACGCAACGCCACGTGTTGGCTCCGCTGCGCTTGCCGTCGGTGGGATAAGAAGGATGGGTGCCAAGCGGCTTCCTGCGGTCGAGCGCATCCCACCACGTGTCGTAAATCCGGCCACCCGCAGCCAGCGACCATGCCGCGGTTGGTGATTGTGGTGCGCCGTGAACGAACACCTGCAGTGGCGAGCCGTGCGATTCCTTGCCCTGGGCGCGAAGTGGGCTCGGACTAGCCATCGACGAAAGCAATGCGGCCGCGGCGGCCATGCCGAATGCGGCGAGACGGCGATTGAACATCAGATCAGTTTCCCTGCTTGATGGAGGTGCAATTGATGGGAATAGAACTTCTTACCCGATTTGCAATCGGAACAAGGCCCCCGCGATCGTCGACGCTTGCTCGAAGGGAAGGTCGCGGACGCCTTCAGACTTTGCGTGACGCACCATCCGCTTTGAGCCGTTCTTCGCCTATTGGCCCCAGGGCTGAAAGTCGACGAATGGAAGCTGTTGAATGTATCGCGTTCTGTTCGCCTCTCGTTCTTTGACTGGCAGCTGAGAGACGGGAAAGCGCGAGTGGCCAGTGCCTTGCGCGAAGGCAGAGCATGACTTTTTGCGGAACTGGCCGAGAACAACTGCCGCGAGAGCAGGGGACACGACGACGGACACGCCGAGGCTGCCGAGGTCTGTGCTTATCGCATCCGGCATGGTCTTGCCTTTGAGGGGGCACGACTGGGCTTGCCCATCCAGACCTTCGAGGTAAACTCAAAGGCTGCGCAGACAGTGGCGCTCTGGTACATCTTCGAGAACAAGAATTAGCTCGAGAACGCGTACGTCTTTGCCGTCCTTTTCATGCCTTTTCATGGTCACGGTCATCGGTCTGCTCATCGAGGGCCTGATCTTCCGGAGCATGGAGACAATGACCGTCGGCCGCTCGGGCATGCAGAATTGGCGAAGCCGTTAGAATTCGGCTGCGTTTATCTGTTCGCGAGGCTGTGGCGACGCGCGGAGGGCGACATGTCCTGACCGCAATGGAGCGGGAATGGGGACGGAACAGGTTGCGGTCATCCTGATCGGTTCGCTGGCAGGCGGCTTCGTATCGGGTCTCGCTGGCTTCGGAACCGGTATCACCGCTCTGGGCCTCTGGCTGCATGTGCTCGAGCCCGCCGTGGCGGCGAGCCTGGTCGTGATCTGCTCGGTACTGTCGCAGGTCCAGTCGTTGCCCGCCATCCGGCGCGAGATCAATCCACAACGGGTCTTGCCTTTCATCATCCCCGGCCTGATAGGCGTTCCGTTCGGTGCATTCGTTCTGCTGCATCTCGATGCAAGGATCATGAAGATCGGCGTCGGCGCACTCCTCATCATTTTCTCGGCCGTCATGCTGGTGTTGGGTACGACGCGCCCCTTCGCGTGGGGCGGGAAACGTGCAGACGCAGTCGTGGGCCTCTGTGCCGGCATTCTTGGTGGTGCGGTCGGACTTTCGGGTCCGCTGCCGACGATGTGGGCGGCCTTGCGGGGGTGGGCGAAGGGCGAAAGCCGGAGCGTCTTTCAGAGCTTCAATCTCGCCATTCTTTCCACGGCACTGGTGGTGCACGTGTTCAGCGGCTTCATCACCACGCCCGTACTTATTGCCGTGCTCGTCGCCTTGCCCGGATCGTTCCTCGGCACGGCCATCGGTGTGTGGGCCTATGCACGCCTCAGCGATCGTCGCTTTCGTGACGTGATACTTCTGCTTCTAACGCTTTCTGGCGTGATGCTGGTCTGGATGAGCCTATGATCCGCTGGCGCAGCGGGACCTGCTTCGGCGCTACATTCTACATTGTGTTCGTTACGCATGGTGCTCTGCATTGCGCTTTTCGGGAATTGCCCATTCGTATGCGCAGACCGCGTCCGCAAAGGTTTTGCCTGCCGGCGACAAATCGCGACTGAGCACGGACACCAGCGCAACGGTACGCACAACCTCGGGATTTGCGACGAGGCGATGGCGAATTCCAGGATGCACAGCGGAATACTCAGGCAGAAAGCATAGCCCCATGCCGGCTGCGACCATGGTCAATATCCAGTCTTCTCTTTCGCTGCGAAAGCCGCGACGTACCTTGACGCCGTATTGGGCGCACAGCTCAGCGAGGTAGTCTCTATACTCGCAGTTGATGCGAGAGAGATAAGTGTGATCCCGCACGTCTGATACGTGCAGTGTGTTGCGCTCCTCGAAGGGATGGCCTGCTGGGAATGCGAGGCCAAAGCTCTCCCGGTAGACTGGAACCGCCTCGAGGCGAGCGTCGTATGCGTCCGGCTGCGCCATCAATGCGAGGTCGATGCTGCCATCGAGGAGCATTTCGGCAAGGCGCGATGGGACATGTTCTACGACTGTTACCTCGACCCCAGGATGACGTTCGCGGAAGGAATTTAGAAATCCCACGAACAGGGCAGGTCCGATCGTGCACATCACGCCCAAGGTCAGTGGCGCTGCTTCGAGCTTCAGAAAACTGCGTGCAGCATTCTGAGCGCGTCCCTTGTTATCGACGACTTCCTGCAGATGGGGCCGCATGAGACGGCCGAATTCCGTCAACTGCACGCGGGTGCGGTCGCGACAGAAAAGATGCGCACCGAGTTCGGTCTCCAACTTCTGGATTGCGCGTGTGAGCGCCGGTTGCGTCACGTGGACCTGGTCGGCAGCGCGATGAAAGTTCAGCGTCTGGCATGCGGCGAGGAAATACCGGATTTCGTTCATTTCCATGGGGACCGCCTTCCTGATCACCGATGGGCATCAGCGTGATGCCCAATCGGTATTTCCCATCGGAACAGCAAAAGCATACTCTACTAAGCGCTCCCTTCAATGCGGTTGAGCCAATGTGCAGGAGGCTCGCATGCAGGTCGATGCCGACAAGCTCAATGCCTTCATGGGCCGGATGCTCGGTGATGTGGGAGCGGCAATGACCGCGTCTTTAATGCTTATTGGGGATAAGCTTGGCCGTTACCGTGAGCTTGCGCGAAGCGGTCCCATGAATTCGCATGAGCTGGCGCGTTCGACGTCGACCGCCGAGCGATACGTGCGCGAATGGCTTGCTGCCCAGGCCGCGTCTGGGTACGTCACCTACGACCCTGCATCTGCGAAGTTTTCGATGAACGCAGAACAGGCCATGGTGTTTGCTGACGACAACAGTCCGGTGTTCATGGGCGCGGTTGGTGACTTGGTAGCCGCCACATTTCTCGACGAGCCGCGTATCTCAGAGGCGTTCCGAACCGGCAAAGGCGTGGGCTGGAACGAACGCAACACCTGCTTGTTCTGCGGGACGGCACGCTTCTTCCGCACCAGCTACAAGCACTACCTTGTGCAGGAGTGGTTGCCGGCGCTCGATGGCGTGACGGACAAACTTCGTCGCGGGGCTGTTGTTGCAGATATCGGCTGCGGGCATGGCATTTCGACGATGCTCATGGCGCAGGCCTTTCCGAAGTCCCGCTTCGACGGCTTCGACTACCATGAGGGCTCGATTGCAGCAGCGCGGGACAATGCGGAGCGGGCGAAACTCGGTGAGCGCCTGAAATTCGAGGTGAGCAGCGCCAAAACCATTCCGGCAAAAGGCTACGATCTGATCTGCTTCTTCGATTGCTTGCACGATATGGGCGATCCTGTCGGCTCGCTTGAGCATATCCGGGAGGCGATCAAGGACGACGGTACGTGCATGATCGTAGAGCCATTTGCCAACGACCGTCTGGAGGACAACCTAAATCCGGTCGGTCGCATCTATTATGCTGCCTCGACGATGATCTGCACGCCTGCATCGCTGGCGCAAGAAGTTGGGCTGGCACTTGGTGCGCAGGCTGGAGAGAGACGCTTGCGGGACATTGCGCGTCAGGCGGGCTTCACGCGCTTCCGTCGCGCCGCTGAGACGCCGTTCAACCTGATCCTGGAGGCACGGCCTTAGGTTCCCCATTATCTCGCAAAGGTGCATCCTATGACTGCGTTCAACGCTGTTCGATTCAAAGTGAAGCGTGGGCACGAGCAGGAGTTCCTCGATGCGCATAAGAATGTGCACGCGAACTGGGCGGGCCTCAAACACGCCAGCATCATAAAAACCGGCGATCAGACATATTGCATCATCGCCGAATGGTCCGACATGGACGCGCTGGCCAAGGCACGGCCCAGCCTGATCAGTACTCTCGACTCTTTCCGCCATACACTTGAAGAAATCGGTGGAGGCCTCGGCGTTACTGATCCAGTTTCTGGGCCCGTGGTCCTGTCCCTGAAGTGACCACGCACTGTTGCCTGCTTGCCGGTCTGCGTTGAACGCCGAGCGATCTTGGCGGGAAAGAAAGTGTCATGCCCGAAACTCCGATGAACGTAACCAGGTTCGAGACGAAATCGCACGACAATCCTGATGAAGTGCGGGCTCCGGTGAAGACCAGGGTAGAGGTTGTAAGGCTTCCCGGCTTCACATTGGGCAGGCTCAACTTCGAGCCGGGATGGAAGTGGTCGGAGTGCATCAAGCCGGTTGTCGGCACCCACAGTTGCCAGGTCGCACACGTCGGTTATGCCGTGTCGGGACGTTTAACGGTCAGGTTGGATGACGGCACGCAAAAGACGTTCGAACCTGGGATGTCGTACACTATTCCGCCGGGGCATGACGCCTGGGTTGAGGGCAAGGAGAGCTTTGTCTGTATCGAGGTGATGAGCGCCGACCAGTTCGCCAAAGCCTGATGCAATTGCTCTGCCTTGTAGCGTCAGCGTTCGTTTTGCCTCGCTTCGCTTCTCGAGTTGCGGTCGATCGGAATTGACCGGCCTGGCCGCATTCGACATAGTGTTTGTATGATCGAGAATGCCCGCCGTTACGCTCCATCTGCTGCGCGAAATCGCGACGCGATCCTGGGGACGTTGAGGCCTTACTTGCCTGAGCTCGGGAACGTCCTTGAAGTCGCGAGCGGAAGCGGCGAGCACACCGCGCACTTCGCGGCAGCCCATCCAAAACTGACGTTTCAGCCCAGTGATCCCGATCCTGATGCGCGTGCAAGTATTGATGCCTGGACGAACCACCTCGGCTTGATGAACGTTGCGCCTGCTATCGATCTTGATATCGCGCGCAGCATCAGCCCATCAATCAGGGCGGATGTCGTGATCTGTATCAACATGATCCATATCGCGCCATGGTCGGCAACGGGCGGTCTGATGCGCAACGCCGGGAATATGCTGCCTGCGGGAGGCGTTCTATTTCTGTATGGGCCTTATCGGCGGAATGGCCAGCATACGGCGCCGAGCAATGCGGTGTTCGATGCCGATCTCAGGGGCAGAAACCCCGCTTGGGGCATTCGCGACCTGGAAGCCGTTGCAGCGCTTGCGAGAGATCACGGTTTCTCGGATCCAAATATAGAAGCGATGCCCGCAAATAACTTCTCGCTGATATTCAGGCGGCGATGA
>JBDHTJ010000098.1:0-19782 GCA_039808585.1 Hyphomicrobiaceae bacterium | reverse complement strand
CGCCGGAAGGCGCTTTCGGAGATGCGCGCGCGGGCGACTTGGCCGAGCAGCATGCCGCCGACCGCCGGCAGCAGCGCCAGCAGCGAAACGCCCGCAAGCTCCATACTGTAGACCTTGCCGGCGAGCAGGCTGCCCGCCAGCGCAAGTGTTGATACGGTGAAAGAGACGGCAAGCGCCTGCACCAGGACATCCTTGCCGAGTTCCAGCGCCTGCAGGTACGGCACCGACGGGATCACGAACACGCCCGTGCCTGCGCCCAGTATTCCCGTTGCAAATCCCAACGGAAAAGAGAGCCAGCGTTCTGCGGCAGGCCGCACGTGAAACCGCACGGCTGCCAGTCCGAGGATACCGTAGAGAGCAATCGCAGCGCCCAGCGCAGCCTGCCCGATGCGGGAGGGACCACCGCTCAGCATTCCCGCAGCCGCCCAGGTGCCAACGACGATCCCGAGTAACATCGGCCACAGTCGCCGCAGCACCAGACGCAGGGCCGGGCCGTCCAGCATCTGCCAGAAGTTGGTCACGATGGACGGAATGACGAGGATCGCAGCTGCCTGCGCGGGCGGCATGGCAAGTGCCAGCAACCCCATGGAAATGGTCGGCAACCCGAGCCCGATGACGCCTTTCACGAAACCCGCCAGCAGGAACGTGCCGGCGACAAGGGCTATGGTGAAACTCAGCATAAGTGCCTCGGCCAGACGCAGCGCACTCTCGACCCTCCGGATTGGAACCGCTGCTGGCTTTACTGACATGCCCCAGGCCCTTGTTTGAGCGGTTTCCACGCCGCGCAATTGTGCATCTCCTGTGCGGGTGGGAAACAACCACGCGGCATTGCTGAAATTTTGCCACACCAATACCGATTGATGCGGCGGCAAGCTGCAGCACGAGAGGCCGCAAGCGCGACGATTGTGTATGCTTTCGAGCTTGTACGGTGCGGGTGGCTCTGCTTCAAACCGCGGCGTCGAATTCTAGGGGCTCGATTCTTCGGAGCGGAAGACAATGGCAATTCGTGACGGCAGCGCCTTGCGCACGCTGCTCGCTTCCACGGCGCTGGGCTCCACGCTCGGCCTTTTCATCGCGGCAGGCGCGGCACTCGCCCAGTCGCAGGAGGAGCCGCGCACCGAGCAACTAGCGCTTCCTCCAGCGGGCAAGGAAATTCCAGGCCCCGCTGAAGCCGCACCACCTCAGGCGAGTGAGCAGCCCTTCGCCCTCCCACAGCCCAGCGCTGCTGCGGCCGACGCTGTTCCGGCCCCTGTCGCCCCCCCAGCCGCAAACGTGGCAACGCCCGCGCCCGCTGCAGTCGAGGCGCCGGTCCAGAAGGCTGAGGCGGTATCGAGCCTGCTTCTCGACGACATCCGCAAGCAGCTGGCAGACCAGCGCCTTGCCAGCAGCGACAGCCCGGCGCTCACGGCATTCTATGCCAAGCGCGCGGCGCCACTGTGGGTGGCGGAGACGGGTTTCACGCCTGCCGCACAGCACGTCATCGCCGAGATCGCGCGGGCCGACGACTGGGGCCTCGATGCCCGTCAGTTCGACCTGCCAGCCGCCCCCGCCGCCGGCGATGCGCGGGCGCTTGCCGCCGCCGAGCTGAAGCTGTCTGCGGCCGTGTTGAAATACGCGCGGCACGCCCGTGGCGGACGTGTCGATCCCCTGCAGTTGAGCCCCAATCTCGACCAGAAACTGGCGCTGCGCGATCCCGCCCTGGTGCTTGACGGCGTGGCCGCCACGGACAAGCCCGGCGACTACCTCACCACGCTGCACCCCAGACATCCGCAATTCCAGAAGCTGCGCGCGGCACTCTTGAAGGCGCGTTCCGGCGAAACGCCGCCCGAGCCCGAGACGCCCGCCTTCGTGACATTGCCCGACGGGCCGCAGCTGAAGTCCGGCAGCAAGCACGCGCACGTGCCGCTGCTGCGCCAGCGCCTCGGCCTCGACACGCGCCAGGGCGACCTGCTGTTCGATGCCGAACTGGCAGAGGCCGTAAAGGCGTTCCAGCGCGACAAGGGCCTGCAGGCCACAGGCCAGCTGACACCGCGCACCCGCCAGGCCCTGAACGAGGGCGCACCCAAGCGAGCAGCGAAACCCGCAAACCTCGCTCCCAAGATCGTGCTCAACATGGAGCGCTGGCGCTGGATGCCCGAGGAGATGGGCGCATTCCACGTCTGGCAGAACACGCCTGAATACACCGTCCGCGTCATCAAGGATGGCGCGCTCGTGCATCAGGCACGCGTCGTCGTGGGCAAGGTCGGCAACCAGACGCCGGTGTTCTCGGCCCGCATGCAATACATCGTCTTCCACCCTGAGTGGGGCGTGCCGGATTCGATCAAGGTGAAGGAGATCCTGCCTTATCTGAAACCGGCTCAGGACGACATCTTCAGCTTTTTCGGCAGTGCTTTTGGCGGCGGTGCCGATACGCGCGTCCTGCAAAAGCACAATTTGCGCGTCAGCATGAACGGCAAGCCCGTCGATGCAAGCCAGGTGAACTGGAACCAGGTCGACATCCGCCGCTACACGTTCATCCAGCCGGCGGGCGCAACGAACGTGCTGGGCGTGGTGAAGTTCCGCTTCCCCAACAAGCACGACGTCTACATGCACGACACGCCCCAGCGTGACCTCTTCAACAAGGAGGTGCGGGCCTTCAGCCACGGCTGCGTACGTGTGCAGAACCCCGTGAAGTTCGCCGAGGTGCTTTTGCAGCACGACAAGGGCTGGATGCCCGATCACATCAACGGCATCCTGAAGGCGGGCCAGACGCAGGACATCGAGCTTACGAACCGCATCCCCGTGCATCTGAGCTACTTCACCGTGGTGGCAGGCGAGGATGGCCAGCTCAATGTCTTCGACGACATCTATGGCCACGACACCCGCTTGGCCTCGGCGCTGGCCGGCCGCATGCCGCCCCCCGAGGTGGTCGCAGACGCGGCCCCCGAAGCGCCCGCAAAGGGCAAGAAGGGTCGCAAGCGTCCGCCGGTCACGGACAACCTCTGGTAATAGGCGCGTCGCACCCCCTCTTTTTCTGAGCCGGCTTGACGGCGCGGGCCCTCCCCGCGCCGTTTCCTTACGGGAAGACGTGAAGGCCCCCTCCCCTGTCCGCGACGGAAACGTCGCCACCACCCGTTTCCATAGCGGTGCACGTTGAAGGCCATAGTTGCAGGGCGGCGCTTTGGGGCCCAATGCTCTTCAAGCCGGGCAGCCCTGCCAGCAAGGCCTGGATCAAGAGGCGTGTTTGGTGAAGATGGGCGTTCTGGCGCGCAAACAGGGGTCGGAGCCCATTAGCTGGTCCGCTGCCGATGACACGGAGGACGACGCATCCCTTCTTGCCCGCGTTGCAGCGGGCGAGCAGGACGCCTTTCGCCGCGTCGTCGACAGGCATTTAGGGCTTGCCGTATCCATTGCGCGCCGCATGCTTCGCGACGATGCCGAGGCCGAAGACGTGGCACAGGAGACCCTGTTGCGCCTGTGGCGGCACGCAGGCGACCTGGAGATCGGGGCGGCGGGGCTCAGGCCGTGGCTGCGCCGGGTAGTTTCGAATTTGTGCATCGACAGGACCCGAGCTGCAAAACACGTGGCGGTGGTGGAAGAAGTGCCGGAAATGGGAGAGGGTGCATCCCAGGTTCGTCACCTTGCCGAGCAGGATCTGTCGCGGCGCGTCGATCTCGCGTTGAAAGCGCTGCCAGAACGGCAGCGCCTGGCCCTCACCCTCTTCCACTACGAGGGCATGAGCCAGATCGAGGTGGGCAACGCGCTCGGCATTTCGGACGAAGCGGTGGAATCCCTGCTTGCCCGCGCGCGGCGCACCTTGAAGGCTGCCCTCAAGGACGAGTGGCAGGCGCTGATGCCCGAGACAGAGGCGCTGCCGCAAGGCACGCGATCACGATCCGAGGACTAGGGCTGTACGGCTGGATGACACACGCAAGTTGCGAGAGCGCTGGAAGACTGGGCTGACGACATGAAGACAGATATGAGCATCGCCAACTTCGAAGATCTGCTCGATACCTTCGGCAGCGATCGCACGCGCTGGCCGATCGAGGATCGCGCGGCCGCTGCCCGCCTGCTTGCCGGTTCTGCAGAGGCCAGGGCGCTGTTGCGCGAGGCAGAGGCGCTGGATGGTTTACTCGCGAAAGCTCCGCAAGTGGCACCTGCGCGCCAAGGCTTGCTCGCCGATCGCATCCTGGCGGCGGCACAGAAAACGCCACGGTTGGCTGTCTCCCAGTCGAGCGCCGGCGAGCTCTCGCGCCGCGGCGCAGCCGCGCCCCGGCATATGGGCCGCCTGCGTGTGGGATCCTTCGGCATAGGCGCGCTAGTCACGGCGGCATCCCTCATGCTCGGCATCCTGATCGGTCTATCGGGCACGCCGCAGAGCGTCCTGAGGCCCGTGCAGCAACTCACTGGACTGCCGCTGATGGGGGCGCAGGCGACACAGAACGGTGGTCTCGATAGCCTCGATGAGGATCTTCTATGACTGTGGATGCCTCAGGCACCAGAAAGACCGCACGCCGCATTCCCCGGTGGCTTCTGGTCGTCCTCATCGTGTCTCTTGCGGCGAACGTGTTCGTCGTGGGCTCCGTG
Organism: Hyphomicrobiaceae bacterium; assembly: GCA_039808585.1. Classification (GTDB taxonomy): domain Bacteria; phylum Pseudomonadota; class Alphaproteobacteria; order Rhizobiales; family Hyphomicrobiaceae; genus AWTP1-13. The sequence continues at coordinate 15,216 of JBDHTJ010000098.1, read as the reverse complement.
GGGGCCGCGATATGGCGCTTCCACCGCGCCCCGCAAGCCGATTGGGTGGCACCCAATCTTCTTGGCTACTCCGGCTCACTCGGCAAGGAGCGGCGTCATGAGCTGCGGGAGGCAACGGCGCCCATCCGCGAGCGTCTGAAGCCCCTGCGCCGGGAGTTGCGTCAGGCCCGCAACGAACTCACCGAGGCCATTACAGCCGAGCCGTTCGACAAGGCGCGTTTCGAGGCCGCGCAGGCCAACCTGCTCGCCAAGGAGAACCTGACCCGCGAGGCCACCCGCGCCCTCTACACGGAGATCGTGCAGCGGCTCTCGCCCGAGGAGCGGCGCGCCTATGGCAAGTGGCGGGAACGCCGTTGGATGCCGCCACCCTCACCACTCATCGACGATGCCGAGGGCTTCCCCGGCGGCATGCACGGCCGCCGCCGTCATTGAGGATCGCGCTCACAGCCTGATGGGTCGGGTTGGCACTGACTACGTGGCCGTCCCACAATTCGAACGGTCCATGCAGCCGGCCCTTCATGTGCCCTGAATCGGACATGCTCTAAGGTCCCACAAAGCGCCTTTGCAGGCTCGCATTGCCTCTGGCGGCAGCCGCGCCTCGCATGCTACCTGCACGTCTCCATCAATCGGAACCGTGCCCCATGAAACTGATCGGCTTCACATCCGGCTCCTTCGACCCGCCCACCAAGGGCCATCTCGACGTCATCGCGCGCGCCGCCCGCATGGTGGATCGTCTGGTGGTAGGAATAGGCGTGCATCCCGGCAAGGTGCCGATGTTCACGGCTGAAGAGCGCATCGAGATGCTCGAGGCGGAGACGCAAGCCATCGCCAAGGCCACGGGCTGCAAATTCAAGATCATCACCTTTGATACGCTCACCATCGACGCCGCCCGCGCCGAGGATGCCACCATCATCATCCGCGGCCTGCGCGACAGCACCGATTTCGACTACGAGATGCAGATGGCCGGCATGAACGGCGCCATGGCGCCCGACATCGACACCGTGTTCCTTCCCGCAAGCCCCGGTGTCAGGCATGTCACCGGCACCCTCGTGCGCCAGATCGCCATGATGGGCGGCCCCATAGCCGATTTCGTATCCGCGGCCGTCGCAAAGCGCCTGAAGGCCAGAGTGGCCCAGCGCAAGAAGGGCGCGTGACGCGACAAACATTTGGTCGCCCGGCTGCCGTACGCAGCCCAAGGCGCGGCTTCTAACGCCGGCTAATGCTTGCCGAGGTAGGCCGCGAGCACGCGCTTGTCCTTGGCCAGATCGGCGGAAGGCCCTTCCAGCAGCACTTCGCCGTTCTCCATCACGTACGTTCGCTGTGTGAATGCGAGTGCGAACGAGGCCATCTGCTCGACAAGCAGGATGGCGAGCCCCTGCCGGTTCAAGGCGACGAGCACCGGGAACAGCTGCTCGATGATCTTCGGCGCCAGCCCCAGGGACAGTTCGTCGATGATCAGCAGCTTCGGGCGCGACAGCAGCCCGCGCGCGATGGCAAGCATCTGCTGCTCACCGCCCGAGAGTGAGGCGCCCATCTGGTCGAGCCGCTCGCGCAGCCGCGGGAACAGCTGCAGCACCCGCTCGGTATCTTCAGCCACCCCCTTGGGGTCCTTGTGCACGCGCGCGTAGGCGCCGAGGATCAGGTTGTCGCGCACCGTCTGGTTGCCGAAGATCATGCGGCCTTCCGGCACCATGGCGATGCCGCGGTTCACCTTGGCGTGGCTCGGCATGGTCGTGACGTCGTCGCCGCCGAGCACGATGCGCCCACCTGACGGACGCACCGAGCCCGCGATGGCGCGCATGGTGGAAGACTTGCCGGCGCCATTGGAGCCCACCACACCGACGAACTCGCCCTGCCCGACCTTGAGGCTCACGCCACGCACCGCCTCGATGCGGCCATAGCCGACCTTCAGGCCCTCGACGTCGAGAAGAGCAGCTGCGTTCATGCTCGTCATGCGATTGCCCCCGCCTTCTGCGCCTGCGCGCGCATGTCGTCGAGCGCACTGCCGCTGCCGAAGTAGGCCTCCATCACGCGCGGATCGTCTTGCACTTGCGCCGCCGGCCCCGAGGCGATCACCTCGCCGTAGTCGAGCACGGTCACCTCGTTGGACAGGCTCATCACCATGTCGACGTGATGCTCTACGAGCACCACCGCGGTGCCCCGGCTGGTGAGCAGCCGGATCAGTTCCTTGAGTTGCTCGATCTCGCCGTGCGTGAGGCCAGCCGCTGGTTCGTCGAGCAGAACGAGCTTCGGGCGCGTGGCAAGCGCGCGCGCAATCTCCAGCCGGCGCTGGTGCCCGAAGGGCAGGTTCTTGGCAAGCTCATCGGCATAGTCCGTAAGGCCAACGAGAGCCAGAAGCTGGTTGGCCTGCTCGGTCATCTCGCGCTCTTCGCGGGCAAAGCGCGGCAGGCGCAGCAGCGTCTCGGCAAGCGTCACCTTGTAGTGGATGTTGCAGCCGACAAGCACATTCTCGAGCACGGTCATGTCGCCGAAAAGTTCGGTGTTCTGGAACGTGCGGGCGAGGCCTGCGCGCGCAAGATCGTGCGCTCTCCAACCGGCGGTGTCCTGCCCGAGGAAAACCATGCTGCCGCGCGTTGGCGTATAGAACCCCGACATCAGGTTGAGCAGGCTCGACTTGCCGGCACCGTTCGGGCCGATCAGGCCATGCACCTTGCCAGCCTCGATCCGCATCGAGGCCTCCGAGACGGCGGTGAGGCCACCGAAGATGATCGTGTAGCCGCGAATGTCGGCAACTGCCTCCGTGCCTGCCTGCTTGGACGCGACGGAAGCCGGCATAGCTTCCGCATTGGGCCAGGGGCTTGACTGCCGGTAGCGCGATTTCGACGTCAGCCGTTGCCACACGGCGCCGGCTGAACCGACGATACCCGCCGGCATCGCGAACATCACGATGGCAAGCATGGCGCCGTAGGCGAAGCTCTGCCACTCCTTGAACTCCTGGAAGAGTTCGGGAACGTAGGTGAGGATGCCGGCTCCCACGAGCGGCCCAGCGAGCGTGCCGACGCCGCCGAAGATGACCATCAGCAGGAACGAGATCGACTGGAAGAAGGTGAACGTCTCGTAGTTTACGAAGAGGTTGAGGAATGTGTAGAGGCCGCCGGCCAGCCCTGCGAGCGCCGCCGACACGACGAAGGCAAACATGCGCGTGTTGGCGACGTTGATGCCGAGCGCACTTGCGGCATTGGCGCTCTGCGCAGTGGCACGCATGGCGCGGCCGTAGCGCGAGTAGGTGAGATTGTATTGCAGGATGAACGCGAACACGAGGCAACCCGCCGCCACCCAGAAGTAGATCTGCCGCGTCAGCCGCACGCCCAGCACTTCGCCACGCGGTATGCCCGTAAGGCCCAGCGTGCCACCCGTCACAGGCACCCACTCGATCAGCACGTTCTGGAAGATGAGGCCGAAGGCGATGGTGATGACGGCCAGATAGACACCCCTTACCCTGACACTGGGATAGGCGAGAGCGGCGCCCACGAGCGAGGCCGCGCAAATCCCTGCTGCAACCGCGGGAACGAACGATAGCCCGGCCTTGAGGGCGAGCCACGCAGCCACGTACGAGCCGACGCCGTAGATGGCCGCCTGGCCAAGCGATACGAGGCCCGCCTGCCCGATGAGAATGTTGAGCCCGACCGCGACGATCGCCAGGATCATGCAGCGCGTCAGCACGCCGATGGCGTAGTTCGTCGGCTCCAGCCAGCGAAACAGGAAGAGGCCCGCGAGCCCCAGGACGACGATGAGCCAGAATTGCAGGCGCGGAGGCTTCATACCTTCGATACCTCCCGCTTGCCGAAGATGCCGTTCGGGAACACGAGGAGCAGCAGGATGAGGATCGCGAACCCGATGGAATTGCGCGCCGAGGTCGAGATGAAGCCCTCGATGAACTTCTCAAGCACGCCGTAGCCCAGCGCCACCACCACGACACCGCGCGCGTTCGAGATGCCGGCGACGATGGCCACCACGAAAGCCTTGAGCCCGATCAGCGCCCCCATGGACGGCGACGCCTCCGACACCGGCGTCACCAGGATGCCGGCGATGGCGCCCACGGCTCCGGCCATCGCATAGGCGATCATGGCGATGCGGTTGACGTTGATGCCCATCAGACCCGCAGCCGTCGGATTGGCAGCCACGGCCAGCATCGCCCTGCCAAGAATGGTGTGGTGGTAGAACACTTCCAGCAGGCCCATGAGGCCGAGGGCGACGGCCGGTATCAACAGCTCCTGGGCATAGATGCCGCTGCCGCCGATGCGGATCGGCGTCTGGGCGAGCGGGGAATAGATGGGCTTGCCGAGCGGGCCGTAGGTGGCCGTCAGCGCGCTCTCGATCATCAGACCGATGGCGATGGTGGTGAGCATCCAGCCGATGGAACTCGGGCCGTGATTGAAGGGCCGCACGGCCAGGCGCTCGATGAGCGCGCCACCGAGCGCCGACACAGCGATGCCGAGCGGCATGGAAAGTATCAGCGGGACACCGAGTTCGGTGAAGATCACGGTCGAGACCGCACCCAGCATGAAGATGTCGCCGTGCGTGAAGTTCGCCGCGTGCGTCGCCGACCACATCATGTAGAAGCCGATCGCCACGAGGGCGTAGACGCCGCCCTGTGACAACCCGCTCAGGACGAACTGGATGACCTGTTCCATCCCCCATGCGCGCGAGACGCGCGCTCCTTCTTTCAAGAATATTGGGCAATCCGCAGCGTGAGTGCCTGGAAAGACGCGCGCGAGGCGGAAAGCCATTCAGCTTTCCACCTCGCGCCTTCCCTCAGTCGCCTTCAGCGCTTGTAGGGCGTCTGCTCGACGGCCTTCAGCACGTTCTCATGGAACGCCAGCATGCGGTACTGCGAGGGCTTGATGGCGTCGTGCCGCTCGGTGATCTTTCCGGCTGCGGACTTCTCGAAGGCCGGGTCGAACTTGGCGGTGAGACCGTCATACTTCACTTTGTAGAATGCCTCGCGCAGCTTCTCGCGATCGAAGCTGCCTGCAATCTTCAGCGCCTCGGCAATGATGTAGATCGCATCATAGGAGTTGGCATTGCCGCTCGGCAGCAGGATGTCGTTGGGGCTGGTCAGGCCGAACTTGGCCTTCATCGCCTCGTAGACCTTCTGCGCGCGGGGCGACAGGGAACCGTTCCAGGCGAAAGTGCCGGCCACCAGGATGCCGTCCGTCAGGTTGCCCGCCGTCTTGCCGAGCTGGGAGGAGATGCCCCAGGCGCTGATGATCTTCGGCTTGTAGCCCAGCCGCTCCATGGAGCGCAGGATCTGCGTCGCCTCGCGATCGACCATGTAGGTGATGATGGTGTCGGCACCGGCATCACGCAGGCGGATGAGCTGGGCGCTCATGTCTTGGTCGGCGATGTTGAACGTCTCTTTGCCGACAAGGCTGATGCCCTTGGCCTTCGCCGCGTCCTCGACGTCAGGCACGGCGCCCTGGCCCCAGGCGGTGGCCTCGAACATCATGCCGATCTTCTTCGACGCCGAGCGGGCGATGGCTTCGTCGACGAGGAAGGGCGCAACCCAGCGGTCCTTCATGGACACGCGGAACATCCACTTGTTATCGCCCTTGTCCCACTCGATGACCTTGGTGCCGGCCGAGATCACGCCGACCCAGGGAAGCCCCATGTCGGAGATGGGCTCGCGCAAGGCGATGGCGTTCGGCGTGCGGAAGCCGCCGATCATGACGATGCAGTTATCCTTCTCACCGATGCGCCGGCCGTTGTCGACGGCGCGGGAGGGCTCGCCCTGGTCGTCATAGGCAAGCCACTTGAGCTTCTGGCCCAGCACACCACCTGCAGCGTTGATCTCGTCGATGGCGACCTCTGCCCCCATCACGATCTGCTTGCCCGTGTGCGCGAGCGGCCCCGTCAATTCTAGAGAAGCACCGATGCAGGGCTCGGCCTTCTGCGCATAGGCAACGCCGGGCGCCACAAGGGCCAGTCCGGCCGCCAGAAGTAGGGCCCGCGAGGCCTTCCTACGAAATTCTTGTCCCGTCTGCGTCATGGTCGTGATCGCTCCCACCGGGCGGGCCACACCCGCCTTTGAACCTCAGAGCCTGATCCTCGAGCCGGAAACGCATGCGCGCTTCCACCGGATGCTAAAATCAGGGTCTCACTGTTGATGATCGAGCGCCCAGGAGCCGGTCAGCCACCGGAGGGCTCGAAAACCAGCGTTCAGTCTGCAACTGGTGTGCCAGATAAGGTGCACACCGGGCACATCGCGGAACCGCAAAGCACTACCGGGGCTTTCGGCGTCCGCACCATCGACGAAACGCCGCGATTAGAGGCAGTGATCAGCGCCGCCGCAGGCAAAATGTCAGTCGACTGCGCATGACTTAGTCGACCTGATCGAGAATTAGGCAAATAGCGTTGCTGACGCAAGCCGCGCCGTGCATGGCCGGCCGTTCGCTTCTCGCTCAGCCGCGGCCCTTCTTAGGCGAACCTGGGCTCAGCGGAGTAGGCGGGGGAGTGGACAGCTCCACGACGCTATCCACTGTCCAGGCAACGATTTCTTGTGCCGCCGAGGCAAAGGCGGCATCAAGCGCCGAGACTGCGCCGGCGGCATCGGTGGCGGTGATTGCCTGCCGCGCGCGGAAAACCTTAGTTGCGCCGATGCGCCCCTTCCCGTCCGCGATCTTGGCCGCGATTTCCACCTCGCTCACGCGTCCGCTGTCCCCTTGCACAGCCTGGAACTTGCGGATGTCGAGCAGCAGCTGGAAATCGCTCTGGAAGCCCTCGAGCGGCCGGCTCACTCCGGCGAACGCCGCGGTATCCTCGAAACTGCGGATGATCTTGACTTGTACGAGCTTGGACAGTGCATCGGCCCATTGCACATCTGGCAGCGCCGAAAGGCCGCCAGCGGCGCCTACGATCTGAATACGCTCGTTGTCGAGGGCGGAAAGTGCAGACGGATCCGGCACGATCAGCTGGATGCCTTGCGCCTTCCCGGCAAGCGCCGGCGCTTGTGGCACCGCGAGATCATAGATGGCAACCTTGGCTTTCGCAGCCGCGCCTCCCGTCATGCGCTCGATGCCTGCCACGATGCCATCGAGCCTGTCGGAATTGCGCCCCAGCGCGACGGCGAACTTCTCGAGGTTCATGATCATCGACTTCATCGGCTGCATGTTGTCTGCCAGGAGCCCGTCGAACCGCCGTAACGCGTCCCGCGCAGCCTGAGACATGCTCTGCGAGGATGCAGGGTCAGCGACCAGCGTCGGCGACTGCCTGTCTTTCCCGATCAGCGGATCGTTGGAGGCTCCGCCCACCAGCGCGATCACGGGCGAGCCGGTGAGGCCCTGGAAATCCATGCCGGCCACTGTATCCGCGCGCACAGGCGTGCCCCGCTCGAGCCCGATCGTCGCCACCACGCGCTTGGGGTTCTTCGCGTCAAGCGTCAGCTGCGTGACCTCGCCCACCCGCATGCCGTTGAACAGCACCGCGGAGCCGCGCAACAGCCCCGACACCGGCGCGTCGAACACGATCTTGTAGGTGTCCCGCTGCGCCAGCCCGCCGGCCGAGTTCAACCAGTAGACGAAGGCGAACCCCGCGGCGATGACCACCAGCGTAAAGGCCCCCATCTGCACATAGCGTGCGCGTGTTTCCATCGTCACTGCCTCATTGCCATGGCCGCGCGCGAAAGCACGTGGCCGCGCTTGCCCTTGAAGTACGCGTCGATCCAGGGATGCTGCACCTCGAGCATCTGTGCGAGCGTGCCGATCGCGATCACCCGGCCATTGGCGAGCGCCGCCACGCGATCACATACGCCTGCCAGCGTCTCGAGGTCGTGGGTCACCATGAACACGGTGAGCCCCAAAGTCTGCTGCAGCGTCTTGATGAGGTCGTCGAAATCGCCGGCGGCGATCGGGTCGAGACCGGAGGTGGGCTCGTCCAGGAAGACGATGTCCGGGTCGAGCGCCAGCGCGCGTGCCAGCGCCACACGCTTCACCATGCCGCCCGAAAGCTCGGAAGGAAGCTTGTCGCCATCCGCAGCCGTCAGGCCAACCATCTCCAGCTTCGCCAGCGCCACCTCGCGCATGAGCCGCTCGGACAGGCGCAGATGCTCGCGCATGGGAAACTCGACGTTCTCCACGGCAGTCAGCGAGGAGAACAGTGCGCCCTGCTGGAACAGGATGCCCCACCGCCTCTCGATGCGCCGACGTTCCGCATCCGGCACGCGGTCGAGATCAGCCCCCATCACCTCGATGCGCCCCTGCCGCTTCGGCAGCAATCCGATGATCGTGCGCAGCAGCACCGACTTGCCGCTGCCGGACCCTCCGACGAAACCGAGGATCTCGCCCTTGCGCACACCGAGAGAGAGGTGGTCGATGACCACGTGCGACCCGAAGCCGACAACGAGATCGTCGACCTTGATCGCCAAGTCCTGTGAAGCGACGTTCGCCATGCTCACATCCCGATCGAGGCGAAGAACATGGCGAAAAGGCCATCCAGCACGATCACGAGGAAGATCGACTTCACCACCGACGTCGTAGTTTGCAAGCCGAGGGATTCGGCACTTCCCTGCACCTTCAATCCTTCCGAGCAGGCGATGACGCCGATCGCCAGCGCCATGAACGGCGACTTGATCATCCCAACCTTGAAGTGCGTGATGGAGATGGCGTCTTTGAGCCGGGCGATGAATATGTCGGGGCTCATGCCTCCATAGACCCAGGCGATGAGACCGCCGCCGTAGAGCGCCGACATGGAGCCTATGAAGGCGAGGAGCGGCAGCCCGATGCACAGGGCCAGGATGCGCGGCAGCAACAGCACATGCACGGGATCGGCGCCCATGGTGCGCAGCGCATCGATTTCCTCGCGCATCTTCATGGAGCCGAGTTCGGCCGTGTAGGAGCTGCCCGAACGACCCGCGACCATGATCGCCACGATCAGAACGCCCAGTTCGCGCAGCACCAGTATGCCCACCATGTCCACCACGTACTCGTCCGCGCCGAACTTCCGGAAGTGGAAGAAGCCCTGCTGCGCGACGATGCCGCCGATGAGGAAGGTGATGAGAAGGATGATCGGAACGGCTTGCCACGCCACGCGATCAAGATGATGCACGGCCGATGTCAACCGGAAACCGGAAGGCTTCACGAACACCGTCAACAACGCCCGGCAGACTGCGCCCAGCATGTTGAGGAACACGATCGTCTCGCGCACGAGCCCGGCTGTGGCGCGGCCGACTTTTTCCAGCCCCACCATGACGGCATTGGGTGCTACCCGCGCAGGAGGCGCCTTGCGATTGGTCAGCTGCACCTCGCTCAACAGCCCCTGGAAACGCAACGGCACCCCAGTCATTCCCACCTGCGGATCTTGCCTCTGCAGGTCGCGCAGAAGGCGTACGCCGAGCCAAGCCCCATAGGTATCGAGCGCGCTGATGGCACTCATATCGATGTTGGATGGCAGCCCGTGCGCCTTGAAGGACAAGCCCTGCATGACTGCTTCGAGTTCGGCCGCAAATGCAGCCGTCCACTCACCGGCCGCCGACAGCACCAGTTTTCCCTCTGCTGAGCGGGCGCTCTGTAGCGTGGGAGACGACAAAGGTTCCCTCAAAGTTGCTTCTCCGCGATCGCCTCTTCGGCGCGCGCTGGTGACGCGCGATACTCCGGGAACCCGGATGGCGTCCCCTTGATCTCCGTCAATCGGTTCAACACCCTGCTACAGCATTCTGGCGTCCAAGCCCACACGAGACCATGCGCATCGCAACCTTCAACCTCGAAAGCCTCGACCTTCCGCCCAAGGCGAAGGTACCGCTGGAAGTGCGCGCGCAGGTCCTGCGGCCTGCGCTCGAGCGGCTGGAGGCCGACATCCTCTGCCTGCAGGAAGTCAACGGCCAACACGTCAAGGGAAAGCCCGAGCGCGTGCTCGCAGCACTTGACCGCCTGCTGGAGGGCACGCGCTATGCCCAGTATGCGCGGGCGCAGACACACGCTGGCCCGCGCAACGCTGCCGCAAGCGTGCATAATCTCGTGACGCTTTCGCGTTTCCCGATCTGCAGCCAACGCCAGATCACGCACGACCTCGTCCCGCCCCTCGCCTACGTCATGCGCACCGACGCGCCACATAGCGGGAATGCCGATCCCCTCACCTTCGATCGCCCCGTGTTGCTGACCGAGATCGAGCTTCCCCACGGCAAGTGCGTTGCGGTCATCAACGTGCACCTGCGCGCCCCGCTGGCCGCTGCGGTACCGGGACAAAAGCTGGAGCCGTTTGTTTGGAAAAGCGTTTCAGGTTGGGCCGAAGGCTACTTCATGTCCGCCATGCGGCGCGCCCACCAGGCGCTCGAGGTGCGCTTCCTCGTGGACCAGATGCTCGACGCCTGCCCGGACAAGCTCATTGCTGTTGCCGGCGATTTCAACGCCGAGGACCACGAGGTTCCGATCCGCATCATGCAAGGTCCTGAAGAAGATACGGGAAACCCCGGCCTTTCCTCGCGCGCACTGGTGCTGCTCGATCGCGCCCTGGCACAAGACCGCCGCTGGAGCGTGCTGCATCACGGCCGGCCGCAAATGCTCGATCACATCCTGGTCACGCGCGCGCTCCATAGCCGCTTCCGCAGCATCGAAGTGCACAACGAGGCGTTGGGCGACGAACTCGTTTCTTATGCAAGACAGCAGCGCGGCTCGTCGTCTTTTCATGCGCCGGTCGTCGCGCAATTCGCCGAGAATTCGTGAGAAGTCCATGGTGCTCGAGCCTTTTACGGGCGCTGGCACATCTGCATCACCGCCGACGACACCGACACGCCGTAGGTGCGCTGCCTCTTCGAGCCGGCCCAGCCCTGACGCAACCGCGTTGCTATGCTGCAGCGCACTTGATTTGCGTCAATGGCTGCCGGAAGCCACCCACGAGATGCTGGCCTCGCACTCCACGGGAGGGACGATCCAATGCGTGAATTGTTCATCGCAGTTTGCATCTCGGCACTTTTCATCGGCACGGCCATGCTCGTCGGCTGACCAGCGTCAAGGGGTGCGAAGTCTGCGGGGCGCAGTCGTTCCGCCGCTGCCGAGGAGTTCGATAAGGCTCTTTGCAGCGGCGGGATTGCGCACCTTGGCCGCGGCGATGAAATAGATGAAGACGTCACCGCGGCGCGCCCAACGCGACACCCGGTCCTTCAACTTCGCCAGCTCTGCACTTTTCAGCCCGCGCTGCAGGCTCTCCCGCGCCGTCATGATGCGCGCATAGGTGAAAGGCGCCGTCGGCTTCGTGATGCAGGGAAACTGCGGGCTTTCCGCATAGACGATCGCAACCTTGTACTTGCGGGCAAGCGCTGCGAACTTTGGTACCGTGAAGCTATCGTGGCGCACCTCCACCGCGTGACGCAGCGAAAGGCCGTCGATCTCGCGCGGCAGCGCATGCAAGAACGCCTCCATCTCCTCGGCATCGAACCGCTTCGTGGCCGCCAATTGCCAGTTGATCGGGCCAAGCTTGTCGCCAAGCTCCGCCATTCCTTGCCCGAGGAATTTCGCTATTGCCGGCCCGGCCTCGTCAAGCCGCTTGCGGTTGGTCGCGAAACGGGAGGCCTTCACAGAGAACATGAAGTCGTCAGGCGTCTGCGCCCGCCACTTGCGCCAGGTTTCGCGGCTGAAGGTGGAGTAGTAGGTGCCATTGATCTCGATCGTGCTGACGGCCCTTGAGGCGAAGCCGAGTTCGCGAGCCTGCGCGAGGCCCTTTGGGTAGAACACGCCGCGCCAGGGCGGAAAGCTCCACCCGCCGATCCCGATCCTGATCCTGCCCGCCGCCATCGCCTGTCCGCTGGTCCACACGCTCGTCCAGGAAAGCGCGCGAGACGGCGTACGGTTCACTTGCCGCTGCCAGAAAGGCGCGCGCCGGCGCTGTAGGCCTGTTCGAGCCCAACGATGGCTGCCTCCCCGCCACGAACCGCATGTGTGTAGTGCGCGAGCGTGACCGTCGCGTTGGCATGTCCTGCAAGCTTTGCCACCAGCCCCACCTCGATCCCGTTCGCCTGCAACGTGCTTATGAAGGTATGCCTGGCGCTGTGAGGGGACACGTAGGGCAGGCCGAGACTTTCAAACATCGGCCGCCAGTATGAGGCTCTGAAATTGGCGTAGGTCAGCGGCAGCCCACGCACTGCATGCCGCCGCGAGCCCGCCGTTCCAAGTGTCGAGAAAACACGGGCATCGCCAGCAGCGCCATTCGGGCAGCGGGCGCGGTGCCGCGACAATAGCTCGAACAGCAACGGTGAAATGGGCAGGCGACGATTGCCCGCTGGTGTCTTTGTGATGTCCGAAAGCCGTCCGTCGATCTCCTGCATGCGCCGGATGTGAATGACGCCCTGGTCAAGATCCACATCCTTCCACAACAAGCCAAGCTGCTCGCTTGGCCGCACGCCGGTGAGGAACGGGAACGCGAAGTAGATGCCGCGTTCGGGATCGGCCATCGCGGCCGCGATCACCTTGCCGACCTGATCTGGTGTGAGGATGCGCTTGCGCTCTTTGCTGCGGCCCTTGCCGGCTTTGCGCGGCATCAGCGGCACGTTCTGCCCCAGATCCTCCGCGGCGCGGGCAAGGGCGGCGCCGAGCACTTTCTTCGCCGCGTTCGCCGTATGCTGTCCCACCTCCTGACCCAGCTTCTTGTGCCATAGCCGGATGTCCGCCGTGGTGAGCCCCGCCAGCGGAAGTGGGCCCAGAGGCTCGAGAAGCTCCACGCCCTGCGGCAGCCCCGTGCGCGACCAGCGCCTGCGGTCAACGGGGGTGCCGATGGGCGTGGGCCGCAGAATGTAGCGGGCCATCTGAACGTAGTAGGCCCGCGTGCAGGCCTTGAGGCCGTCATCCAGACTATCGAGCCAGTATCTAACGGCTTCGGCCACCGTCGACACGGAAGCGTTAACGCCCGGCCGAGCCTCGCCCCTGTCATCAGGCACCTGCAGTGGAATGCCAGCAGCGCCAACGACCCTTGTGGCCGTGACCAGTGCGTCACGCTTTGCCTGCGCATCGCGCAAACGCTCAAAAAAGTATTGCTTGCGCCTTCCCGTCTCGGCGTCCGTCGCGTTCACGACGTAGCGCGTCTGCACCACGGATTGCGACTTGAGCCTGCGAACACGCTCTCGTTTCGTAATGGTGGGAACATCGATACGCATGAACCAAGGGATGCAACAACAGGGCGACGGGCGTGCTTTTCTGCAAAAAACGCGCCACATGCGCATCCTGTGCAGAGGACCAATTCCGTCAGACGCCTGACAGATAGGCCGCTTCCAGCTTCTGCATCGCGGCCTCTCCGCCGCGCACGGCCTGCGTATAATGCTGCAATGTGACGGCTGCATTGGCGTGGCCGGCGAGCTTCGACACGAGCCCCACCTCGACACCGGCCGCCTGCAGGACGCTGATCACGGTATGGCGGGCACTATGCGGTGTAACGTAGGGCAGGCCTGCACGCGCGAGAGCGGGCTTCCAGTAGGTGACGCGGAAATTGGCATAGGTCAGCGGCCGGCCCCCCTTAGCCCCCCGCAGACGCGAGGCGTGACGCGCCCCGCCGGTTGCCACGAACACGCGCGCATCAGGCGAAAGGCGCGCAGGATAGGCCTCCCTCCAACGCAGCAGCAGGCGATGCAGCAACGGCGTTATCGGCACGAAGCGCTCGCCAGCGAGCGTCTTCGTCATGGGCGACAGCGTCCCGTCCTGCTCCTGCATGCGCCGGATGGACAACACCCGGCCGTCCAGATCCACGTCCTCCCAGATCAGCCCCAATTGCTCGCTGGGCCGCACGCCCGTCAGGAAGGGAAAGGCATAGAAAAGCCCCTCCTCCTCCAACTGCGCCTGCTTTAGCAGAATGCGGACCTGCTCTGGCGTGAGGATGCGCTTCTTCTCGCGATGCCGCGCGCGGTCGAGTTGCAGCGGCATGGGCGGCACCCTGATCGCAAAATCCTCAGCCGCCAGGGCCAGCACCGCGCGCAGGAATTTCCGCGCCGCATGCGCCGTATGGGCCCCCACCTGCGCGACGAGTTCCGCATGCCAGGTGCGGATGCGCCCCGTCGTAAGCTCCGCCACCCGTAGTTTCCCGAGCATCGGCATGAGCCGGGTCGCCTCGCAGTGAAGCCGGCCGCGCGCCCAGGCCCGGCGCTCCACGACATTGCCGTTGATCAGCGGACCGGTGATGTAGCGCACCCCGCGGCTGTATGAGGCCCAGGTGCTGGCCTTGACGCGCCCACGCTGCGCCTCGAGCCAATGGCGCACCGCAGCCTCGACGGTCAGAGCCGAACTTTCCGTGGCATAGGCCCCTGTGCGAACCGAAGCCACCAGCGCGTCCCGAGCCTCCAGGGCATCGGCCCGGCGCGCGAAGAACAACTGCCGCCGGGCGCCGGTAGCAGGGTCACGGAAGTTCAGCACGAACCGGACATGCACCTCCATGCCCTGTTTGTTCTGCCGCTTGCGGGCACGCCGCGTCACGCTTGCCTGGAAACCGGATGACGATCCCGGCAGCCAGGCCATGGGCCTGCCTGGAGAGGCCCAGCGGCCACCCCTTTCGTCACGCTCCCACTCGTGATCCATTTACGCAACACGCCTGTGTTTCTGTTCTGCCACACAGTTATATTCTGCATGCATATTACACGGCATTTGCTCCGCATAAAGCCATCTTTGCGCAAACGTCGTCGGCAAGGTAACCGGCACGGTAACCGGACGCGAATTAGGCGCAATTTCTGCCGCAAAACACTTCATGCATAAGAGTTCGGGGGACTCTTGAAGTCATCCAGCAAGCTGGCGCTCATGGCCGCGGCTGGAATCCTGGTAGGTGGCGTGTCGATGGGTTCGGCCAAGGCAGCAGACCTTGGCGGCGATTGCTGCGCTGACCTCGAAGAGCGGGTTGCTGATCTGGAAGCGACCACGGTGCGCAAAGGCAACCGCAAGGTGAGCCTGACACTGAATGGTATGGTGAACAAAGAAATCATGTGGTACAAGGATGCCAACAGCTCGAAGACCTATGCTGGTCTCGACAACGGCATCAACTCGAGCCGCTTCCGCCTCCTCGGCGAGGGCAAGGTTTCGTCCTCCCTCAAGGCCGGCTTCATGATGGAAATCGAGTGGAGCGGCGGCGCACGTTCGGACGTCGGTTCGAACCAGACGAACTTTTATGGCGCGACGAAGGGTGGCACGGTTGCCGTTGCCGCTGGTGGCGCAGCACAGACGTTGGCGCTCAGTGCACCTCAGCAAGGCATCAATGGCCAGGGCTACGTCTCCGGTACGGGCGACGGGTACCTCG
>JBDHTJ010000097.1:0-20003 GCA_039808585.1 Hyphomicrobiaceae bacterium | reverse complement strand
GCCTCGACCACGACGGTGACGGCGGCATGGTTCTTCGCCGCTGCGCGGATCATGGCAGGCCCGCCGATGTCGATGTTCTCGATACACTCCTCGTAGGCGGCGCCTTTCGCGACAGTCGCCTCGAACGGGTAGAGATTGACCACCAGAAGGTCGATCGGAGCGATGCCGTGCTCTTTGGCCGACGCCTCGTGCGCTGCATCTCCGCGGATTGCGAGAAGTCCACCGTGCACCTTCGGATGCAGCGTCTTGAGCCGCCCGTCCATCATTTCCGGAAAGCCGGTGTGCTCAGCGACGTCCTTGACGGGGATGCCAGCGTCCGTGATCGCACGCGCGGTGCCGCCCGTGGAAAGAAGTTCCACGCCCATGGCTGCAAGCGCCCGCGCGAACTCGACGAGACCGGTCTTGTCGGAAACGGAAAGCAGGGCCCGGCTGATCTTGAGGCGCGCGGCGGGTGAAGTCATGGTGGCTGGTCCATAGCGAGGTTGGCTGCCCAGCGCTTAGCATGGAAGCCCGGCAGGGGCGAGGCGCTGCGGCGTTAGAGCCTGATCGGTTGAGATGGACGCGTCTTCGCGTCCATCGAAAGCGCGAATCAGACTCTCAATCAAAGAGCCTGATCGGTTGAGATGGACGCGTGAAGCAGAACCTGAATCAAACACCTAGAAGGAGGCGCCTTGAGCGTCGCCGCCTTGCACCCGCTCCAGAAGCCAATCGACTTCCGCATTGCCGCCGCACATGCCGCGCAGCACCAGCTGCTCGCTCACAGTTGGGCCCGCCGGATGCGCAATGAACAAACTCTCCTCGATGGAGATCAGGCGCCCGCCCGCGGAGAAGCGCCACCGCCCGCCGCCCGGTAGCAGAAGATCCACGCTTTCGCCGTTCTGTGACAGCACTGTCACCACCTCCGGATGCAGATGGAAATGGATGGCGAACGGTACATCCCAGGTAAAGCGATGATCCGCATTGAGGGGCGACAGCCGATCCTTGCCGGCAACCGTCGCCCCGTCCTGTGCCAGGGCCAGGAACCGGGTGTGAACCAGGCCGCACTTCTCGCCATACCCGTCGTGGCTTGCGACAACCGCGATGCCTTTGTCGTCGTCGCTCACCTCGCACGTCACCCGCTCCGGAAGGCTGAGCGGGGCGGCCCCGAGCTGTGCTTCCAGCCGCGCGTTGCGGATGAGGCGTGCGGAGGACAGCTCGTTCAGGCAAAGCGTCGTGTGGCTTGCCGTGGAGCGGGCGACAGGCAGAAGCTTGCGGTGCAGCGCACCGGGTACACCACCGTTGACGAACACGAGATGCTTCCCTGCGCTCATCTCGAACGAAAGGCATCCCGCGTGCGCCTTTCCCGAAAGCTCGAACGCGCCTGGCTTGCCCGCGTCGAGCACAATGACGGTGCCCTCTCGCTCGAGCCGCACGTATCCTGACGGCCCCTTGGCGCTCAGCTTCTCCGTGACACGTCCCGGCGTCGCGTAGGCCATCACGGTCGTGAGCATGCCCTGCTCGGGCGCTCCCATGCCGTTGAAGCGCGCCAGCGATCCGTCGCCCAGGCGCAGGTGATGCAGCATGCTCATGAGCCTGTCGATGGCATGCGCGATGCGCGGTTCGAGCGTCTTTTCCCGTGCCGGAAAACACGGTTTGAGCGGCAGCAGGTCGAGAAGCAGCTCCACACCGATCCAGGGGTCACGACTTACGTGCCCACCATCTGCGAACACTTGCCGGTCGAGTTCGTCCGCGAGCCAAATCTGGCTCTGCGCGAGGCGATCCCCCTGCCCGGAAATGCACAAGTCTGCCTGCAGAAGAGCAATCAGGCACAAAAGGCGCGGATATCCGTCGAGCGCATTGTGCCAGGAGGTTCGCAGGAACATCACCTGATGCTCCAGGCTCAGCATGATCGCGTCGTGATCCTTGGGCTCGGCCCAGTCGAGCAGCAGGTTCTCGTGCGTGAGCCACGAGATGATACGGCGCGCCAGCACCTCGGGCGCCCATCCTACCGCCTGCCGCGCGCGCGTTAAGTGCAGCCAGTCTTGCACATAGAGCCGCGCCTGCTCGCGCGCATCCTCGGTCATCACCGCGTCGAGGTGCCTGAGCCAGCCGAAACCGTGCAGCTCGCTGAGCCACACGTCGCTTGGAGGCTCGGCCTCGAACGGTGACCCGGCCTCGATGTCGGCAACATAGCCCGCGAGGCCGAAGCCGCCGACGGCCAGCTCGTCGACGAAACTCGGATCGACCGTCCGCAACGAGGTTGGAGATATGACGACATCGTCGGCGATACCGGTGCGATAGCGCCACCGCATCAGGCGCGAGCGCCGCAAGCGCGCCATCGCATCCCGCCGCGTCTTGTCCAGCGTCAGGACTGCGAGGTTGAGCTTGTCACGCGATGTCAATGCACCCGCAGCCGACGCCCCCGTACGCGCTGCTCGCCCCGATGCCTGCTGTCTGATCCTGGCCATGAAGGATCGTTAGACCGCGCTGCCGCGGGCGCCAAGCACTACGCCGTGTGGCAGCTGTGCACAGCCTGTGGAAAATGGGGGCGAGGCATCCACAGGCAAAGGCTCGGCCGCGATCCCGAACGCCCTATCCGGCCTTGCGCAGCCGCGCGGCGTAGAAGCCATCCATACCGGAGAGCTCTGGCCGGTCGAGCACGAGCGCATCGGGCAGCGTCCGCAGGTCTCCTACCGATGTGATCCATTCAGGCGAACCACTGATGGCGGCGGGCTCGATGGCTTCGCGCGTGAACTCGGGATGCGCTTCCAGGAATTCGTTCGCCCGCTGCTCACCCTCCTCAGGCTCCAGCGAGCAGGTGCTGTACACGAGCATCCCCCCTGGCTTCACAAGCGCGGCGGCCGTCTCGAGCATCCGCTTCTGCAATTCGGCCAGTCTTTGGATGTCGGCAGGTGCCTTCTGGCGCAAGAGATCGGGATGCCGGCGGATAGTGCCCGTTGCAGAGCACGGCGCATCGAGCAACACGGCGTCGAAGATCGCCCCCGGCGCCCAATCGGCCACGTCCGCCACGACCACCTCCGCCGTGAGCTGCAGGCGCTGCAGGTTTTCATTGAGGCGCTTGAGCCGCGGTTCGGAGACATCCACAGCGGTTACCTTGGCACCGCGCGCGGCAAGCGATGCCGTCTTGCCACCCGGAGCCGCACAAAGATCTGCGACCGCAAGCCCTGCAACCTCGCCCAGCGTACGGACCACGAGGGCCGCCGCCGCATCCTGCACCCACCATTGGCCATCCGCATAACCCGCAAGCTCTTCGATACGGCCCGCCTGCCCGATGCGGATCGAGCCCGTTGGCAACAGCGTCCCGCCGAGTTTTTCCGCCCACGCTGCCGCATCCCGCGCCGCTTGCGGTGCCAGCGTGAGATCGAGCGGGGCCTCGCGCAAGCTGGCGGCTGCGATGGCGCGCGCACGCTGCGTGCCGTAGGCCTTTTCCCAGCGTGAAAGCAGCCAGGACGGCACGTTGAGCGCAACCGCGTCGAGACCGCCCATCACCTCCTTGCCGCGCTCGCTGACACGCCGCATTACCGCATTCGTAAGTTTGTCGAAACGACGCGCACCCTTGTCTCGCCGCGCCAACTCGACACTGAGATCGACGACGGCGTGAGCGGGCATGTCGAGGCAGCACAGTTGCGCCGCGCCGAGCAACAGGATGGGCCAGAGCCTGCCTTTGTCCGCCGGCAGCGGTTTCTCCAGGAAGTGCTTGAGCACGGCCTCGATCTCACCCTGCCGGCGCAGCACGGTCGCCACCAGCGAGCGCACGAGCGCGCGATCACGCCCTTCGAGCGCTTCGAAGCCCGGTGTCGCCGTCATTCGCATCCAGGCCTGGTCGAGAGGCTGGCCCATATCCAGCACCGCCTCCAGCAGGCGCATAGCCATGATCCGCGCCGGCAACCCGGCCCGCATGGGCCGCGGGGGCGCAGCCACGGGCTTCTTGGTCTTGCCGGACGTGCGCGGCGGGCCGTGCTTGCGCTGCTTCTGCTGACCGCGCTTGTGAAACTTGGACGTGTCGCGCATCAGCCCCAGGGCCCACGCGTCGTATCGGATCTCGGCGCGACCCGCGCAGGTGCCGGTGCCCTGCTGCCCCAATCCGCAGCCATACGCTCGAGCTCGGCGATGCGATTGGCGGTATTTGGATGCGTGGAAAACAGGTTGTCCATCCCCTCGCCCGTCAGCGGATTGATGATGAAGAGATGTGCCGTCCCGGGCGCAGCTTCCGCCGGTTCGTTGCGGATCTGGTGCACAAAGCTTTCGATCTTTGCAAGCGCGGAGGCAAGCCACAGCGGCTGCCCGCAGATCATGGCGCCCAGCCTGTCTGCCTCGTATTCGCGCGAACGGCTGATGGCCATCTGCACCAGCATCGCGGCGAACGGCGCCAGGAGGATTGCGACGATGGCACCGAGCCAGTTGGTGCCGCCGTTCTGGCGGTTGTGCCCGCCGAAGATGGCGCTGAATTGCATCCACTGGGCGAGCATAGAGATGGCGCCACCGATGCTCGCCGCGACAGCCATCGTGAGCGTATCCCGGTTCTTCACGTGCGCGAGTTCGTGCGCCATCACGCCGGCCACTTCCTCAGGCGACAGCATCTCCAGCAGGCCCGTGGATGCGCACACGGCAGCGCTCGAAGGCCCGCGGCCGGTGGCAAAGGCGTTCGGCTGCGGGTTGTCCATCACGTAGACCTTCGGCATCGGCAGGCCCGCCTGCTGCGCCAGATGTTCGATGATCTGGTAGTACTCACCGCCCGAAGCCCTGTCGACCTCTCGCGCGCTGTACATGCGCAGCACCATGCTGTGCGATCCCCACAGGCTGAACATGTTCATGCCGAGCGCCACCAGGAAGGCGATCACCATGCCGCTCTTGCCGCCCACCAGGGCGCCAAATGCGACGAAGATGCCTGTCAGCAGGGCAAGCAGAATACCGGTCTTGAAGAAGTTGAGTGGCATGGCACGACTTTGTCATGTTCGAAGTAAACCCGACGCGGCGATCCTTCGTTTGAGTATGCGTAGGACTGGCCGCGGGGCATCGATGCACGCATAATATGGGGGTACGCTGCCGCCAAGGCCAGTAGGGCGTGCTTGCCCCCTAAAGTCCCAAGACAAGGCCCAGCATTCGAGGATGACAACGTGACCGACAAGCCGCCCGAAGGCACCCCGCAGGCCGAAGCACCCGCCAGGGAGTTGTCGCCCGCGGCCAAGCGCGCCCTCGCCGAGGCTGAGGAGCGGCGCCGGAAGGCCGATGCGGAACGCAACGCGCTGCCCAAGGAGTACAATGGCCAGGCTGGCCCTGAGCCCACCCGCTACGGGGATTGGGAGAAGGGCGGGATCGTTTCGGATTTCTGACCTGGCGCAGCTACGACGCCGCTGCGGCCTCACCGCGGCAGCACGACACGCCCGGCCAACCGGTGATTCCGCTGCAGGCTCTCTGCATCGTCGACGTCCGTCAGTTCCGCCGCGAACGCGACGCTATGGCCGCAAAGGTTGCGCAGGGTATCCGCGAGCGCCTCGGAGCTGGACCAGCGTACGCGCCCGAAGGGCCGCAGGATCCTGGGGCGCCGCCGCAGGCCGACTAACCAATAGCCACCATCTCCGGCTGGGCCCAGAACGGCGTCGGCGCTGGCAAGGCGCCGGAATGCAGCTGCAATGTGCCCCCGTTGAACCGATGGAATATCCGTGCCGATGATGATCACCGGGCCCGGACGCGCGAGATCCATGATGCGCTGCATGCGCTGGCCGAGGTCACCCTGTCCCTGAGGAAACCTGCGACGCAGGCCGGCAGGCCAGATCCTCGCCTGCACGGCAGCGTCGGGGGCCACGGAGATGCTGGTTTCCCAGCGCGAGTCTGATGCCAGCCGCACCATGGCCGCGCGTGCAGAAACGCGCGCGAAACCCACGGCACGTGCAACGCCAATCTCCTTCGCAAGCCTGGTCTTGGCCAAGCCTGCCACCGGCGCCTTCGCCATGATGACGAGGCGGCAGCGAAAAGGCGCCCCCGGAACCGGAGGCGCCCTGCACGGATCCTTAGTGGAAGGGATGCCCAACCTGCGCCTATGCCGAAACGGGCACGTACGCGTATCCGTTGCCGTCCTTCTGAATGGTGCCGGCGCCGGGCAAGCCGAAATGATAGCCCGTCACAGTGATCTTGTCGGCGACAACTCGGTCGAAGATCTTGCGGCGGTTCTGCTCTGCAAGCGCCGCATCCTGATCGAAGGCCGCATGCCAGCCGGGGTTCTTCACGAACAATGCCGGGACGTTGGTGACGTCACCGAGAACGATCAGCTGGGTTGCGCCCGAGCCCATCAGGAACGAGGTGTGACCCGGTGTGTGACCATACGTATTTACTGAGCGGATGCCAGCCACTGCTTCCTTATCGTCGCCGATCTGCTTGATGTTCTTCCAGCCGCTCATTGAGGCCTGGATGCGCTTGGCAAGGCCAGCACGGCCAGGATCCAATTTCTCGATTACCGCCGGGTCGGTCCAGAATTTGAACTCGGCTTCCGGCACGATGATCTCGGCATTCGGATAGGTCTGCTCGTTGGTATCCTTGGCCATCAATCCGAAGATGTGATCCCCATGGAAGTGGGTGACTACGATCGTCGAGACTTTGGACGCGTCGATCCCGGCCTTTGCCAGGTTGCCCTTGGCGATGAGGCCCGCCTTGGGACCACCAGCCTGTCCGCCGGTGCCCGCGTCGAACATGATGGTCTTGCCGCCGACCTGTACGACAGTCACCGTGAACGAGATCGGCACCACCTCTTCCGAAATGCCTGCGGCCTTGAGCGATGCTTTCGTCTCTTCCACGGACGCGTTCTTGATGAAGCCCGCATCATGCGCTTTTTCCCATACGCCGTCGTAGATCTGCGTTACCTCGACGTCGCCGATCTTGAATTTCACAAAGCCCTTTTCGAGCAGCCCTGGATCAGCTTTCTGGGCGAGTGCCGAGCCGACGAACTCCAAAGGCTTGTTGAGGCCGAAGACCGCGCCGGCAGTCGCCGCCGAGATGACGAAGCCACGTCGAGAGATGCTGTGCATGCTGATGCTCCTAGAGGGCCGATGCGTTACGCCCCGAGGGGCAGATCCATTCGCATCGCGCTTCTAGCGCACGTGTTGGATTTTTCGATGCAAACCGACGTCACAAATGCGTGAGGAGGCATGTCCGGCATTCACCCATAGATCCGGCTGATGACGGCTGGCGGCACCCGCAAGGTGAACAGCACTAGGCACAACAGATTGCGGGCCGACCGCATGAAGTATCCTTGCCTGCGAAAGCGGTCGGCACTGGTGAGCGCCTTGCTCCGAAGCAAGGTCAACTTCCTCCGGCCGAGCCGCCGCACCAGATCGATGTCCTCCATCAGCGGAATTTCTTTGAAGCCGCCCACGCTGCGGTAGAGGCTGGCAGGAACGAGAAGCCCCTGGTCGCCGTAAGGCAGCTTGAAGATGGCGCACCGTACAGCCACCAGCGCTTCCAGCAGGCGCGCCTTGAGCCCATCGTCGTCGAGTGCAAAGCGGAATGCCGCTGCCGACAGCGGCCGCACGCCCCCCTCCACCCGCTCGATGAATGCGGCCACCTCCCGCTCCCATCCGGGCTCCAGAACCGTGTCCGCGTGCAAAAACAGCAGCCACGGAAACCGCGCCCTCCTTGCCCCGGTGGCAAGCTGCGTCCCGCGTCCCTTGTCGGCCGAGATGAAGGTGGCACCAGCATGGTCCACGATGCGTTCCGTGCCATCGCAGGAGCCACCGTCGACGACAATCACCTCCTTCACCAGCCCTTCGACGACGGCCGGCACCAGCGCCCCGAGCGTTGGCCCAAGCGTCGTTTCAGCGTCGAGGGTGGGTATGACGATGGAAAGCACCGGCTGTCCGCAGTTCTGCCGTGGTTGACCACCATTAGTGGAACCCGAACGGCAACGCTATCGACCGCAACGGGAAAATGCGTCCAGCACACAATTCGTTCTTGAATTGTTCCACCGCACCTGCATAATGCGGATATGAAGACCGAGAGGCCCGTGCACGTGCTCTACGATGGCAGCATCCTGCCGGACCCGAACCGGATTCTGGCAGAAGATGCGCGGCGCGGTCGCGGCTCCCGCTCCAATCGCTCCGGCCGGTTCGAAGCTGAAAAGCGCGAACTCGTGGACGACGGCTGGGAAAGCCTGGCGGAATTGCCACCTTTCAAGACGGAAGTGCATAGGGAAATCGCCAAGAGCATCATCGCCACCAACGACAGCCCGGACATCAGCTTCGACCAGTCCATCAACCCCTACCGGGGATGCGAGCACGGCTGCAGCTATTGCTTTGCAAGGCCCACCCACGCCTACCTCGGCCACTCGCCGGGCCTGGACTTCGAAACCAAGCTTTACGCCAAGACGAACGCCGCAGAGCTTTTGGAGAAGGAGCTTGGCAACCCCCGCTATATGCCCAAGTACATAGCCCTCGGGGCCGTCACAGACCCCTATCAGCCCATCGAGCGCGAGCACAGGATCACGCGCGCCGTGCTCGAGGTGCTGGACCGTGTCAGCCACCCCGTCGGCATCGTCACCAAGTCGGCGCTGGTGGCGCGTGATGTCGACATTCTTGCGCGCATGGCAGAGCGAGGGCTGGTGAAGGTGGCGATCTCGGTCACCACGCTCGACCGCATGCTCGCCCGCAAAATGGAGCCGCGGGCCTCCACGCCGGCAAAGCGCCTCGAAGCCATCAAAACACTGCGCGAAGCGGGGGTTCCCGTCGCGGTGATGGCCGCGCCGATCGTCCCCGCCCTCAACGACAGCGAGATCGAGCGCATTCTGGCCGCGGCCGCTGAAGCAGGCGCCAAGGAAGCCGGCTATGTCATGCTGCGCCTGCCACACGAATTGAAGGATCTCATCCGCGAGTGGCTCGAGACCGATTTTCCCGATCGGGCCAAGCGCATCATCAACATTCTGCGCAGTATGCACGGCGGCAAGGATTACACGCCCGAATGGCGGGTCCGCCAACGCGGCCAGGGTCCCTACGCCGACCAGGTGAGTGCCCGCTTTCGGCTGGCCTGCAAGCGCCTAGGCCTGAATGAGCGCAATCACAAGTTGCGCCTCGACCTCTTCCAGCGTCCACTGCCGAGAGGAACGCAACTCACCCTGTTTTGACAGCGGGCCTTAGCTCCGCGAAGCTCCCCCACGCGAAGGAGGAGTGATTCGGGGGATGAAGGCCACTTTCGAGCTCGAGTCCGTGGAGTTGCAACTTCACGGCGGCCCGATCGCAGGTGTCGATGAGGCGGGCCGTGGCCCACTTGCCGGCCCTGTCGTGGCTGCGGCGGTTATCCTCGATCCGGCGCGCATCCCAGAGGGCATCGCCGACTCGAAAACCCTGGACGCGGAGGCCCGGGAGCGCCTTGCACGCGCCATTCACGCCACCGCGAGGGTTGGCATCGGCATCGCGGACGTCACCCGCATCGACACCGACAACATTCTCAACGCCACGCTGTGGGCCATGGCCGAGGCGGTGAAACAACTTCCGGCACGGCCGCGCCTGGCCCTGATCGACGGCAACAAGGCCCCCCGGCTGCCCTGCAAGACGCGCACGATCATCAAGGGCGACGCGAAGTGCCTCTCCATTGCGGCCGCCTCCATCGTCGCCAAGGTGTTCCGTGACGAACTCATGACGGAACTTGCCCGTTCGTTCCCAGGCTACGGCTTCGAGCGCCACAAGGGTTATGGCACCCCTGAGCACCAGGAGGCGATCGGGAAGCTGGGTGTTACCATCCATCACCGCCGCTCTTTCAGGCCCGTCCAGCTGGCCTTGGGCCTGCCTGCGGAGGCGGAGCGTGCGGCGCGGTCCGACGACCTCCTGACCGGCTGACACGCAGCAAGCATGCTGCAGCGCATCGACAAGAGCGGTAGGGTCCGCTACAGCGAGGCGTGGGCTTCACGCCCCACATTGCCGACGCCAGCGAGTTGTTGAGGCATGCTTCAGAAAACGTACGATTGGATGATGCGCTCGGCTACGCACAAGAACGCGCCGCGGGCTCTTGCTGCCGTATCCTTTGCGGAAAGCTCATTCTTTCCGATCCCGCCCGACATCATGCTGATACCCATGATCCTGGCGGATCGACGCAAAGCCTGGCTCTACGCGACAATCGCCACCGTCGCCTCCGTCATTGGCGGCATCGCGGGCTACGCCATTGGCTACTACATCTTCGAACTCATCGGCGAGCCGATCATGCGTCTCTACGGCTACGCGTCGAAGTTCGACGAGGCCAAGCGCCTTTTCAATGAATGGGGCGTATGGATCCTGATCGCAAAAGGCTGGACACCGTTCCCCTACAAGATCCTCACCATATCGGCCGGCGTCTTCCATATGCCGCTCATGCCATTCATCGCTGCGAGCATCGTGGCGCGCGCCATGCGGTTCTATCTCGTTGCGGCGTTGCTCTATTGGTTTGGCGAGCCCATTCGCCAGTTCATCGAGACGCGATTGAGCCTCGTCACGACGGCTTTCGTTGTGCTGCTCGTTGGCGGTTTCGTGGCGGCTCGCTACATCCTGTAGAAGTTGCAAACCGGCTAGTTTTGATGATCGCGAAATTCGTCTCATGCTGCGGCTCGCGTAGAACGAATTTCGCGATCAGG
This sequence comes from Hyphomicrobiaceae bacterium, assembly GCA_039808585.1. GTDB lineage: Bacteria > Pseudomonadota > Alphaproteobacteria > Rhizobiales > Hyphomicrobiaceae > AWTP1-13. The sequence goes on along the minus strand of JBDHTJ010000097.1, from coordinate 9,415 downwards.
ACACTAGAGGGAACCTGAGCCCATGCTCACAAGCACACACGATCCCGAAAGCGCCCCTGCCTATCGCACAGGCGCGGCGTTGCTCGTGTTCGCGCTGGCCATGATTCTCGCCGCGCTCGGCTTCGAACACATCGGCGGTTACGCGCCATGCCCGCTCTGCCTGCAGCAGCGCTACGCTTACTATGCAGGAATACCGCTGCTGTTTTTGGCACTCGTCTCGCTCGCAGCCGACAAGAAGGCCCTGAGCACGCTACTCTTCGCCCTCGTCGGCCTGGGCTTTCTCGCCAATGCTGCCCTCGGCACCTACCACGCTGGCGCAGAGTGGGGCTTCTGGCCAGGCCCAGACACCTGCGCTGCAGCCGCCCCCAAGCTGAGCCTTGACGCCAAGGATCTGCTCAAACCATCCACGAGCATGGGCGTTGTGCGATGCGATCAGGCCGCATGGCGCTTCCTGGGCATCTCGTTCGCCGGCTACAACGTGCTGATTTCGCTGCTCATCGCCTATGGTTGTGCAGTCGCCACGAGGCAGCTTCGCAGCTAGCGGCGGCGCGTAAAGCGTCGGCCGGCTCTTCCAGTTCGACCCTTTTTTGGGCACAAGGGTGCGTCACGGTCCCAGTATAGGGACAGGCACAAGCGGAGAAGGCCATGCGCTTGCCAGCGCTCATAGCGATCGGCGCGCTCCTCAGCACCACGCTGACGCTCTACGCTCAGCAGACGCCCGCGCCCGTCGCGGTGCCCGTTCCCGTGCCTGCAACGCCACCGGCAAAGGCAACGCCGGCCTCATCCACTCCGACGACTTCGACACCAGCATCAACGTCCGCGCCGCCGGTAGCCGAAAAATCCAAAGCGCCTTCGACTGCAACGCCCCCCGCCGACAAGAATGCAACGCCCACGACAGCGGCTAAGGGCAAGCATCCCGAGAAGCAGAAGGGCCCGCCTGCACGAGACCTGTTCGGCGCCGCCAAGACGCCCTCTCCGCTGACTGCGCGCGCCATCGGCTTTTACGCCAAAGGCTGCCTCGCCGGCGGCAAGGCGCTGCCAGTTGACGGCCCCGCCTGGCAGGCCATGCGCCTGTCGCGCAACCGCAACTGGGGGCACCCGGAGTTGATCGATCTCGTGAAGCGGCTGGCAACGGAAGCCAGGCAGAACGACGGCTGGCCCGGCCTCCTCGTCGGCGATCTGGCCCAACCCCGCGGTGGGCCCATGACGAGCGGCCACGCCAGCCACCAGGTGGGGCTCGACGCCGACGTCTGGCTCACCCCGATGCCAGATCGCCGCCTGACGCAACGCGAGCGGGAGGACATGTCCGCGACGTCGATGCTGAAGAGCTACGAGGCCGTGGACCCCGCCATTTGGTCTGACAAGCACGCAAAGCTCATCAAGCGCGCAGCCTCATATGCGGAGGTGGAGCGCATCTTCGTGCATCCGGCCATCAAGAAGGCCTTGTGCGAGGGCACCCCGAAGGATGCGGATCGCTCCTGGCTGTCGAAAGTGCGTCCCATGTACGGCCACAACTACCACTTCCACATCCGCATCCACTGTCCCAAGGGCTCTACCAACTGCGAGGCTCAACCCCCAGTTGGCAACGATGACGGGTGCGGCACGGAACTTACAAAGTGGCTGGCGCTGGTGAAACCGAAGGCGCCCACTCCTGTGCCTCCCGGCCCACGGCCGCCACCCGCGCCTGCGAAGCCACCAATGTCTATCGACGAGTTGCCGAACGACTGCCGCAGCGTGCTGGCAAGCGGCCCTGACGGCATCGCCGTCCCGGAAGCGCCCAAGGCGGCCAAGCCGCACAAGACCGCGGCGTCCAAGAACACGCACAAGAAGTAAAGGCCTGCCAACCCAGCGGCACAGCCGGCCGCTTCATCCGCTGGCTCTGTATCCTACGGAGGTCCGTAGGACTGTCTCTGCCGGTGTCCAGCGGCTAATCCTCAGCGCCTCCACAGCATCTCCACACCCCCGTTGCGCTTTTGCTGCAACCGGCGCTTCATGATGGCCCGGACGCGAGTTTTCCCGTGCTGTTGCGTACGCGTCTCTGACCGTTTTCCGGAGGTCGATGATGCAACATGCCCGCGCCATTCCTGCCCCTCGGCAGTTTCTCCCGGGAAGCAGCGCCCTCAAGCTCGCCGACCATTTGGGCGCTAGCCTCGAGGCCTGCGCGGAGTTCGCGCAATGCAACCCCTTCGATCTCAGCGATGAAGCCATCGGCGGCACACGCCGGGCGGAACTTGCCGCGATCTCGCACCTGTTACAGGCCCGCGAATGCGCGCGTGACGCCGCACTCGAGGATTGGCGCCTCGCAGCCAGCGTCAACCGCTTCATCGCCGGCACCGCGGCCCTGGAGCACGCACCGGCCTCCCAACCGAACGAATTGACACTCGGACGCAGACTGCCGGTGACCACTGCGGTACACTTCGCAACGTTCATGCTCAGGGCTTACGATGCCGCATATCGCACAAGGGCCCCGATGCCTCCTGCACCGCCATCCGCCGCCGTGGCGCGGGCGGGTGCCCGACACATGTGACGAAGCATGTGACCACGCAGAAAACGCCCGGGAACGCGACAGATGCGCATGATGCACGCCGGTCCGGTTCTTCTCGGCGCAATGCTCACTGTCGCCGCTGCGATTGCCGGTTTTCTTGCGCCCGCGGCGGCTGATCTCGTCACCGATTGCAACCAGACCGCCAATCTGGAAAGGCAGATCCGTGCATGCAGCGTCATCATCGAGGACGACAGCACTTCCCAGATGAACCTCGCCATCGCGCATATGAACCGCGCGGCGGCCTACAGCATGCAGCGACGCTATCGCCAGGCGTTGAAGGATTTCGACCGAGCCATCTCCATCGATCCCAACGAGCCGCTCGGCTATTACAATCGCGCCAACCTCCATTTTGATCTCGGCAACATTCCCGACGCAATTGCCGACTATTCGCACGCCATCGAGCTGTATCCCGAGTTCGCACTGGCCCACTTCAACCGTGGCCTGGCGCGCGAGAAAACCGGAGACGTCAAGGGCGCCGCGGAAGACTATCGCGCCACGCTTGCCCTCGATCCGGCGTTTTCAAAAGCGGCGCTGCGCTTGAAGCGACTTGGAGCCGCGCAATGACGAAGGGACGACATTGAACGAGGGCGACCCCATGGCAGGGCCAAGCGAAGAAGACCAGCAGCGCGCCCTGCAAGCGCGTCGCAAGCTGCGACGCCGCGCCAAGGCGGTGGAATTCGAGGCCTACGAGGATGCGGAATTGCGCCGGGAGGAGGAAATCCATCGCCTCGCAGAGGAAGCCCGCAAGGGGCCGCGGCCGCCGCGCTACAACGCCGGCGCAGGCAGCCTGAGGCGCGGCCGGCCTTCTCAGCGCGGCAAATAGGACAGCGCCCGCTTCAACGCGCGAACGGTCTCGCCGTTCGCTCAGACCCGGACTTCGCCCTTCACGAAACGCGACAGGAAGCCGTCGAGCCACCCCTGCACCTTGTGCGCGTGGGTGATGTGACCGGCGATGTGCTCTTCCCGATCCTTGGCGCCGTTCATGTCCAGGCGCCCGCGATTGTTGCCTGTCCAGCGATGCACCTGCGCGTAAGTGATCTCGGGATGGAACTGCAGGCCCACCGCCGCACCGTGCGCAAAGGCCTGATTGGGGAACGCGCCGCTGGATGTGGCGAGCAACTCCATGCCGGCCGGCAACTCGCAGCCTTCCCGATGCCATTGGTAGACGTGATCGGGAAACGGCCCGAAGCGCATACCGGCCTGGGTCGTGACGAGCGGGTAATAGCCGATCTCGACCTCCTCCCGAGGATGGAAGGCAACGCGCCCCCCAAGCAGGTTGGTCAGCATCTGGGCGCCGAGGCATACCCCAAGGAACGGTTTGTGCTCCTGTAACGGAACGCTAATCCAGTCGGTCTCCTTGACGATGAAGTCGTCCTTGTCGTTGGCACTCATGGGGCCGCCAAAGATCACCGCCGCGCAGTGCTCCTGCATCGTCTCGGGCAGGGGGTCGCCGAAGCGCGGCTTGCGAATGTCGAGGCGATGGCCGTTACGGGCGAACCACTGGCCGATGTGCCCGGGATTGGAGTTTTCCTGGTGCAGGACGATCAGGACAGGCTTCTTGCCGCTCGTTCCACCCGATGTCGTGGACGGCGTGAGACCGCTGGAGAGGGGTTCGCTTTCCGGCTTCCCAAGCTTCAAGTCAGCGTCGAGCATCGCGGGAATTATCACCTCCGAGGTTTCAACAACGTGGCGACGATGGGCATCAGTATCCTGTGCGGCAGCAGCCGCATGGCAAGCGCTGCGAAAGGCGTGGCAAGGCCCGGCCAAACGACGCGCAGGCCTAGCGTATATCCCCAATAGCCGAGCCATCCAACCAAAGCTGGCGGGATGGGCGGCGAGAACATCCGGTAGAACGCATGTTGGGCGCCCATACGCGCGTGAAAGCGTGTGCGCACGGGGCCCGGTGCGAGAGCGCAGATGCGCACACCATGCCCCGCCGTTTCGTGCGCTATCGCCTCGGTCAGCGACAGCACATAGGCCTTGCTGGCGTAGTAGGCGGCCTGGTTCGGGCCGGGGCCGTAGCTTCCGACGGAAGCGAGATTGATGACGCCCCCCTCCCCGCGCACAAGCATGCCGGGCAGGAAATGCCGCGTCAGCCGCGTCAGCGCCGCGACGTTGAGTTCGACAAGGGCTGACACACGCGCAGGATCTTCGGCTGCGAGGGGCCCCGATCCCCCGATGCCCGCGCAGTTGACCAGCACGTCACAGTAGGCGCCCAGGCGCGCAAGCTCGCCGTCGAGGATCAGCGCTGCATCCGGACGGCTCACGTCAAGCGCCAGGAAATGGACCGGTGCGCCCTCCGCGCCGACAAGTTTCCCCTGCGCCTCGGCAAGGCGAGCCTCGCTCCGTGCCACAAGCAGCAGCCCGCTGCCGTGCCTCGTGAACTGCGTTGCGAGTGCGAAGCCGATGCCCTCCGAGCCCCCGGTGATCACGGTGACGGGCCGCAGCCCTGCGAACCCCTGCAATGCCGGCCCTGGCTGCCACCAGCGGCGTCTCCAAGCACGAGCCAAGCCGCTGATCATGTGAAGGTTTCTCCGTACGAGGCTGCGGTCGGTTTGCGGCAAAGCAAGCGTTAACCTTGCCATGCGTCCGCTGCATAAGACGCATGTTCTTATCCCGCATTGCAACAAAACCAATGGGGTGGAATTGTGCAACGCATCATGAACGCCTGATTCTGCAGGCAAGGAGAGCCATCATGGGTCAGATCCGCAGCTTTGATGAGGCGCTCGACTTCTACCCGACGGCGAAGCCTACGCTTGGCTCCCGTTTCGCTGCCGCCATTAGTGGCATCCGCTTGGTCTGGGATGCGTTCCTCGAAGGGCGCGCCGCTGCCGATCACTATCAGCAATTGCGCGCACGCGGCCTCTCCCACGACGCAGCCGCCAGCAAGGTGTTCGGAGCCCATTTCGGCTGAGTTGGCGCTCAACCGCGCACAGCGCGTGCGAGCGTCAACGTGCAGGTCGCGACAATGTCTGCCACCGTCGCGCCTCGTGACAGATCCGAAATAGGCGAAGCAAACCCCTGCAGAAACGGACCGATCGCTTGCGCCCCTGCCAGGTGCTGCACAAGCTTGTAGGCGATATTCGCGGCGTCCAAGTTCGGGAACACCAAGACGTTCGCACGGCCTGCAACGGCGCTCTCACCCTTCACTTTCTTGGCAGCGACCGCTGCTGAAAGCGCCGCATCCCCCTGCAATTCGCCATCGATGGCGAGATCCGGACGAGCCGCCCGCGCCAAGGCGAGGGCCGACCTCACCTTCTCGACAAGGGGATGTGAGGCACTACCATGTGTGGAGAACGAAAGCATTGCAACGCGCGGTTGCGCGCCAAGAAATGTACGCGCGCTTTCCGCTGAGGCAACGGCGATGTCTGCAAGCTCCTGCACCGTTGGATCGGCATTGATGGCGCAATCCGCGAACACGAGCGTCTGCTGTGGCACCTCGCCCCGCGCCGGCACGACCATCAGGAAGAAGCTCGACGGCGTCGCGATGCCAGGTGCAGGCCCGATCGTCATCAGGCCCGCCTCGATCACACGTTTCGTAGGATTAGCCGCGCCCGCAACTATTGCCGCAGCGTCACCTGCGGCCACCATGCCGCCTGCAAAATAGAGGGGCTTGCGCAGCAGCCGTTCCGCCATCCCCATAGTCATGCGTTCGCGCGCACGTGCAAGATTTGCGGCATAGCTCGCGACACGCGGGTCGCTTGCGGGATTGCAAGTCTCGACGCCCGAGAGGGAGATGCCGATAGCGTCGGCGCGCGCTTTGATGGTAGCGCCGTCGCCGATGAGAACGGGCAGCGCCAGCTGCTTTTCGCTAAGCAGTTGTGCGCTCCGCAAAATGCGATCGTCCTCGGCTTCCGGTAGAACAACCTTGAGATTTCGTCCGGCCAGCAGTGCCTCGGCCTTGGTGAGAATGTCCAATGCGTCCTCGCCTGTCGCTGATGCTCGAGGGCCCTATAGCACGTCTCAGGGAAGCTCGAAAAAGGAGATCAGAATGAGCGAGCCGAGCAATGCCCCCAAGATCTACCGCGGCCTGAAGGACGTCTATTTCGAGCGGTCGGCGACAACCTTCATCGACGGCAAGGCAGGTGAGCTGCGCTACCGCGGCTATTCGATCCACGATCTGGCGGAACATTCCTCGTTCGAGGAGACGGCGTATCTTCTTCTCTACGGAGAGCTGCCCAAGGCAACGGAACTCGCCGCGTTCAAGCAGGCGCTGGTCGAGGCGCGTAGCCTCCCGCAGGGCATCGTCGACATTATCCGCAACGTAGCGAAGGCGCACCCGATGGAGGTGCTGCGCACTGCGGCCTCGGCGCTGGGGGCTTTCGACGCGGAAGTGGCGGACGCTTCGCGCGAGGCGGTACTGCGCAAGGGCATCCGCCTGACCTCTCAGGTGGCGATGATCGTGGCCGCCCACCACCGCATTCGACAGGGCCTCGAGCCGGTCGCTCCATCACGCGACCTAGGCCACGCGGCAAACTTTCTGCACATGCTGAAGGGCGAGGCGCCATCGAAGGACGCCGCGGACTTGCTCGACAAGGACTTCGTGCTGCATGCCGAGCACGGTTCGAATGCATCCTCTTTCGCCGCGCGCGTCGTTGTCGGCACGCAGGCCAACATTCACGCGGCGATCACCGCGGCGATCGCGGCCCTGTCAGGCCCTGCCCACGGCGGCGCTGCCGAGGACGTGCTGGCGATGGCGCAGGAGATTGGCGATCCTGCCAACGTGGCGGCCTACGTGAAGCGCAAGCGTGAGGCCAAGGAGGCCATCACAGGTTTCGGCCATCGCGTATATCGTGCAGAGGATCCTCGAGCCCGCCATATGCGGGAGGGCGTGCGGCGGCTTTCCGCCGAAATGGGCCAGCCGAAGTGGACGGCGATCCTCGACGCGCTCGTGAAAGAGATGTCACCCTACGCGCGCCACGGCGTGAACGTGAACGTCGATTTCTACTCTGGCGTCATCTACTATTTGCACGGCATCCCGAAGGATCTGTTCGTGCCCATCTTCGCAGTGGGCCGCATGCCAGGTTGGACCGTGCAGATCCTCGAGCAGCTGGACAACAACATTCTCATCAGGCCGCTAACGCTCTATGCCGGCCCCGAAGCGCGGCCTTACGTGCCAGTCGACAAACGGTAGGGCAGCCCGGGCCGCGCAGGCCCGAGCGCCTATCTTTCACGTTCACCAGCGGACGCCGTTACGGCAGGCCCAGTAGCGGCGCCACCAATAGTGGCTACCGGTGATCATGGCTTTTTGCTTCAGCCAGTAGCAGCCATCACCGCGGTAGTAACGGTAGGTGCCATAGCCGACGAGCGGGATGCCACCATAGATGACGCCACGGCGCACGTGGCGCGGATAGACCCGTATGTGCCTCGCACCCGAGAACGAGCTAAAGCGCGGGCCTGAGAACGAGCGCACCGCGAACGATCGATGCCCGCCGCTGAAGCTGCGGTGGCCTCCGCCACGGCGAGCTTCCGCAGGATCGAACGTGGCAAACAGGGTGAGCGCCGCGGCCACGGCTGCCACGAACGCAACGAACTTGTTGTTCTTCATGAAGCCACTCCTTTCAGGACCCCGGCGAGAGATCCCTTGAAGGTCGAACTTAAGGGGTGCAAAAGCTGCTGCACAGGGAATTAGCATTATCCAGCGCCCAGCTGTGTAAGGGTCCCGTCAGGAACTTTCTCATGGCCGGAACAGACCCTCAAGTGCGCCGGGCTGGACGTGCGATGCTTTAATGTTAAAACACCTCCAGACTCTGACCGGAGAACCGACATGCAGGACCGTGCGCAAGGAGCCAAGGCCGCCTTCAACTGGGAAGACCCGTTCCTCCTCGACGATCAGCTGAGCGACGACGAGCGCGCCATTCGCGACACTGCGCGGGCCTACGCGCAGGACAAACTGATGCCGCGCGTCTCCAATGCCTACATGAACGAGCACACCGATCGCGAGATCTTCAACGAGATGGGGCAGCTGGGGCTGCTCGGCGTCACCGTCCCGGAGAAGTACGGCTGCGCGGGGGCCAACTACGTTTCCTACGGGCTTGTCGCCCGCGAGATCGAGCGCGTGGACAGCGGCTATCGCTCCATGAACAGCGTGCAATCGTCGCTGGTCATGTATCCCATCTATGCCTACGGCTCCGAGGCGCAGCGCGAGAAGTACCTGCCGAAGCTGGGCTCGGGTGAATGGGTGGGCGCATTCGGCCTTACCGAGCCCGATGCCGGCTCGGACCCCGCCGGCATGAAAACGCGCGCCGAAAAGATATCTGACGGCTACAGGCTGACGGGCTCCAAGATGTGGATCTCGAACGCGCCCATCGCAGACGTATTCGTGGTCTGGGCGAAATCGGCAGCGCACAACAACGAGATCCGCGGCTTCGTGCTGGAGAAGGGCATGAAGGGCCTGTCGGCACCGAAGATCGGCGGCAAGCTTTCTCTGCGCTGCTCGATCACGGGCGAAATCGTGATGGATGGCGTGGTGGCGCCCGAGGAAAACCTGCTGCCGAACGTGCAGGGCCTGAAAGGCCCCTTCGGCTGCCTCAACCGGGCGCGCTATGGCATCTCATGGGGCGTGCTGGGCGCAGCAGAGGAATGCTGGCAGCGGGCGCGGCAATACACGCTCGACCGCAAGCAGTTCGGTCGCCCGCTGGCAGCGACACAGCTCGTTCAGAAGAAGCTCGCCGACATGCAGACGGAGATCGCCCTCGGGCTGCAGGCGTCACTGCGCGTCGGCCGTCTCTTCGACGAGGGCCGAATGACGCCGGAGATGGTATCGATCGTGAAGCGCAACAACTGCGGCAAGGCGCTGGACATCGCGCGGGTGGCCCGCGACATGCACGGCGGCAACGGCATCCAGATCGAGTATCACGTGATGCGCCA
>JBDHTJ010000096.1:0-20138 GCA_039808585.1 Hyphomicrobiaceae bacterium | reverse complement strand
TTCCAGGGCAAGGTCATGGGCGCGCTCTGAGACGGCGCGTGCTCGTTCCACATCGCGGCATCGGCCGCATTTTCAAGATCCGGGAGATCACCAGGCCATGGCCGCCAGAATTTCGCGCAGTGCCTATGCCGACATGTTCGGACCTACGGTGGGCGACAAGGTTCGGCTCGCCGACACCGATCTCATCGTGGAAGTGGAGAAGGACTTCACGACCTACGGCGAGGAAGTGAAGTTCGGTGGTGGAAAGGTGATTCGCGATGGCATGGGCCAGTCGCAGGCCACGCGCGCAGAGGGGGCGGTGGACACCGTCTTCACCAACGCGCTGATCATCGACCACTGGGGCATCGTGAAAGCCGACGTCGGCATCCGCGACGGACGCATCTGCGGCATCGGCAAGGCGGGCAACCCGGATGTGCAGCCGGGCGTGAGCATCATCGTGGGGCCGGGCACGGAGGTGATCGCCGGCGAGGGCAAGATCCTCACCGCGGGCGGCATCGACAGCCACATCCACTTCATCTGCCCGCAGCAGATCGAGGAGGCGCTGAACTCCGGCATCACCATGATGGTGGGCGGCGGCACTGGGCCTGCGACGGGAACCTCGGCCACCACGTGCACGCCGGGTCCGTGGCATCTGGCGCGCATGATCCAGGCCGCTGACGCCTTCCCGATGAACCTCGCGTTCTCCGGCAAGGGCAATGCCTCGCAGCCGGGCGCGCTGGTCGAGATGGTGAAAGCGGGCGCCTCTTCCCTCAAGCTGCACGAGGACTGGGGCACCACGCCCGCGGCCATCGACTGCGCGCTATCTGTGGCCGACGACTACGACGTGCAGATCATGATCCACACCGACACGCTGAACGAGTCGGGCTTCGTGGAAGACACCATCGCGGCCTTCAAGGGGCGCACCATCCACGCGTTCCATACGGAAGGTGCTGGTGGCGGACACGCGCCGGACATCATCAAGGTGGCGGGGCTGCCCAACGTGCTGCCCTCCTCCACGAACCCCACGCGGCCGTTCACGGTGAACACCCTGGAAGAGCATCTCGACATGCTCATGGTGTGCCACCACCTCGACCCGAACATTCCCGAGGACATCGCCTTTGCCGAGAGCCGCATCCGGCGCGAGACGATCGCGGCGGAGGACATCCTGCACGACATCGGCGCCATCTCCATGATCTCGTCGGACAGCCAGGCGATGGGGCGCGTGGGCGAGGTGATCATCCGCTGCTGGCAGACGGCGCACAAGATGAAGGTGCAGCGCGGGCCGCTGAAGGACGACAAGCCTGGCTGCGACAATCAGCGGGTGAAGCGCTACATCGCCAAGTACACGATCAACCCGGCGATCGCGCAGGGCGTGGCATTCGACCTCGGCTCGATCGAGGTGGGCAAGCGTGCGGACCTCGTGCTGTGGAGCCCGGCGTTCTTCGGCGTGAAGCCCGATCTGGTGCTGCTGGGCGGGTCGATTGCGGCGGCGCCGATGGGCGATCCGAACGCGTCGATCCCGACGCCGCAGCCGGTGCACTATCGCCCCATGTTCGGCTCGTACGGCCGCGCCATGACGAACTCGGCTATAACCTATGTCAGCCAGGCGGCAATGGACCTGGGGCTCGGCGCCAAGCTCGGCGTGGCGAAGGAACTGCTGGCCGTGCGCAACACGCGTGGCGGCATTTCCAAGCGATCCATGATCCTCAACGATGCGATGCCGAAGATCGAGGTGGATCCCGAGACATACGAGGTGCGCGCGGACGGCGAGCTGCTGACGTGCGAGCCGGCAAAGTCGCTGCCGATGACGCAGCGCTACTTCCTGTATTGAGCATCAGGCCCATCCGCCTCGTGAGCGCACTGGGGGACGGGGCCGTCGCAAGGAGAGCACATGCTTACGGCGAGAACGGTGCTGCGCGCCGGATTGTGGGGCGGGGTGACGGCGGACAAGGTGGTGCTCGACTATGATCGCCGCACGCGCCGCCGCATGACGCTGACGGGCAGCAAAGGGCTGACGTTCCTGCTGGATCTTTCCGAAGCGCCGGTGCTGCGGGCGGGCGACGGGCTGAAGCTGGAAGACGGGCGCATCGTGGAGGTGGCCGCGGCTCCCGAGCGGCTGCTCGAGATCACCTGCGCGGACGAGCTGGCGCTGGCGCGCATCGCCTGGCATCTGGGCAACCGGCATCTCGCGACGGAGATCGACGCGCGCGTGCTGCACATCCGGGCCGATCACGTCATCGAGGACATGGTGCGGAAGCTGGGTGCGACGGTGCGCAGTGTGGACCGGCCGTTCAATCCTGAAGGTGGTGCCTATGGCCATGGTGCGGTGTCGGGGCACAGCCACGGGCAGGGACACGGACACAGCCACGGCGACGGGCATCACCACCATCATTGATGCGGCCGGCCGATGCCGTTGTGGCTACAGCCGTCTGAGCGCGTTTGAGCCTCATCTTCGAAAAGAAGCACTGGGCAATCGGACGCTATTGCTGCCAACGCCGCGTCGGGCGCGTTGGTAGGAGAGAGTACGTGCTTGCGACCGCGGATGGTGACCTGACGCCGAGCCTTGAAGCCGGGCGCACCGATCGCGATCCAGCGCAAAGGCAACTAATTGCTATCGAAACCTCTCGGGTCGATGAAGCATGCGCATGAGCATGCAAGCTCGTCTTGTCCCGGAGTGCGCTGCAATGCGTTTGCTTTTGAGAAGCGCTGCTGCAATTGTTATTGCTGCGCTCATTCCGGCGGAAGTCGCCGCGCAATCCACGTTCCCGTCCAACCCAATCAAGCTCGTGTTGCCACTTGCAGCCGGCGGCGCAACGGACTCATTGGCCCGCGTGAGTTCCGGAGCGGCAGAGCCGATACTTGGACAATCGGTCATAATAGAAAACAGGCCTGGTGCCGGCGGCTCCGTTGCAGCAACGGCAGTGATCAAATCGCCGCCGGATGGCTACACGCTTCTCTTCGCCAACTTCGCAACGCACACGGTTGCTCCCCGTCTGCTGAAGGCAGTCACTTACGATCCTCTCAAGGATTTTGCGCCCGTAACGCTTATCGCATCCCAACCGCACGTCTTGCTTGTCAGCAAGACGATAGGCGTGAAATCGCTCGCCGAATTGATCGCATACGCGAAGAAAAATCCAGGCAAACTGAACTATGGGTCTTCCGGCGTCGGGAGCCCGCTGCATCTGGCGGGCGAGTACCTCAAGGAGAAGGCGGGCCTTGATCTTGTGCATGTTCCTTACAAAGCGAGCGGCCCTGCCCTGATGGATATGATCGCGGGGCGTATCGAGATCATGTTCGACAATCTTTCGACGGGGCTACCCTATGCTCAATCCGGCCAGCTCACAGCCATCGCCGTCACCAGCGGGGTGCGTTCACCTCTCGCACCCGATGTTCCTTCAATGATTGAAGGCGGGTTGGCGGACTTCGAGACGTATGGATGGTGGGGCATTGCAGCGCCTGCATCGACACCAGCGGATGTTGTGAACAGACTCAGCGATGCCTACCGGCGCGGACTTGCCGATCCTGCAATCGCGCGGAAGCTTGCCGAGCAGGGCTTCACGCTGATTGGAAGTGAGCCAAAGGCGTTTCAGGATTTCGTGGAGAAAGACATCGCGCGCTGGGCTCCCGTGATCAAGACCGTGGCCGCGGCGGCAGCCAAACAGGAATGACGATGAGCATCGAGAATAGGCTGAAAGAACTCGGGATTACGCTGCCAAGGCCGCGGCGGGTGCCGGCAAACTTCATACCGGGTGTCGTGGTGGGCGAGATCCTCTGGATGGCAGGGACGCTCGGCACCATTGTGGATGCGAATGATCAGGACGTGATCCCTACGCCCGGCAAGCTGGGGGATGCGATCTCCCTTGAGGCCGGATATCAATCCGCCAGGCAGTGCGCAATCAATCAGCTTTCCTGGATGAAGGGCGTGCTCGGTTCGCTCGACCGGGTGGTGCGGATCATCAAGGTCAATGGCTACGTGAATGGTGTTTCGGGATACAACCAGGGCCCGTGGGTTGTGAACGGTGCCTCGGACCTGTTCGTCGAAGTGTTCGGTGCGGATCGCGGATCGCATGCCCGAGCCGTTGTGAGCGTTGCTGGCCTGGCTTTTGACGCGCCGGTCGAGATCGAACTCGTGGCGCAGGTACGTCCGGCCGATTCTCCCGAGAACAATTGACCTGCTTCCCAGGTGCGCGTGGCGCGTTAGGTCTCTGATCTCGCGCGACGAAGCCATTTGGGGTATTACGGACCTCCCTGACGAGAAGGCTGGGTCTGTGCAAGAAAAGGTCGTCAACGAAATTCAATCCGAGGCGCGTTCGGCAGTGCCACTGGAAGATGTGGCGCGGCTGATGACGTGGCTGTCGCCGGCGTTTCCAGTCGGTGCCTTCTCCTACTCGCATGGCCTCGAGTGGGTGGTGGAGAAAGGCACGGTGCGTAACGCCGCGACGCTGGCGGCATGGATGCGGGATCTCCTTGCGCATGGCGCGGCCAAGACGGACCTGATTTTCCTGGCAGAGGCGTGGCGGGCGGTGACGGCAGGGGACGTTGCGCGTCTCGATGCCGTTGTCGAGCTTGCCGCGGCGTTCGTGCCCTCAGCCGAGCGGAGGCTCGAGACCATCGCGCAGGGCAATGCCTTCATCGTCGCGGCGCGGGCAGTGTGGCCGAGCGCGATGGTCGACCGGATGCAGGGGCGCGAGGTGGCCTACCCGGTGGCGGTGGGCATGTGCGCCGCAGCGCATGGCCTCGACCTCACCGCAACGGCGCGTTGCTTCGCGCAGGCGTTCGTCGCGAACGTGGTGTCGGCGGGCGTGCGGCTGGTGCCGCTGGGGCAGACGGATGGGTTGCGCGTCATTGCCGAGCTCGAGCCCGTGGTGGCGGCAACGGTGGCGGAGGCGCTTGCTGCCTGCCTCGATGACATCGGCGGCGCGGCGCTGGCGGCCGATATCGGCTCCATGCTGCACGAGACGCAGTATACCCGCCTCTTCCGCTCCTGAGGCGGCGCGGCCCTGTGGCAGCAGAGCGGCCTGCGGGCGCCCATAGACTTGGCGCCCATGCACGCCTTGGGGCACGCTTCCACACCTCGTGACAGAACTGCTGCGGCGTGCCACCCTTGCGGCCAATCGACGGCCCGAACGGCTGCAGCAAATCCGGGGAGACGCAGATGATCATCGAACGCCAGCAGCAGGTGACGGACGCCGTTCTCGAGGCGATGTCGCGCACCAAGGACGCGCGGCTCAAGGAGATCATGAGCAGCCTGGTTCGGCACATGCACGCCTTCGCGCGCGAGGTGAAGCTGACCGAGGAGGAGTGGAGCAAGGCCGTGTCGTACGTTGCGCGGCTGGGGCAGCTGACGAACGATACGCACAACGAGGTGGTGCTGTGCTCGGATGCGCTGGGCTTCTCCACGCTCGTGTGCCTTCTCAACAATGGCAACGAGGGCAACACCGAGACGGCGGCGGCGCTGCTGGGGCCGTTCTGGCGGATGCATTCCCCCAAGACACCGAGCGGTGGTTCGATCGTGCGCTCGCCGACGCCGGGGGCGCCGCTGTTTGCAAGCTGCCTCGTGCGCAACAGCAAGGGCGAGGCGATCGAGGGTGCGGAGGTGGATGTCTGGCATTCCTCGCCGGTCGGCATGTACGAGAACCAGGACGAGGCCCAGGCGGACATGAACCTGCGCGGCAAGTTCATCACCGATGGAGAGGGCCGTTTCCGGTTCCGCTCCGTGAAGCCCGGCAGCTATCCCATTCCGATGGACGGTGTGGTGGGACAGATGCTGCAGGCGCAGGAGCGGCATCCCTACAGGCCTGCGCATCTGCATTTCCTGCTGCACAGGCCGGGCTACAAGACGCTCATCACGCAGGTGTTCGTGGATGATGACAAGTATCTGGAAACTGACGTCGTGTTCGGCGTCACGCGGCGGCTGGTGGGCGACTACAAGCGGCATGATGGCTCGGCGCCTGCCCCGGACGTGAGCGGCGAATGGTTCTCGCTCGACTATACATTCGTAATGGAGCCGGGCGAGGCGACACTGCCGGTTCCGCCCATCAAGTAGGACAAAGACCATGACAACGACGCTGTTCGCACCGGGAAACTACCGCTACATCCCGGCCTATTTCCAATACTCATCGGGAGCCGCGGCGGAGCCCGGCTACAGCGTGGAGCGCGTCATGTTCCGCTCGCCGCTGCCGCTTGAGGAAGGCTTCAGGCGCGCAGCCGAGCACATCAAGGGCGCGGGCCGCCCCCTGACGGCACTGTGCGCGTGCGAGCTGCGGTCACCGGCGCAGTTCTCCGATGCGGGCTTCAAGGCGTTCAACGAGCATTACTGCAAGACGCTTGCGGAGTGGGGCATCTACGACGCGGCGAGCAAGGCCAATCCGGTCGCGCGCTCGAACGTGTGTCCGGAGATCGGAGGGCCATCGCAGCCCTCGATGCACGCGTTCAGCTTCACGGTGGCGCGGGCTTCGGCTGTCGCATCGTTCGTGATTGCGGGCAGCGGTGAATCGAAGGATGGCGCGGGCCCCTATTCCGAGCGCATCGTGCGCTATGGGGAGACGAGCCTGGAGGCGATGCGCGAGAAGGCGCGCCACGTGCTGGGCGTGTTGGAGATGAGGCTCGGCAAATTCGGCCTCGGGTGGAAAGACGCCAGCGGCACGCAGGTCTATACGGTGCACGACCTCTATCCGTTTCTCGCCGACGAGATCGTGGTGCGTGGGGCCGCCCGCTGCGGCTTCACGTGGCATTTCGCACGGCCGCCGGTGCAAGGCCTCGAGTTCGAGATGGACTGCAGAAACACGGATGATCTGGTGCGTTAGTTGGTTTTGAGAGTCTGATTTACGTTTTCGACGGACGCGTGGACGCGTCCATCTCAAACGATCAGGCTCTTGTTTGAGAGTCTGATTCACGTTTTCGACGGACGCATGGGCGCGACCATCTCAAACGATCAGGCTCTTGTTTGGTCGTTCAGCCACATCATGGCGCTGACGCCGGACGGCAAGTAGCGGCAGGCGTGCACGCCTGCGTCTGTCACTGGTGGCGGCGGCGGGTCTGCGAGGGCGTTTCGCCGAAGGCGCGGCGATATTCAACGCTGAAGCGGCCGAGGTGCGTGAAGCCACAATCCAGCGCAATCCTGGTTATGCTGCCCGTAGCGGCCGGGCTCGCAAGCCGGTGACGGGCCTGCTGCAACCTGAGATCGGCAAGAGCCTTGATCGGCGAGATGCCGCGATACCGGCGGAATGCAAGCTGAAGGGCGCGGGGCCCGACCGCACAAGCGGTGGCCATGTCGTTCACCGATAACGGCCGATGGAAGTTGGCGCGCATGTACTCCTCGGCGAGCTTCACGTGCAGCATGGCCGCCGAGTGGCGGGAGGGGGAGGCTGGCGCCTCGCTGCGGTCTACGTAGGCGGTCCAGAGGGGGGAGAGGAGAGAGAGCCAATCCTCCTCGCGCTGCATGGGCCTTGCCGTGTGCTCCAGCTCCTCGACGAGGTGGCGGGCCGTGACGAGCACGGGGCCCCGTCCGCGCAGGAGGCGCAAATCGTTCGGTGCCGAGGCGGGCCTGTCGATCTGCGCGGCGGCGTGCAGGGCCGGCATCGCCGCGTTGGGGATCTGGATGAGCACACCCAGATAATCGGGGCTGAGCCGCGTGACGCGGCGGCCCTGCCCGACGACGATGAGGTCATCGGGGGCTGCCTCGACGGTGGTGCCGCCGCGGCTCACTTCGATGCGCCCCGCATAGGGGAAGAGCAGGGACAGCTTGTCGTCGTCGCCAAGCTCGATGCGATGGCCGGTGGATCTGACAACCGCGATGGACCAGCCGCGAAACCGCGGGCCGGAACTCGTCATGCGCGTGCGGTGAGCGGATGTGAACTCGAAGCCCAGAAGCCGCGAGAAGCGCCGCTCCGAGAGCAGGTAGGCCTCTCGCGCTGTTTGCACCGACACGGGCCGGTATCGCTGCAGCAGCCCTGTATGCGTGAGTTCGGAACTCGTTGCCATGTGTATGCTGTTGCCGATGCGTGGCCAGATGGTCGTTATACAGCATAGGCTTCGTTTTCTGGATAGATGGGAAAGGTCTTGCAGCCTAAGGATCTTTTTCCGGAAGGCCCCTGAATGCGGCCTTGCGGTCGCTCGATGGTCCAGGATCTCGTAAAGTTTCGGCAACCCATTGGTTTACGATCATCAGATTGAGACTGTGAGGGAGAGTACGGGCGTCTCCCGCCGTTCCTTGCTGGTGCTCGGCCTCGCCTGGGCTGCGCATGCGATGCCCGCAGCGCAGGCCGCCCGATACGCCAGCGATACGCCCCTCAAGCCCGGCGAGTTCATCTGGAAGCCCGAGGCATCGCCGGACGGGCCGGTGGTGCTGATCGTCTCGATCCCCGAGCAGCGGCTGCACGTTTATCGCGGCGGCGTGGAGATCGGGGTTTCTACCTGCTCGACCGGGCGGCCGGGACATCGCACGCCGACGGGCGTGTTCACGATCCTCGAGAAGCAGCGCGCGCATGTCTCGTCGATCTACAAGGGCGCGCAGATGCCGAACATGGAGCGCCTGACGTGGGGCGGCATCGCCATTCACGCGGGCAACCTTCCTGGCTATCCGGCTTCGCACGGCCGCATCCGCCTGCCGATGAAATTCTCGGCGCTTCTCTACGAAGTGACGCACGTCGGCGTGGTGGTGATCATCGCGGACGAGCGCACGCAGCCTGAAAGCGTGGTGCATCCGGGGTTGATGCTTTCATCCGTGGCGGAGATCGAGGCGCGGCGGCTTGCGGAAGTGGTCGCGAAGAAGCCGCGGCCGGGGGATTGGGAGACATCGGTGAAGTATCCGGTGTCGTCCGTGCTGGTGTCGCGCACGGATGGCAAGGCCTATGTCACGCACGATGGCCGCCTGATCGGGGCCTATCCCGCACGTATCGCCGAGCGCTCGAAGCGGATCGGCACGCACGTCTACACCCTTCTGGGACCTTCGGCCGACGGCGGCAGCCTGCTGTGGATGGCTTTCGGCATCGGCAAGTCGCCACGCGAGGCGCACATCGTGAAGTGGCAGGGGGATGCGGCGCTCGGGCGCGTGAGCCTGCAAGATCTGCAAGCGCGCGATGTGGCGCAGGCTTTCCACCCGGGAACGACCCTGATGCTCACGGATGCGCCGGCTCCCGTGGCGACACGGGCCACGGGCAAAGGTTTCTCCGTGATTGCAAGTGAGCCGGATGCGTAGCCGGCAAGACATTCGAACAGGTGAGAAACGCGAGGTCGAGATGAAGGGAACGTGGTATCTGGCGGCGCTTGCGGGCGTGCTTTGCCTCGCGCAGTCTGCGCTGGCAGAGCCCGAAACCGGGCCCTTCGTGCCGCATCGCGGCATGACGATTACGACCCATTTCACCAACGACCTGGGGCGAGACGCCGACTCGACGATCAACATCGCCGTGGTGACGTCCGACGTCATCCGGCTTACCTACACGAGCACGCGCGGCATCTTCGTCTCACGCGATATTCTCATGGCGGACCGGCAGGACGCGCGCACGTACGTGCTCGGATATGCCCCGCGCATGCCGACGCGGATCGATGGCAGCACCTCGCTGGGGATTTCCGCGGCCGTGCTCGACCAGCTGCGCAGCACGGGAAGCGCCGACCTGACGCTCATCTATTCGGAGCGGCTCGACCGGATCGATTGCAGGATGCGGGCGATTGGCGTCGACGTGAAGGTGCCGATGATCATCGACGATCGCGTGGCTGACATCCCGGCGGTGCAGGCATCAATCGACTGTGACGGCGGAGACCGGCGGGGAACGGGCAACCTGATCTTCGCCAGCGACGTGAACAACCCGCTGCTGATCGAATCCAGCATCAGGTTCAACTTCGAGCGCCGGACACGCACCGAACGCGTGACGCGGGTGGCGGCCGGCTTCGGGATGCACGCCGACATGGAGCAGTCGCTCGATACGCTCGGGCAATACGATGTCTACGGGCTGCATTTCGACTTCGACAAGGCAGTGCTGCGGCCGGATACGGCGCAGCTCGTGCGTGAGATTGCGGTGATGCTGCAGGCGAACCCGGGGTGGATCATCCAGATCGCGGGGCATACGGATTCCATCGGCGGGGCGCAGTACAACATGCGGCTGTCGACGGAGCGGGCGCGTGCCATCCGGCAGGCGCTTATCGCGCGGGGGATCGCCCCAGAGCGGCTGAAGGCCGTGGGCTTCGGCGAGACGCGGCCGAAAGCCGACAACACGACGCTGGCGGGCCGGGCGATCAACCGGCGCGCGGAATTCCGCAGGCTCGACCGATGACTTTGCGCGGCTCGCTGCTGCTTCTGCGGCTGCGAGGCGCCTTCGGTACGTGCCCGGGCATACGAAAAATCCAAGCGAGAAGAGAGAAGACCATGGCGAGAGTTGCAAGAACAGCCTGCGTCGCGATCGTGGCAACCGCGATTGCGGCGACGTCGAGTTTGGTGCATGCGGCGGGGCCGATGCCTGCCGAACCGGTTTCGCGCAGCACAGTGGTGAAGATCAACGACCACAACGGCCAGCATCACAGCGGCCAGCACCACAATGGCCAGCACAAGAACCAGAACAAGGGCTCCAACAGCTGGAAGCAGAACCGGCCGCAGACGTCGTATCGCCGGCCCAACAAGCCCAACAACGACGCGGTCGCGATCGGTGTTGGCATCGCTGCCATCGTGGGTGCGCTTGCACTCAGCCAGCAAAGCCAAGCGGACGATGGCCGGCGCAGGGAATGCCGGCGGCTGCGCTGGAAGTGCCGCGAGGGACGCGGCTGGGCGTGCCGGAAGTTCGAGGATCAGTGCACCTGACGGCGTCGCATCGGTGCACGTGCGCGCTTAGGTGCGCATCCGCAAAGGTTCGAGGGAGAACTTGATGAGGCACGCCGCGATCTCGCTCGTGGACAGGCTTGCGATCAGTGCGGGTGCGATCGCGTGGTTCATCCTCGTGATGCTGTTCGTGCTCGGGTTCGCCGTGGTCGGTGTCTTCGGGTGGGGCGTGACGGCGCTCGTGTGCGTGGTGGGCGCGGTGGCCGGGCTCGCGGCGTTCTGCGTGCGCTATCTGTTCAAGCGCCACGACGGGGCGTTTCGCGCCGGCCGCTCGGCCTTGCTGTTCGCTCTCGCCGGTTCGCTCGCTGCCATGGGGGTGGCGGGTTTCCCGGTCTACTACCTCGCCTATTGGGTGGATGCGGGGCCGACGACGATCCCGCTCGCCACGCTTTCGAACGGAAAGCGAACGGTGGTCTTCCAGGGAATGCAGCATGTCGCATCGGAAGACTTCTATAAATCTGTGGTGTTCGACCTCGAGAAGGCGCTGACGGACGGCTATACGCTTTTCTACGAGGGCGTGCAGCCCGTACCGGACCAGCCAGGGCTCGAGATCTGGTTCAACCGGCAGGTGCTCAAGAACCGGACCGACCTTTCTGCGACCTACAAGGCGCTGGCCGATACGTGCAGCATGAAGTTCCAGCTGACGTATTTCGAGCCGCTGCTCAAGGATGCGCAGATCAATCCGAAGCGGCACGTGCAGGCGGACGTCAGCTATCTCGACCTGAAGAACGAATATGATCGGCTGATGCGGGAGGACCGCTTCTTCGCGGCGGCGATGACGAGTGCCGGCACGGAGAAGGCGAGCGCCGGCAGCATGGGGCTCGACTGGATCATGTCGCGCATGACGCAGATCACGCCGGCGCAGAAGCGCGTGATCGGGATCGTGTGTCGGGGCATCATGGCGGTCGCGACCGGGCCGAGCGGTCCTGCATCCCAGAATGACAAGCTGATCCTGGATTACAGGAACAAGGCGCTTGCCCGCTTCGTCAGGGAAAGCCAGGCCAGCAAGATCTACATCACCTACGGGGCGAAGCATTTTCGCGGCTTCATCACGGAGTTGCGCAAGGCGGACCCGAAATGGGAGGTGCGGTCGCTCAACTGGGGCCGCTCCATGTCGAATCCGCGCGAGGAATTGCCACCGGCCGGCGACTGGGCCACCCTGCTGAAGCAGCCCTGAGGCAACCCTGCCCACATCCCTTCCGGTCCGTCTGCACGACGCGGCCGGCATATGGTACAGGAGTTGCTTGGGGCCTCCACGAGGCGAAGCAACAACGCGATGCGGTGAACATGCACATGCGCAGATTGTCTCTTTCCCGGCGATGCATGATGGGCGGCATTCTCTCTGCACTGCTCGTGCCTGCGGTGGCAGGGCTACCGAGCGCGGCGCATGCGCAGGACCCGATCAAAGTGCTGGTCGGATTTCCGGCGGGTAGCGGCCTGGATGTGATCACCCGCATCATCACGGATCAGATCAGCAAGGATACGGGGCAAGCCTTTGTCATCGACAATCGCGGTGGCTCTGGTGGCCGGATCGCGGCGGAGGCGACGGCCAAGGCCGCGCCCGACGGCAAGACCATCCTCGCCGCACCCATCGTGACGACGGCGTTCAGCCCGTTCGTATTCAAGAGGCTGGGGTTCGATCCGCTGAAAGACCTGGCGCCGATCACGCGGCTCGGCACCTTTCGCTTCGCGCTTGCGATCAACAAGGACGTGCCGGCGAATACCTTGGCAGAATTCATCGCGTTCGTGAAAGCCAATCCGGACAAGATCAACTACGCGTCGCTTTCGGCGGGGACGCCATCGCATTTTCTCGGCGCCATGTTCAATCGCGCGACCGGCATCGAAATGCGGCATGTGCCATATCGCGGCTCGGGGCCTGCAACACAGGCCGTCCTCGGTGGTGAGGTGCAGTCGACGTTCAATACGACGGCCGCCTTGATGCCGCTCTATACGGATAAGCAGCTGAAGCTGCTTGCGGTGACCGGTGGCGAGCGTTCTGCGACGTTGCCGGAAGTGCCGACGTTCCGGGAGGCCAAGCTGGACCTGGGGGACATGGAGGAGGCCGAGATGTGGTACGGCTTCTTCGCCCCCGGGAGCGTGCCGCAAGCTGTCCTTGCGGACCTGAACGCCAGGCTTTCCAAAGCACTCCAGAACCCAGCGGTGCGCGCGCGCCTGAAGGATCTCGATATCGACGTCGTGGTCGACACGCCGGAAGCGTTCGCCAAGATCGTGCGCAGCGACTATGAGCGCTGGGGCCGCATCATCAAGGAAACCGGCTTCACGCTGAATGAGTAGGGTGCAATGAAAGTTGTTCTTCTCGGCACCGGCGGCCCACGTCCGGACCCACGTCGCATGGCCACGACGACGCTCATCCGCTTCGGCGACAAGAACATCCTGTTTGATTCAGGCCGTGGCGTTGTGGTGCAGATGACGAAGGCAGGGATACCGCTGAACACCGTTGGGCCGGTATTCATTACGCATCACCATTTCGACCACTTCGGGGACCTTTACGACGTCATGCTCGCCACGTGGATGAGCGGGCGAAAGGGCGCGCTGCAGATCTATGGGCCACCTGAGACGGAACGGATCGTGGATGCGCTGCTGACGCAGATCTACGACAAGGATTGGAAATGGCGTTCGATGGGAGAGCCGACGTTCGGCGGCTGGAAGCCCATCACGACCCGGGACATTCATGCCGGTGAGGCCATCGAAGGCGATGGCTGGCGGGTGACGCCGTTTCTGGTGAAGCACGGAGATGGACTGGATTTCCCGGCCGCCTTCCTGAAGCGGTGGATCTGCTACGGCTACCGCTTCGAGGCAGAAGGAAAAGTGATCGCAATCAGTGGCGACACGGTCGATTGCCCAGGCCTGGAGAGGCTGGCCAAGGGCGCCGACGTCCTCGTACATTGCTGCTATATGGCTCGCGCCGAGATTGAAAACGAGCATTTTGCCCGGGTGGCCCAGCACACGCTGCCGACCTCGGACGAAGTCGGCCGGATTGCAGCTCGCGCCGGATGTCGAACATTGGTTCTCACGCATCATCGCCCGCGCGTGCGAACGGACTATGCAGAGCTGCTCACGGCGGAAGCGCGGCAGCATTTTGGTGGCCGCGTCGTCGTTGGGGAAGATCTGACGGAAATCGAGGTGTCGTGAAACGGGCGGCGCGCGGGCTTGACGTGTTGCCGTCAGGCGGATTGGGCCGCGGAGCGGATGGCGGCGATGTTCTCGGCGTATTTGCCGCCCTGGAACACGGCCGAGCCTGCAACCAGGACATCCGCGCCGGCTGCGGCGCAGGGGATGGCTGTTTGCGGGGTGACGCCGCCATCAACCTCGAGGTGGATGGGCCTGTTGCCGATCATGGCGCGGATGGCGCGGATCTTGTCGGCCATCGCCGGAATGAACGCCTGTCCACCGAAGCCGGGGTTGACGCTCATGACGAGGATCAGATCCAGGCGGTCGAGAACGTAGGCGATGGCGCTCTCGTGCGTATGGGGTGTGAGCGAGACGCCGGCCTTCTTGCCGAGCGATCGGATCAGCTGCAACGTGCGATCGAGGTGTGGGCCGGCCTCGGCGTGGACGGTGATAATGTCGGAGCCGGCGTCGGCGAACGCCTGGATGTAGGGATCGGCGGGCGCGATCATAAGGTGCACGTCCAGCACCTTGCGGGTGTGCGGGCGGATCGCCTTCACCACCTGCGGGCCAATGGTGATGTTGGGTACGAAATGGCCGTCCATGACGTCCACGTGCACCCAGTCGCAGCCGGCGGCGTCTATGGCGCGCACTTCCTCCCCGAGACGGGCAAAGTCCGCCGAGAGGATGGACGGGGCGATCTTGATGTCTCGCGCCATGCTGGCTGCCTCACCTGATTGGGGCCGCTTTTGTGATGCTTCGCTTTGGGGATCGGCGGGGTTCTCGTCAAGCTGCAAATTGGCCGGGACCGGCGCGTGCGGGATGGCGGCGTGTTTCAGCCCTTGCCGCGGGTGCGGGTTTCGCCGCGCTTTGCGCTTTTCTCGAGGAACTCGATCATGGCGCCGGCGACATCGACGCCGGTGACTTCCTCCATGCCTTCGATGCCGGGCGAGGAATTCACTTCCATGACGACGGGGCCGCGGTTGGCACGAAGCATGTCGACGCCGGCCACGTTGAGGCCCAGGACCTCCGCCGATCGAATGGCGGTGAGGCGTTCCTCGTCGGTAATGGTGACGCGCTCGGCCTTGCCGCCGCGATGCAGGTTGGAGCGGAAGTCGTTGTTGTTTCCCATGCGCATCATGCTGGCGACGACCTCGCCGCCGACGACCAGCACGCGGATATCGCGGCCGCCGGCCTCCTTGATGAACTCCTGGACGAGGATGTTCATGTCGGCGGCGTTGAAGGCCTCGATGATGGACTTGGCGCTGGCGTGGGTCTCGGCGAGGATGACGCCGCGGCCTTGCGTGCCTTCCAAGAGCTTGATGACGCAGGGCACGCCGCCGACCTCCTTGATGACGGCATCGGCGCCGCGAGGGCCGTGTGCGAAGGCGGTCACGGGGAGGCCGATGCCTTCGCGTGCCAGGATCTGAAGGGCGCGCAGCTTGTCGCGGGAGCGGCCTATGGCAACGCTTTCGTTGAGGGGGAATACGCCCTGCATCTCGAACTGCCGCAGCACAGCGAGGCCGTAATGGGTGATGGAGGCGCCGATGCGCGGGATAACCGCGTCGTAGGCCGGCAGCACGCGGCCGGACAGGGACAGTGTCGGGCGGCTCGACGTGATGTTCATGTGCACGTGCAGCGTGTTGATGATGTCGATCTCGTGGCCGCGCGCCTTTGCGGCATCGACGATGCGTCGATGCGAATAGAGGCTCGGGTTGCGGGCGAGCATGGCAAGCTTCATGAGATCTTCCGCCGGCGAGTGGATGTGCGCAGGTCGAAGGCCGGGACCCAGGGCCCTGGTGCACTTCCAATCTAGTAAGCCATCTCAAGTGTGGCGGAAAGCGTGCGGGGCGCGCAGCACACCAGACGCGCGTGAGACGCATCGGAAAGATGCA
Source organism: Hyphomicrobiaceae bacterium (assembly GCA_039808585.1). Classification (GTDB taxonomy): domain Bacteria; phylum Pseudomonadota; class Alphaproteobacteria; order Rhizobiales; family Hyphomicrobiaceae; genus AWTP1-13. The sequence continues at coordinate 4,325 of JBDHTJ010000096.1, read as the reverse complement.
AGTGCTTGAGGTTGCAGGCGGCGCGATGCCTGATCCTGCCGGGAGGACTTACCGCCGACGCGGTTCGACACGCGCCCGACCGCGAATCACTCCGCTGGTTCAGCCTGGGACGCTGGCGGCAGGCCCGCAGCCGAGGCCTCGTCGGGATCGATACTGGAGTAGAGCAGCCAGGCGCTCAACATCACGATGGTCATCATGGCGATGAAGCCGAAAGCGGCGCGGCGAAGGGCCCAGCCCAAAGAAGCAGTCGCGCGCAATTGGCCGGACTGATCCGGCATCCTCGTGGCTAACAATGCATTCCTCCCTCGAAACGCTGCACCCGTTGCCGGTTCTCGTGAACGACAGCGCCCCCGCTGGTGCAGCATCTTCAACGTCAGGACTTTGACGACGTCAAGGCGAGGCTGCCGCAGTGGCGGCGCGCGGAACGCTGCGTGTGGCGCCGGGGCGACACTCGTCAGCGTACGCGACGACCAAAGGCGAGGATGGCTGCGAGGGGTACGACGAGGCCGATCGACACGGCCGCGATGGTGATGGCGGGAAGATGCGTGTAGTCGCCACGGGCGACGGGGAAGAGGAGATTGAGATATTTCGTCTGCAGGCTGCCGGCGACGAGGGCGAGGTTCATGAGCGAGGCCATGAGCGCGAACCAGGTGGCGCGGTGGCCGGAGGGCGCGTAGATCGCCACCAGCGTGAGAAGAGGGATCATGCTCAGCTGGTCGAGAGGAGAGGACGCAGCCGAATCGATAAGCGTGATGGTGTGGGCGCCGAAGCCGAAGACACGCTCGGTCCAGAGGTCGATGCGGAAGGCAAGGCCAATGGTGGGCAGCGACAGCAGGGTGCCGATGAGGGTGATCCAGAGCAGCACCTGGGGCACGGGCTTGCGGGTGATGAAATCGGACAGCAGCCAGGCTCCGATAAGCCCGATCGCGGCGCCGACCTGCTGTAGTGTGCCGTAGAAGCTCTCGTTGAAGCCCAGAACGTCGATGGTGAACCAGCGGTAGCCCTCGCCGACGCTGGGCGTGGCGCGGAAGGCGAAGATGATGGCGGCGGCGAAGATGATGCGCCGGCGCGTTTCGGTGTCGATCTCGTGCACGACGCGCGTCAGCATCCAGATGACGACGCCGATGGAAAAAACGAACACGATCTCCTGATTGAAGGGCACGTTGCTGAGGGCGAGCAGCATGACGGCTGCGCCGAAGGCCAAGCCGCCGCCGAGGATGCGCCAGTCGGTGGGCCGCTGCTCGTGGTTCTCCAGCCGGACCAGCACGGCGCCCGAGACGGAAATGGCGGGGACCACCAGGCCCAGCAGGAAGACGGTCTCGTAGGATACGTATTGGGCAAGCCAGCCCGATACGCCGGCAACGGCAAAGATGCCGAAGGAGAGCGCCAGGCGCCCCAGCACCTGCACCATGCCGAGATCGTGGTCGATCTCCTCCTTGCTGCGGGGCGTGCCATCGGGGTTCCTGCGCGGCACGACCTCCGTGCTCATCGCGTCCGCGACGACATCCTGCAGGACAACGCCGGTGACGCTGAGGAGCGAGGCGATGACGTAGAGTTGATCGACCCTGAGCCAGGTGATCCACTTTCCGGCGGCAGCAGCGAGGAGGAGCATGCTGATGGCAATCATGCTGGCGCCGATGAAGACGTAGGCGCGGCGCTGGGAACCTGCCACGGGAACCGTATCCACCAGTTCGCCGAAGACCATCTTGATGGTCCAGGGCAGCGTGAGCCAGACGCCCAGTGCGGCAAGCTCCGCCGGTGACCAGTTCAAGTCACGCTTGATCCAGAAGCTCTCGGCGATGGCGGTGAGGCCCAGCGCGCCATAGGCGAAATAGACCATCAGGAGAGGCAGGTACTCGCGCCGCATGGCCTTGATCGGGGCCAGAAGCGCCGTCTCGAGCTTGGCACGCAGAGATGGGACGAAACCGGCCTTTTCGGCGTCGATGGCCTGCATGGATGAGGGCAGCTCCGATTGATGCGGAATGCGAGAGGGTTACATGCGGGCGGCGGCCGCCCATGGCAAGGCCTGCGGCGGATGAGGCCGTGGCGCAGCGGCGGACCCGCTTGTCTTGCTCACACACAGTGGATACGGTGCCGCCAACTGGTTTCCAGCAACCTTCGATTGCGACAAACGGAGAAGCCCCGTGACCTTCAAGCTCGACCCTCTTCCTTATGCGTATGACGCGCTGGCACCGGCCATGTCGGCCGAGACGCTGCAGTTCCACCACGACAAGCATCACCAGGCCTATGTCGACAACGGCAACAAGCTCGCCGGTGCGGGGACGAAGTATGAAGGCAAGAGCATCGAGCAGATCTGCAAGGAAGCTTTTGCTGCCAAGGATGCGCCGGTGATCAACAACATCGGGCAGCACTACAACCACATCCACTTCTGGAACTGGATGAAGAAGGGCGGCGGCGGCAACAAGCTGCCCGGTAAGCTGCAGGCGATGGTCGACAAGGATCTGGGCGGCTTCGACAAGATGCGCGCCGACTTCGTGCAGGCCGGCGTGACGCAGTTCGGCTCGGGCTGGGCGTGGCTCGCGGTGAAGGACGGCAAGCTCGCCGTGATGAAGACGGCAAATGGCGAGAACCCGCTGATGACGGGCGCGCAGCCGATCCTCGGCGTCGACGTGTGGGAGCACAGCTACTACATCGACTATCGCAACCTGCGGCAGAAGTATCTCGAGACGTGGTTCGACCAGCTAGTGAACTGGGATTACGTGGAGGCGATGCTGCAGAAGGCGTGAGCCTGGAGCAGCAGCGCTGATGCAAACGAGGGCGGGCCGCAGGGCTCGCCCTTTTTGTTTGGCGGGAGGATGAAGCGCGAGTGGCGCGGGCGATCAGGTGCAGCCGCAGGTGTCGCGATGATGGGCGGCAAGTGCGGCTGCGAATTGCGGCATGGCCTGGCGCAGATCGTCGTGGCCGGGAGCGCGGCGCGCAGGCGCGACATCAATTCGTGCTCTGCCCCGGCGAGATCGAACGCGGCGAGCTTTCCTTGTGAAAGCACATCGCGGCATCTCTCACTGGCTTGCGATTGCGCCCGCCTTCGCGGGCGTGACGCGTGTGGGTGCGGGCGCCGGTTGCATGAAGGATTGTTGCGCTTCGATTGTGAACTCGTGGGCGAGGCGGGTGTGGTGCCGAAGGCGATTGTGAAGTGTGCGGGGTGTTAACCGCGAGCGGGCTTATCACCGCGATTTGGCGCCAGGTTATGATGCTTGCACTCTTTCGTATCGAGGACGACGCCGAAGCGCTGCGGCGGTCCAACGGAAGAGCGCTGTGCGACGGGCGGCCGGTGAAAGCGATTCAGGCGTCCGGGCGTACCCTTTGATCGGGGGGCGCCGCAGAGCGGCGGAGTGCAGACCGCGAATTTCTTCGAAATCGGGCCCAGGACGGTCAGCGGCCGGGCACTCCGCGTCCTCGCTTCCGGTCGCTCAGTGAGCGACCGGCTATCTCTCCATGGCTGCTTCACGATTTGCGCCGCGTGCCGCTTGGGCACGGGTCGAGGCTTATCAACAGGAACGATCTTTCTGGCAGCTTTGCCCGCTTGTTCCCGTTGACTCCCAAATAATCCCATTTTATCCCATAGAGGTCGGTTGTTCGTGCAGATGCGGGCGGAGGACGGCAATCGTCCGCCCGTGGCTGCCGAGCCCGGCGAAAAGAGGTCGTAGCCGGGATCGCGGAATGAGCCGCGAGGCGGGCGTTGCAAACGCGTTGGACGAGTATCGAGTTCAAAGGGATGGATCGCTTTGTCTCGACATTCACGAACAAGATCGACGCCAAAGGCCGTGTCTCTGTACCGGCCCCTTTCCGCGCCGTGCTCGAGCGCGACGGATACATGCAGGGAGGGTCCGCAGGTGGCGGCATCTACTGCTACCCCTCGCTCGATGCTCCGGCGCTCGATGCGGGCGGCAAGAGCCTTGCGGAAAAAATCGATGGGCTTCTCGCTGGCCTGCCGGACTATTCGGACGAGCGAGACGAACTCTCTGTCGCGCTCTATGGGGAGGTGCAGGTCCTCAGCCTCGACGGGGACGGACGCATCATCCTTCCTGAAGGCCTGCGCGCCCACGCCGGCATTTCAGGCAACGTCACGTTTGTCGGGCTTGGCCAGAAGTTTCAAATGTGGGAACCCACGCGCTTCGAAGAGCGACGCGCAAAGGCCCGAGAGAAAGTGCAAGAACACCGCAAACTGTTCGGCGCGGGGACCCGCCTTCCACAAGGGGGCGAAGGCGGGAGTGGAGGAGCACGGGAATGAACGGGCGGCGTGGCACGCCGGCGGCCGAGGCTGTGCCCCAGAGGGCGCCGCGCCATCTTCCCGTGCTGCTTCC
>JBDHTJ010000095.1:0-20213 GCA_039808585.1 Hyphomicrobiaceae bacterium | reverse complement strand
GCCGATGAGGTGCATCGCATTGGTGTCGAGTACGGGTTCTCGGGCATCTTGCACAAGTTCGTCGCGTGCGTGCGCTTGGACGATCCGACCGACGATGATGAGTTGGTTCGGACTCAATGGCACCGTTGCGTGCAGAACGCACTCCAGGGAGATCGGACTGCGCTCAATGCGTGGTGTCTTGATCTTAACAGAGGGCGCTGCTGCCAACCCAGCAAGTGCCATCTCATTGATCCCGGCCGGAGCATCGATGCACGTCACGTTCATTGCCTCGGCCATGTCCTCCGACACGAGGTTCACCACGAACTCTTTGCTCTGTAGAATGTTTGCGCCCGTATCCTTCATCCGCCCGTCCGGGTACGGCAATACTGTGACTGTGACGACTGGGGGATCGGTACCCGCGATGCTGAAGAAAGTATAGGGTGCCGCATTACACGTCCCTGACAAAGTCAGCGTCGTTATCAGAGCTATCGGCCTTGGAACGACAGCTCCGGTGAGAAAGGCGAAGCGGCTCGCGGGAGACATTGATTCAAAATCGAACTGCATGCCGATTGTTCCAATCGTCCGATGCTCTTGGCCCTGCTAGGCAAAGAATGGATGCGGTGCCCCCTGTTGACCCTTGCGACGCATGACGTCGACGCACGTGCGGATCTCTTCGTCCGACATATTGAGCTTGAACTGCCCTCGCAGAACGGTCAGGAATTCGGACTCGTCCTGAATAAGACGCCGCTCAGACTCTCCGTCTGCGTGACGCACGGTGACGCGCGAATTGAACATGGTGATCCGGGTTCGATCCGGGCCTGGAAGTGCAGCGATGATGTTGCTTTGATAGGGCGCGTCGGGATGCGTTCCTGTATACCAGTTGGTGATTTCGTATTCGCCGTCGTACCTCGGATAGGGGATGACGCGATAGATGTGCTCCCAGGCATCTCGCAGCTTCGCCTGCAACGTCAGCTCACCACCAATGTCGATGAAGCGCATGGGCTCATGCGGCGTTTCCTGTTCGATGTTCGGATGCAGGAGCAGCGCGCAGGTGGGCGCCAGATTGCCGAAACCCACATCTGCCAAGTATGGTCCCTCGGCCATGTTGACTTGCAACAACATATGAATTGCCGGACGAGGGGCATCGATGGCCATGCCGCGCACGACCCTGCCCTGCAAACTCGTAATGTTGAAACCAAGCGATCGTAGCCCCTCTCGGAACAGCATGTTCTGCTCCAGGCAATAGCCGCCACGGCCGCCAGCAATCATCTTGCGCTGCAGCGACGGAATGTCGAGTTTGGGCGTTCGCCCCAGCATGATGTCGAGGGACTCGTAAGCAATCGAGTGCGAGTGCGCGTGGATGAGCTCATGAAGCGTCGTAAGCGTCGGCTCGAGGGAGCCGTTGTATCCGATGCGATCGAGCCAAGCTCGCTGGTCAAAATGATGGTCCGCCATTCGCGCTTCCTCCGCGAATTATAATGCTCGCATCGGCCCGCCGTATTGTCATGAAAGTGCGCCGAAGGCTTGACGAAAGTCTGCCGATACCGGTTATCTTCAAAGTCCCAGGCCGGGAGGAGCAGAACCATGGATGCGGGTGCCGCTGGGAGATTGCAGTTCGGCAAGTACAGTATCGATCCGAATGGATGCGAACTGCGGCGCGGCACCGAGGCCGTTCACTTGCGACCCAAGACGTTCGACGTGCTCTTCCATTTGGCCATGCGTTCTGGAAAACTTGTCACGAAGGACGAGCTCATCCGGAGCGTCTGGCACGGGGATGCGGTCTGTGACGACTCTCTCGTGCAGTGCATCAAAGAGTTGCGGACTGCTTTGAATGATGCCGATCGCGCAATCATCAAAACCGTTCCGCGTCGAGGGTACCTCTTCTCAGCGCAGATCCAATGCGAAGCAAGGGCTGAGCCTGCGAACGTACATTGCCAGCAAGTGATCAGGTTTGGTCGAACAACCGACCGCGTCAGGATAGCCGTAAGTGATGCAGGACGAGGATCGCCCGTCATTTTGACGCCCAGCTGGTTCGGGCATCTGGAATATGATTGGCGCAATCCCCTGATCGCACCGTTGTTGCATTGGCTGTCGGCAAACCACCGTTTGGTGCGCTTCGACATTCGAGGCACCGGACTCTCGGACCGGGATGTCGACACTTTCACGCTATCGCGTCTGCAAGCCGATTGTGCGGCTGCCGCAAACGCAGCGGAACTCGATCGCTACGCGCTATTCGGGCTGTCGACGACAGGCACAGCCATTGCCGTGTCTCATGCGGTATCAAATCCTGACCGCGTATCGAAGCTGATCCTGCACGGTGGCTTTGTCCACGGTCGCAAGCGGCGAAACTCTTTGAGAGATGCCGAGATCTCGGATGCTCTGCTATCTCTCCTGCGGCACGGTTGGGACGATGAAAACGCGCCATTCCTGCAAATGTTCGCGTCCCGCTACCTCCCAGAAGCGTCCCGCGAACAGGTCGATGCTATTGGCGTGCACCAACGCCTGTCAGCTTCATGCGAGGTTGCGGCACGGCTTTGGAATTTTTGGAACGACGTCGATTTGACAGAACTGCTCGAACGCGTTCGCGTCCCGACGCTCGTCCTTCATAGCCGATCTAACGATGTATCTCCCCTTAGCGAGGGCCGTCGCATTGCGGCTGCGATTCCTGATGCCTCGCTAATAGTGCTCGATACCACTAACCACGTTCCCCTTCCGGGAGAGCCCGCCTGGAAAGCGTTCACCGATTCGATCACGGACTTCTTGGCGTCGTGACCCTTTCTCTTCATAGCCCATGACGTCGCCGCGAAAACATGCGCTCTCCGATCGCTGCGTCGGTCAATCAGATCTTGCCCTCATCTCTCCGGTCAACCGACTAAGGGACTGGGTGTCCGCTGTTTGGGGGGAAGCAGCCTCGCAAATTCAACCGTTGCAAGCGGGAGTTCTGCTTGCCTACGACGGCAGCTTTCTCTGCGTAGCTGCCTTTGCCTCATGCCTCCACTCTCAAGCCGTCACACGCTGCCCACTAGAGTAGATCCCAAACCAATTGGCCCCCACTGGCATCTCCAGGGCGGCGCGCCGCACATCGCACCCAACCTTCGTGTCTCAAGGTTCCGCGGACGTCTCGATCATGGAGCGGGCAATCGAGTTCGGGGGCCCCTGATAGGGGCCGCGCCGAGGCGTAGCAGACATCTGCCGGGGGCGCCGTGCCCAGGGCCGCGTGCGGCCATTCGATGTTGAACTCGCGAACGAATTTGTCGAACCGGATGCCGCGCCTCGAATTTGCAATGCCTCTCGGTCGGGAGACCAGAATAGGTCGCGCAGGAGCGCTCGGCGGCTCGCGTTGGCGCACAAATAGGCAAGAAATTACTCCGTGCCCATAAAATAGGCGTGGCGTTACCTAAGCCTCGCGGGCCCCGTGTTGAAATTTGGGCAGTTCCAGAGGCGTCGTCTGTGTTCGGCATGATCATTGCTCCATGACCGCCGCCATCCAAGACTTTCACCCTGGCCATTTTCGGAGACGCTCATGAATCGCCGCAAGTTTCTCAAGTCTGGTGCAGTGGCGGGGGCCGCCGTCGCCACGACGGTCGCAGCGCCGAGCGTGGTGAGCGCGCAAACCAAGACGTTCAGCTGGAAGATGACGAACGCGTATGGACCGGGCTCGCCGTTCTACGTGCAGGGCCCCGGCAGCCCCACCGACTTCATCAAGATGGTCGACACCATGTCGGGCGGGCGGCTCAAGATCCAGCACTTCGCCGCCGGTGAGCTGATCCCCGCGCTCGAAGGGTTCGACGCGGTCTCCAAGGGCACCGTCGAGATGAACTGTGCCAACAGCTACTTCTGGTCCGGCAAGACGTTCGCCGCGCAGTATTTCACAGCGGTGCCATTCGGCATGAACGCGTTGGGAATGAACGCCTGGCTCAACCACGGCGGTGGCTTGAAGCTTTGGGAAGAGGTGTACGCACCCTTCGACATCCAGCCGATCCCGATCGGCAATACGGGCGTGCAGATGACCGGATGGTTCCGCAAGCCAATTGAGAAGATCGAGGACTTCAAGGGCCTGAAGATGCGCATTCCGGGCCTCGCCGGAAAGGTATTTGCGAGCCTCGGCGTCGACGTGAAGCTGCTGCCGGGTGGCGAAATATTCCCGGCGCTTGAGCGCGGCGTGATCGATGCGGCAGAGTTCGTGGGGCCGTTCCAGGATCGCCGTCTGGGCCTGCACAAGGCTGCGAAATACTACTACACGACCGGCTGGCACGAGACCTCGACGGTGACGGAGCTAGCCATCAACAAGAAGGCCTGGGCGAGCCTGCCGGCAGACCTGCAGGAAATCGTGAAAACGGCGGCCAACGCATGCATGATGTTGAGCCACAGCTGGTGCGAAGCCGCCAACGCAGAGGCACTCGACGACCTCGTTACCAATCACGGCGTGAAGACTTCTCCGTTGCCTCCGGAAGTGATTGCCAAGCTGAAGGACGTAACGGTGCAGACACTGAACGAGGCGGCTTCGAAAGATCCGCTTGTCAAGAAGGTCCACGACAGCTTCATCGGCTTCAAGAGCAAGGTGGATAAGTGGGCTGGCATCTCGGAGGGCGTGTACTACAGCCAAATCCGAGGCCAGATCTAACGCGCGCACGGGGCGGGCCACCGCCCCGGTCGGCTGCTTGTGGGCGGGCTTTCCAAAAATCGGACAACCAATGACTGGCAAACTGCTCTGGCTTGCCGATGCGCTCGACTGGCTCATCGACCGCATCGGCCGTATCACCGGCTGGTGCGCGTTGGCCATTGTGCTGGTGATGGCCTTCAACGTGCTGCTTCGCTACCTGTTCCGCACCGGCTCCGTCGCGATGCAGGAACTTGAATGGCATCTGATGGCGCCGATCTGCATGCTCGGCCTGTCTTATGCCATCCTCAAGGACGGGCACGTGCAGGTGGACATCCTCTATGGACGCTTCCCCGATCGCCTCAAGCGCTTGATCGACCTGATCTCGGCGATCCTTGTTGTGGCGGTCGTCGCCATCCTGATGGATCTGTCGCTTCCCTATGTGATGCAGTCCTATGTGATAGGGGAGAAATCGCCTGATCCTGGCGGGCTCACGCATCGATGGATCCTGAAGGCGATGCTGCCGGCCGGTTTCCTGTTGTTGCTGATCCAGAGCTTCGCGGCCCTGCTGCGCGCCTTCGTTCGCCTCGTCGATCCATCAGCAAACGTCAAATCTCAGATGCATACGGTCTAGATGTCAGCTCAAGAAACTCTGGCTATTCTGTCCATCATCTCTTTCTTTGCGATGCTGGCGATCGGCGTTCCCGTGGCCCTCACGCTGGCGGTGAGCGGTCTCGTTTTCGGCTACCTCGGATTCGGAGTGGGGCTATTCAACCTGCTGCCTGCGCGCATCTTCGGCGTGGTGGCGAACTATACGCTGATAGCCATTCCGCTGTTCGTGTTCATGGGCGTGATGCTCGAGAAGTCACGAATTGCCGACGAATTGATGGACGTGATCGCGCACCTGGCTGGCGGTTTGCGCGGCGGCATGGCGATCGGCATCGTGCTGGTCGGCGTGTTGATGGGGGCAACGACCGGGATCGTCGGCGCAACCATCGTGACGCTGGGGCTTATAACGTTGCCGGCACTCATGCGGCGAGGCTATCACTTGCCGACGGCGTGCGGCACGATTTGCGCCTCGGGCACGCTCGGACAAATCATTCCACCTAGTACGATCCTGATCTTGCTGGCCGACATTCTCGGCCAATCGGTAGGGACGCTGTTTGCGGCTGCTCTCTTTCCCGGACTGCTGCTGGCTGGCGTGTTCTGCATCTATCTTATTGTGCTCGGGATGGTGAAGCCGAGCCTCGTGCCACCCGTTACGCTCGAGGAGCGGCAGGGCATGTCGCGGGGGACACTTTGGGTGAAGGCGTCGCGGGTCGGGTTGCCGCCGGTGGCTCTTGTCTTGGCGGTGCTTGGCTCTATCGTCGGCGGTGTTGCCGCCCCCACCGAGGCTGCTTCCATGGGTGCGCTCGGTTCTATCCTGGTCGTGATAATCGGCGGACGATTCAGTTGGTCGGTGCTGCGAGAGACCACGCTCGCCACGACGCGCATCACCGCCGGCATGATGTTCATTCTCATCTGCGCGCAGGTTTTTGCGCTGGCCTTCCGCGGGCTGCACGGCGAGCAGCTCGTGGCTGACCTGTTCAATGTGGTACCCGGCGGCGTCAACGGCATTCTGATCTTCATGCTGACGCTGATCTTCGTGCTCGGCTTTTTCATCGAGTGGATCGAGATCAGCTACATCGTGGTGCCGCTGTTCCTGCCGCTTATGAACAACCTCGGTATCGATCTCGTGTGGGCAGCCACCTTGATCGCGGTCGTGCTACAGACGTCCTTCCTTACGCCGCCATTTGGTTGGGCGTTGTTCTATCTGCGCGGCGTTGCCCCGCCCGAGGTGCCAACGATTGCCATCTACAAAGGCGTCGTCCCCTTCATCGGACTGCAACTTGTCACACTCGTTATCGTGTACATATGGCCGGCACTGGCGACCTGGTTGCCGCGCGCGATCGGTTGGTAATCGATCTGCAGATTGGGCAACGAGATTGCTTGCAGGCGGCATGCGTCGTGTTGCAATCAGAACATGACCGAACGGATTGCACGGCACAAACCGTCGATTTCCTGGAGCCCCTGATAGGGGTGACGTGGGGTTCCTGAGACGTCTGCCGGCATCGCGCGCCGATTCATTCAATGCGTCGCCAATGTGCAGACGGCAGAAGCAGGGCCGCAAACGGCCCATCCAATCTCGGTAATGTGGCTTGCTGCAGCGAAAAAAATGCAAGTGCACCGAGCACCTGCAACCGTCACATGATTTGGATGGACGCGCAAAACGCGTCCATCTCTGGTTTGTGACCTACCGATCAGCGGCTAGGAGATCAGCGACACCGAAACGGCCTCGCGACCCTTCTGCGTCTTCACGACCTTCATCGCGACCCGCTGCCCTTCGTTGAGGCCGCGCAGGCCCGCCCGCTCGAGCACAGAGGCGTGGATGAACACGTCGCGATCACCGTCTTCGCAACCGGCGAACCCGAAGCCCTTGTTCGGATTGTACCACTTGACGGTGCCTTCGATCTCAACGGCAGCACCCATGTCGCCTGACGGCCGATCGCGGCCGCCACCAGCGCGTGGTGCAAGGCCTGACGTCCGCCGCGGTGCCACCGCCGTGCTCGTATCCACCGAGAGCACAGCTTCCACCTGCCGGCCCTTCTGGCCCTGTCCAACCTGAACGCTGAGCTTGGTCCCGGGCTCGACCGAGTCGTGCCCTACGGACTGGAGCTTGGCCACGTGCAGGAAAGCATCCCCGCTGCCGTCGGCGAGTTCAACGAAGCCAAATCCCTTGGACGCGTTGAACCATTTGACGGTGGCATCGAGTTGCGGCCCACTCCCGAAAGACTGGGGCACATACTCGGCATGTTCATAGAACGGTTCGTCATCGTCTCCGAACCTGTCCCGTTTATTTCCACGATCCCTTCCACGGCCCATCTGCTTGCCCGTTATCTCGCTGATGCAGAGCCACCTTCTAGGCTTCATGCGCGCGAATTTCCACTGTCATCGCTGCTCTGGATCCCTCATCATGCGAAAATAGTGTTCCGCATGCTGGTAGCAGTTCTCCATTTCCACGCGGTCGCCAGCCCGCAGCGCCTCCTTGGCTAGAGCCACGTACCTCTCATAGCGCTGCTTCGCATTGGCCAACGAAAAGACGCCCGGAGTGGCCCGCGGGCGCCCGCCACGCCTGTCGGTTGCGCCTTGATGGCCGGGTCTGAGGCGCTGGTTTCTGAGGCTGGCGCGCGGCTTGTTCATCAGCACTCCCAGGCGGAAGACTGTTGATATCATTCATTTTTTGACAATACGCACCGGGAACGGGTCAGGTCAGCGCTTACCAATGCGTTGCTGTCACGGCAAGAAACCGGGAAAATTGCCGTGTCGGCCGTCCCCGTTGTGCCCGGTTGTCACCCGGTGCTTCCGGTCAAACCGGCTGCGGGCGCAATAGGTTCCCCTGGATGGCGGTTGGGGGCTGCCCTCCGGAACAACACTTTTCGGTCGAACCGCGGGCTGGAGCGTGACCGCCTGTCGCGGGCAACAGTAAACGCCCGGGACCAGCCCCCGAGACGCCGGAGCCTCCCGAACCTACCCCCGAAAGGACCGTGTCGGCGGCCATCACGTTTGCGTGGGCTCGCGAACGGAAGGCCTCCTGGAGGATTTGACACTTTCGGGCGAGGGCTGGCCCGACGGCCGGCCGGGAAACTTGGCAGGCTTTTGGCCCCGGACGGAGGACTGATGCTTTATACGGTTCAGTGGCTGCGCGATGGCGTCTGGGAGGATGGTTATCTGAGTGCCGATGCTGACGGCGCAACCCGTCATCTCGACCAGCAATGGCCATTGAAAGCGCGCCACGGCTGCAAGGGCGGCCGCGTCGTCGATAGGGACGGCATCACCCACGCCATCCGACCGAAGATGGCAGGGCATACCTAGAGCCGACACCGCGCGCATGGGCCTCAATTGTGCGCGCCGCTGCCGGCGCCCGTGGCACGCGAAGGCCTGCTCGGCGGGACAAGCATGCTCAGTGCCGTTTCCGTCTCATACGTCAGTCCGGCAGGGCCGAAATCAATGACCGGTGCGCTGTCGACACCAGCGATGGCGTGTTCCAGGAGAACGGTGCCGAAGCCCTTGCGCGTCGGCTTTGCGATGGGCGGTCCGCCTCGCTCCTGCCAGCGAAAATGCAAGGTGGACTTTTCTGCCGTCGCGCGAATTGACCACGTCACGGCGACATGCCCGGAAGTGCTTGCGAGCGCCCCGTGCTTCGAGGCGTTGGTCGCCAATTCATGGATCACCAGCGCGAAGGATTGTGCCGCATTGGGCTTCAGGAATATGCGCGGGCCTCCAATCGAGACGCTGCCGGCGAAGCTTGCAAGCTGGCCGCGGACGATGTCTTCCAGCAAGGCCCCTTCCCCGGCCGCATTGAGCAGTATGCCGTGCGCATTGGCGAGCGCGTGGAGACGAGAGACAAAGGCTTCTTGCGAGGCGTCATCAGTCTTGCGGAATGTGGCCCGGGCGATTGATTGAATGACCGCGATCAGGTTCTTGGTCCGGTGCATGACCTCCAACATCAAGATCTGCTGCTGTTCTTCGGCTTGCTTGCGACCCGTGATGTCCTCCCAGGAAACGACCAGGCCTCCAACCCTGCCCTGATTATCCCGCCATGGCCGCACGTCGCGCTTCAACCAGAAGGATCTACCGTCCGCCAATTGCAGATGATCATCCGTCGACACTTCCGACCTGCCCTGGAGACAGCGTTGATGGCTTTCCCTCCATGCGCGCGGGATTTCCGGAAACACTTCGTAATGGCCGCGGCCAACGATGCTGCCTGACAGGCCGAAGTCCTTCATCCACCGCCGGCTTACCGCAAGATAGCGCATGTCTCGATCGAGCATGACCAACGCAGCCGGTGCATGCTCGATGAACAGCCGGAGCCGCTCCTCGCTCGCACGCAAATCTTCCAAGATGGTCTGGGTTTCGAGTTGGCGGCGGCGAGCCCGCAGGCCGGCCCTGACGGCGCTGATCAACGAGACCGCTGAAAGCGGACGTTCCATCAGGGAGACGTTGCCGAGCGAACCGAGCAACCGCGCGCGAAGAGCATCGACCTTGGGATATATGTGCCTGCTGGTGAGCACGACGAAAGGAAAATCCGACCACGGCGGCTGCCGCGAGACCCAATCGGATAGTTCCTTCAGGCCGGTGCGGAACCCTTCCTCAGCGATGACGGCAGCACCGGCGCCCTGGTCGAGGCAATCGATCAACGCCACGACATCTCTGCACGCGTGAACGGACAGCCCCGCGGAGGCAAGCTGTTCTGCAGCTGCTGCCGCGTCCCGTCCGCTGGGGGCAAGTATGAGCACACGATTATGAAGGTCAGCGGTCGCTGCCATTGTCGGTATCTGACATCAAGGGTTGCAAGTCACCTGTGTAGATCGGCGTGCCGGTGAAGATGCCGCGGAATTCCCGTGTCGGCGGCCCCACGATCAAGCCTCCTTTCGACAAACGGAATTCGCGGATGGCATGCTCGTGACTGCCACTTCGCTTCTTGACCACGGAGAAGGCCCGGCGCACTTCACCGTTCACTTCGAAGTAGCGCAGCATGATCACGGTGTCGCTCAGGTAGCTGATGTCCAGCGGCGTCTGCATCGGCCCCATCAACCCGTGTTGCGCCAACACCAGGATGGTCACGACGCCCAGCTGATTGAGATAGCTCAGGAGTTCGTGCATCTGCAGGATGAGAAACTTCTCATTCGGCATGGCATTCAGATATCCATTCAGGCTGTCGATGATCACAACCCGGGCATTCCGCTGTTCGACTGAATCACGAACGACGGCGGCGAATTCTCCCGGCGACATCTCGGCCGGATCGATCTGGCGGATCTCGATGCGGCCGGCCTCCACGTGCGGGCGCAGCGATATCCCAAGCCCGTCCGACCGCGCGAATATGGTTCCCAGACCCTCGTCGAACGCGAACAGTACGGCGTGTTCACCGCGGTCCGCTGCCGCTACGCCATATGCCAAGGCAGCAGTGGATTTGCCTACGCCAGCCCCGCCTATGAACAGGGCACTCGTGCCGCGATGCAAACCACCGCCCAAAAGAGTATCGAGCCCCTCCGAGCCACTGCCGATCGGTTCGCCGTGAAACTCCCTGTGATGCTCGGCAGCAACCAGCCGCGGATAGATGGCAAGGCCGCCGCGTTGGATGGTGAAATCATGGAAACCACCGCGAAACTGGATGCCGCGCATCTTCGTCACGCGCAGCCGTCGGCGCTCCGCGCCGTAGTCCAAGGCTATCTGCTCGAGCAGGATGACACCGTGGGCGATCGAGTGAAGCTGGAGATCTTCTGCATTGGAGGAAAAATCATCAAGCAGGAGAACGGTGCACTTGCGCCCTGCAAAGAAATGCTTCAGCGCCAGTATCTGGCGGCGGTAACGCAGTGAATTTTGTGCGAGAAGCCGCATTTCGGAAAGGCTGTCGAACACCACGCGGGTCGGTGCAATCTGCCGGACCTGCTCGAAGATCATGTTGGTGGTCTCGCCGAGTTCCGTCTCTGAGGGATGGAACAAGGTAACTTCCTGGTCAGGCCCGTAGGTCGCCTCGGGCGGGACAAGCTGGAACACAGGTACGCCCTCGAGCGACCATCCATGCCTCCGCGCCACCAAGCGCAGCTCATCCTCGCTTTCGGAAAGCGTGATGTAGAGAACCTTCTCACCGCTATTTACGCCCTCGAGCAGAAACTGCAGCGCGAGCGTGGTCTTGCCGGAGCCAGGCGCACCTTCGATCAGGTAGAGCCGGTTTGGGTCCAGGCCACCGCCGAGGATATCGTCCAAGCCGGGTAGGCCAATCGAGATCCTGGCATCGCTCCCCGTTGCGGCCGGCATAGGTCTCCTCCCGCCGAGATCCTGAGAAATTGACGTCGCTGACAGCTAACCTTGAGCGAGAGCTTTCGTTCCACTGCAATAAAATCTGCCGCGCGGTTTCGGGGATCGGGGGAACCGCAAGTGCAGGTGAAGACGCCGTTCGAAGCCGAGCAGCCAAGCTCACATCTGCAAAGTATCTCTCACAGAGGGCGCAATGTTTCGCCCTCTTGCGCTTGCCCGCATCTCGCAAGAGCACTGCCTCGCAACAGACAATCAGCCCTTGCCGGAGCCGATGTGCGCAATGGCTTCGATCTCGACAAGCGTGTCGGGTGTGCCCAGTTCTTTCACACCGACAAGCGTGCTCACGGGGAAATCGCCGCTGAAGAACTCCTGGCGTGCGCGCCAGACCTGGGTGTTGTCACGGATGCTCGTGCAATAGATCACGAGCTTCGTCACATCACCCATGGCGCCACCGGCCGCCTCGACCATGTGCTTGATCTTGCCGAATATGACCTTTGACTGCTCATAGGCATCGGCGCCCTCGATGGTCTTGCCGTCGTTCGCCCGCGAGGTCATGCCGGAGACATAGCAAACGTCGCCGACGACGATACAGTTCGACCAGCGACCGGGAGGAGGTTCGGCGACATGAGGGCTTGTCACGCGACGTCTGGCTGCAGGCATCGGAACCTCCTGGTGCAAGATCATTATAATCTGAACAATGCCGCGGCTGGCTTCACTCGGCAAAGGCTTTCGCAACGCAGGCGCCTCATGGCTGGCCCGAAGGCGAAATCCATGCATGGTTGCTTGAAGAAAATTCCGGGAGGGCATCGAATGCGAGACGATCCTGCGCACGGGCCGCGCGCTGCAAAGGCTGTCGCCGAACTCTACCACGCCTATTTCACGGGCCTCATTCTGACGCTCGTTACGCGGGCCGGCGCGCCGGCCGCAGCGCGGTGGGTGCACCATCTCTTCCGGCATCAGCATCATGAGAAGTTCCTGTCGAGCTTTTCTAAGCTGGGCCTCGAAGCGATGCCCGATGCAGTGGCCTGCGCGGCCTACCATTACCTCTCGAACTCGATCGGCGGCGTCGAGGTGGAGTTCATGCGCGAGAGCGACCGGAAGGCCTGGGTGAATTTCGTGCCGCCGCGCTGGATCTATCCCGGTGCCAGCATCTGCGGCGTGCCAAGCGAGGTTTCGCGCGGATTTCTCACCGGCTGGTATGCCCACAACGGCGTGTCTCTCGGAAATCCGCGCCTGGGCTTTGTCTGCACGGCGCAAACCACTGATGGGCAGCACGGCCTTTCCGGCTACTTTCTCGAGCACGAGCGGGATCTCGCTATAGACGAGAGATTGAAGTTCAGTCCAGGCGAGTTGCCCCCGCCCTTCGATCCCGATGCGGCCCCGAAGCTTGCGTCAGACCAGTGGCCCGCGGAACGCCTCGCCAAGGCGGAGCGCAATTACGCGATGGAGTACATTCGCTCAGGACTGCCACGGCTCGTCGAGCTGTTCGGGCCGGCAGAGGCCGCGCATCTGGGGCGTACGGCGGCGCGTCTCGTCGGGGCGCAGCTTTATCGCGATACGGCCGCGAAGCTCGGCGTTGAACGCGGCGGCGCTGAAGCATTCGGCCGCTTGATGATCGCTTTGGCCGCAGGCGAAGGCGATACCGCGCAGGTGATGGCGGCTGGCACATCGGTCGAAGTGCATCGGCCTTCATGGCGCCTGATGCGCGGGATTGCGCCGCTGTCGCCGGCGATCTTCGAGGCGTGGAACGGCCTGCTGGAGGGTGCGCTTGCGGTGCACGACAGGTTCCTGGTGCTCGAGACGCTCGCCCGTCTCGACTACGGCGACGACGTCTTCATCTGGCGCATCCGCCGCAGGACGTAGGCGCTCGCGTTTTGCGCGATGATCAAGCGGCGCAAGAGACGCCGATCGTGCCGAGCACTCCGAAATCAGCCGACACGTGATCCCCCGGCTCGATCTCGAGCGGCACCATGCACGTGCCGGTGGTCACGAACTCGCCGGGCTTCAGACCGATGCCGAGCGCGCTCAGTTCATTCACGATCCAGGTCAAGGCGGTGCGCGGATCGCCCAGCACATTGGCCCCGATGCCCTCACGCTCATAGCGCTCACCGACACGCGCATGCACTTCATGCCGCGAGAGGTCGCGGGATCTCCAGTCTGCTTGCACGGCTTTGCCGAGCACGAGCAGGTGTGCGCAGGCGTCGTCCGCGATGAGCGTCGGCTCGCCGACCTTGGCGAAATCCGCAAACCGCGAGTTCGGCAGCTCGAGCGCAAGATGCAGCGTTCCGACCGCCTCAAGGATCTCGGCCGTTGCATAGGGGGCCGAGCGGGGGGGAAGCGCTGCGCGGAAGCGGAAGGCGAACTCCGGCTCTGCAACCAGCATGCGGTTACCGGCAAGCGACACGGTGGCGCCATCTTCATGCAGGCGTGCAGCGAAGATGCGGCCCGCGAGCGGTCCGCTCACGCCGATATGCTGCTGCCCGGCAAAGCTCGTCGCCGCGATCTTCCACCCGACGCACGTGCGGCCGCTGATCTCATCCAGCCTGGCCTGGATGGCGTATCCCTCGGCGCGGTTCGCAGGCCGAACAGCCTCTGGAAGTGCGCCGATGACACCGCCCTGTTGCCAAAGCTGCCAGATCGTTTCCGCAGCCTTATCGATTGCCTGCTCTTGCAAGACAAGTCCCCTGATCACGCGCAGCCAATGAGGCCGACTTCAATCCGAGGTGAACAATGCATGGCTCGCGGCCATCAAGCAAATGGAGGAGCAAGCCGGCGACGGCGCAGTGCCTAACGGCTTCGATGGTGCAGGCGGGAAAGGGGCTTGCAGGCCGGAACGCCCCAGATGTCTTCGGTGAGATAGTGGCGGGGCGGACAGGCCCAGCGTGGGTCGGTCCGCTGCTTGCAAACCCAGATCCCGAAGCTGTATCGGGCCACGTAGGTGCCGGGAGGGCATCGGGTGCCGGCATCGGCAACGGAGGCCGACAGACACAGCACGCCCGCAGCGAGAAGCATTCGCATTGCATCTCCTCCCTACCGTCTCGACCCGCAGCGAGCCCTACCCGCGCCCGCAGCATAACGAGAGTCGCGGCTTGGCGCGCGCGGATCGCGCGATGCCTTCACGCGCGGCAAATCACGTTGAGGAGCGCGTGCCGTTTCTCGTCGCGCATCACCTTCAGGGCGCGCTCGATGGCAGCGGGGAGATCCTCCGGCCGCTCCACGCGCTCGCCGTAGCCGCCAGCGGCGCGCGCCACATCCTCGAATGCCGGCAGCTTGTCGAGATGGGTGAACACCTGCTGGTTTGCGCGCGCGGCCGCCCCTTCCGGATACATGGCGCGCGTGAAATGATGCACCGCGCCCCACATGGAATTGTTCATCACCACGAACAGGACGGGCAACTCGTGCAGGGTGGCCGCATGATGCACGGCGACCGGATTGGCGAAGAGATAAGCGCCGTCGCCCAGCACCGCGATCACCTGCCGGTCAGGGGCCGCGAGCTTGGCGCCGAGGGCCGCGCCCGCACCCCAACCGAGCCCGGAAGCCGCACTCGAACCGAAGTAGCAGTCCGGCAGTTCGAACTGCGCGTGGTCGAGCATCAGCGTATATTCGTTGACGAGGATCGCGTCGTTCTCCTTCGCCTCGCTGATGCAGTGGCTCGCCCACGCGGCATGAATAGGCGTCGACGTGGCGGCCGCCTTGCGGGTGGTGGCGATCTCCTTCTCCAGCGCGCGGCGATGCGGTTCCACCCATTTCCGCCGCGCTGCCACGGTTGCCGGCGCAGGCGTGCCCAGCGCCGCCGACAGGCCGTCTAGGATCAGCGCCGTGTCGCCCGCAAGCGTCACGTCGCTCGAGTAGCCGCGGATGGGAATGCCGGTGTGCAACGGATCCACGCC
Organism: Hyphomicrobiaceae bacterium; assembly: GCA_039808585.1. Classification (GTDB taxonomy): domain Bacteria; phylum Pseudomonadota; class Alphaproteobacteria; order Rhizobiales; family Hyphomicrobiaceae; genus AWTP1-13. The sequence goes on along the minus strand of JBDHTJ010000095.1, from coordinate 4,886 downwards.
GGCGTGGATGATCTTGGTGCCGGGGCGCGGGGAGGCCTGCACGGGCATCCAGGGAACGTCGCATTCCAGCGCGATCACCAGATCGGCATCGGGCACAAGCCGTTTCGGCTCGGTGCCCAGATACATCGGATGCGTCGTCGGCAGCGAGAGGTACCGCGGCTTGTGCTGGATCACGGGAATGGCATGGCGTTCCGCGAAGGCTGCAAGCGCGGCGAACCCGGAGGGCAGCCGGCCGGCATTGCACGTCACGATGAGCGGCTTCCTGGCGGACGCCAGCAGGGCTGCCGCCTCGGCGAGCGCCTTGGGATCGGGCGCGCCTGCCGCTGCGGCTGCCACCCGCGGCGCGGCAGAGATGGCGGCCGGCCCCTCTTCCGCCAGCACTTCGCGCGGCAGGCTCAGGTAGACGGGGCCGCGCGGTTCGCTGGCCGCTATCGAAACGGCGCGGTCCACCACCGTCTCGAGCTGATCGGCGCTGCGCAGCTCGTAATCCCACTTTACGATCTCGCGCAGCATGCCTGCCTGGTCGTACATCTCCTGTGCCCAGTGGATGTAGCCATCGCGCGCGCCAAGCCGCCCGCCCTCGGTGAGCGGCGTGCGGCCAGCCGTGAGCAGGATGCCGACGTTCTCGCGCGCGGCATTCATGGCGCCGCAGACGAGGTTTGCCGTGCCGACACTCACGTGCACCATCACCGCCGGGATGCGACGGCTGATCATGCCATATCCGTGCGCCATGGTGACGGCGAGGTTCTCGTGGGTGGCGATGATGGGACGGGGCACGGGGGCGCCCTGCTGCTCGAGTTGGGCGTAGGCTTCGATCAGCGGCGAGAAATCCGTGCCGGCGTTGCCGAAGATCACATCCACACCGCGGCTCGACAGCAGCGAAAGATACGCCGCTGATACGCTGCCCCGCTTCCTGGTCCTCGCTGTTTTCTCGGTCTTCATGGCCCTGGCCGCGCTTCCTGCTTGTTCGTTGTTCTTGCTGCGTAACAGGCTGGCGTCTCACACACCCTTGGGGAACGCCAGCAAATCTTCTGCCGCGAGTGCGATGCCCGCTGCATCTCCCGTACGCCACCGGCTCGTCTGCACGGCCCCCGCAAGGCGGACCAGCACCGGCGGCACGTCTTCGGGGCCGATGTCGACGAGTACATCGGTATGCCCCCCCTGAAACACACTCGCGTGCACGCGGCCGGTGAGCGCCGCGCCCTCGGACGGGGGGACGATCGACACCTGCTCGGGCCGTACGAACACGTCGACCGGCATGCCCGGCTCGGCCTTCGCCAACCTGCTGCGCGGGATGCGCACACGCGCCGTGCCGACGTCGACGCCGACGTGCCCATCATCGAGAGTGCGCACTACGCCCGGAAGCACGTTCACGTCGCCGATGAAGGAGGCAACGAAGCGATCGGCGGGAGCGGCATAAACTTCCTCCGGCGTCCCCACCTGACGGATTGCCCCCTCCGACATCACGGCGAGGCGATCGGACAGGCTCAAGGCCTCGCCCTGATCGTGCGTGACGAAGATGGTGGCGATGCCAAGCTTCCGCTGGATGTCCTTGAGCTCGATCTGCATGGAACCGCGCAGAGCCTTGTCGAGCGCAGAGAACGGCTCGTCGAGCAGCAGAACCTTCGGCTCGATGACGAGGGCGCGGGCAAGCGCGATGCGCTGCTGCTGCCCGCCCGAGAGCTGGCTGGGCTTGCGGCCTTCCAGTCCGGTGAGCTTGACGAGTGCCAGCACATCGGCAACGCGCTTGCGGATTTCGGCCTTGGCCATTCCCCGCATCCTGAGGCCGTATCCGACGTTGGCCTCCACCGTCATGTGCGGGAACAGCGCGTAGCTCTGGAACATCATGCCGATTTCGCGCTGGAACGTCGGCACGTCGTTGACGCGGCGATCTGCGATACTCACCTCGCCCGCATCGGCGGAGAGGAAGCCTGCGACGATGTTGAGGAGCGTGGTCTTTCCGCAGCCCGAGGGACCGAGCAGCGTCATCAGCTCGCCCTGGCGGATGTCGAGCGACGTCGCTTTCAGCGCCGTGACCGTGCCGAAGGCCTTGGTCACGTCGCGCAGCGAAACGGCAGGTGCACTAGCGCGGCTGCTCGACATTCAAGACTTTCCCGAGGCCCAGATAGAGATTGGCGAAGGTGAGGAGCACAGCCGTCGCCGCGATGTAGAGCACGGAGATCGCCGCCATGGACGGATCGGCATACTCGCGCACGTAGTTGTACATCGCGACCGGCAGTGTCTGCGTGCGCTGCCCGGTGACGAAAAGCGAGGCGGTGAACTCGTTGAAGGACAGGATTGCGGCGAGCAGCCAGCCGCTGACGAGGCCAGGCAGCAGCAACGGCACGGTCACGGTGACGAGAACGCGACCGGGAGGCGCGCCGAGACTGGCGGCCGCCTGCTCGAGCCGCCGGTCGAAGTTCCGCAGCGAGACGTAGACACTGCGCAGAACGAAGGGCAGCACCAGCACCACGTGGGCCGTGACGACGATGGCGAAGCCGCGGGCCATGCCGATCTGCGCGGCGATGATGAGGAAGCCCAAGCCGATCGTGAAGTGCGGGATGATCAGGGAAGACAGCAAGATGGCCTCGATGGTCCGCTTCAGGCGGAACTCGTAGCGGTCGAGGGCGAAAGCGAAGGCGGCGCCGATGAAGAGGGCAATGGAGGAGGCCCACACCGTCACCGTCAGTCCATTCCAGAAGCCGGTGCGGAAATCATCGTAGGTGAGCGCCCTGGTGAACCAGCGCAGCGACAGCTTCTCGGGCGGGAAGGCAAGCAGGGCCTTGTCGTTGAAAGCGGCGATCGTCACCACCAGCAGCGGCAGGATGAGGAAGCCGATCACGGCCACGACGAACAGGCGTGACAGGCGGCCGGGCAGCGAATGGAGGGCGAATGCGCTCATGTCAGTGCTGCGCCGCGCTTTCGAAACGACGCGTGCCGAGCCGTATCAGGCCGAGCAGCGCAAAGGTCATGGCGAGGCCGGCTACGGAAAGCGCCGCGGCGAAGGGGAAATTGAAGCTCGCAAAACCCAGCTGGTAGACGAGGTTCGACACCATGTTCACGCGGCCGCCGCCGATCAGCTGCGGCGTTGCGAAGGCGCTGAAGGTCCAGGCGAATGCGGTCGTAACGCCGGCAATGATGCCGGGGGCGGAGAGCGGCAGAGTGACGGTGAGGAAGCCCCGCATCGGGGTGGCACCCAGGCTTGCAGCCGCGCGTTCGTAGGCGGGATCAATGTGGGCAAGGGCCGCCGCCAGCATGATCACCATCACCGGCAATGTCACGTGCACAAGCGCGAGCACGACGCCGAAGGTGGTGAACATGAACTGTACCGGCTTCTCCACGAGGCCGAGCTTCAAGAGCAGCGAGTTGATGAAGCCGTTGTTGCCGAGGACGATCACCCAGGAATAGGTGCGCACGATTTCGCCCAGGAACAGTGGCGTCACGACGATGATGAGGATCAGACCCTTCACGAACGGGCGTTTGGCGTGCACCAGCGCATAGGCGATGGGGTAGCCCGCGAGCAGCGTCGCAAAGGCGGTGAGCAGGCAGATCCATGCGGTATCGAGGAAGACGCGCAGGTAGAGCGGCTTCAGCAAGGCCACGAAGTTGGCGAGCGTATAGGCGCCGGGTTCGAGCGAGCCTGGCACGTGCGCCCGGACGCTGTACTGCAGAATGGCGAGCAGCGCCGCCACGAGACCCGCCGCGCAGAGCGCGGCGGGCGTGACGAACGCGGCGAGAAAGGGTCGCGATTTCACCTGCATCGTTTCCCCTTCGCCGCGGCGTTTCTCAGTTCATGATGTTCTCGGCGAACCACTTGCGCCACTCGCCGGTCTTCGATCCGCGCAGCTTGTGGTCCACGATAATGGCCTGGGTTTTCCACTGCTCAGGCGTGGTGAACACGCCCGGGAGCTTTGCAACCGCGGGGTCGAGCTTCGCGTTCGTTACCACGGGGCTCGCCTTCTTCATCTTCGCAGCTTCCGACTGGATCGCCGGATCGAGCATGGTGTTGATGAACTTGTAGGCGAGCTCAGCCTTCTTGGTGCCCTTGAAGATCGCCACCGTGTCGATACCGAGAACAGCGCCCTCCTTGGGGATCACGATCTCGATCGGCACGCCCTGGCTCATCATGTAGTGGGCATTCATAGACAGGATCACCTGAACCGGCGTCTCGCCCGAGGCGATCAACTGCTGGCTGTTGGCGTCGTTGGTGTAGAAGGCCTTGAAGCTGGGCTTCAGCGCCTTCAGCTTCTCCTGCCCCTTCTCCCACGTCGCCGCATCACCGCCCGAGAGCATCGCCGAGACCACCACGAGATGGCTGGGGTCGAAATCAGGAGCGGCGAGCTTGCCCTTCATCTCGGGCTTCCACAGGTCGTTCCAGCTTTGGAACTTGATGTCCTTCACGAGATCCGGCCGGTAGCCGATGGTATAGACGTAGGCCCAGGTGCCGAGGTGATAAGGGCTGATCTTTGCCTCCGGCACCAGGTTGGCGGCATTGGGGATCTTCGACAGATCGAGTGTCTCGTAGAGGTCGTCGGTGGCATAGAGCCAGCCGACATGCGAGGTCGTGAAGTTGATGTCGGCCTCGGGGTTGCCCTTGGCCAGCTTCGCCTTGTTGAGGCGATCGATGGTGCCGCCGGTAATGAACTCCACCGCGACGCCGGTATCGGCCGTGAACTTCTTCGCCGCGGTTTCGGCGACGAGATCGCGCCAGCTACCGCCCCAGATACTGACGACAAGTTTCTCCTGTGCCATGGCCGGGAAGGCCTGCGCCAAGAGCACAATGAGCATTGCAACAAGCTTCAGGTGTTTCATCCGGATCCTCCAGAGCGTACGCGGCAGTAAGCTTTCAACGTTGGCCAGAAACTACAGTCACTTCCGTTCCATCG
>JBDHTJ010000094.1:0-20251 GCA_039808585.1 Hyphomicrobiaceae bacterium | reverse complement strand
CGGTGATGTTGGAGATCGGGCGGGAGATGGTTTATGGGGGCAGCGTGGCCGAGGACGTCCTGCGCGAGAGCGCAGCCGAGCTCATTCGGGAGGCCATCGGGGAAACGGCTGCTAAGCAGATGGGCATGGCTTAGTCCGAGCCGGAGGCGTTGAGGGGGGGGCGAGACTTGATGGGGGCCAGGGCGCACCTTATCGTGGATGTGACGGCACAATGCATGAAGGTGGGAGAAGCGAGTCTCGTCGCAGATGCCTGCGGGGTGCTCTATTGGCCCGCGCAGCGCACGCTTCTCGTGGCAGATCTCCATCTCGAAAAGGGCGCGCACTATGCGGGTCGCGGGGCCTTCCTGCCGCCTTATGACACGCGGGAAACGCTGCGGCGCCTTGCGGATGCCGTGGCGCGGTACGAGCCGGTGCGCGTGATCGCACTTGGCGACAGCTTTCATTCCGAGCGCGGTGCGGACGAAATTTCGCAAGTTGACGTTGATACGCTTGCCAGCATGCAAAGGCAGCGCGAATGGATCTGGATCACGGGTAATCATGACCCGCGGATTGCGGCGCGCGTAGGTGGTTCCGTAGCGCCCGAACTCCAAATCGACGGTGTCGCGCTGCGCCATGCACCGCGCGAGGGACGGGAAAGCCACGAGATCGCCGGGCATCTGCACCCCGTGGCGCGGATCGCGGGCCGCGGCATGACATTGCGCCGTCGCTGCTTCATCGGCGACGGCGGGCGCGTGGTGATGCCGGCGTTTGGTGCCTTCGCAGGTGGCCTCAACGTTCTGGACAGCGCTTTTGCGCCGCTGTTTCCGATGCTCGCGGCAACAGCCGTCCTGCTGCTGGGCGAGACGGGGCTTTATCCCGTTCCGGTGCCCAGCCTGAGGCCTGATTGACGGCGTGTATGGCTCAGGTGCGCGGGCGTGCAGGCGTATCGGTGCGCGTGAAGTAGGCGGCGTGATCGGTGGCAAGGCTGCGGGCGCCGTTTTCCAACGCCTCCCGCATGTGAGGCGGCACCGCCTTCTTACTCCACGTCTTGTTGTCCACGTGGACGTAGGTGGTGGTGATGGTAACGATGGGCTCGCTTTCCCCGGCGCTCGCGCGGCGCAGCCTCACCGTCAACTCAAAAGAAGTCGTGCCGAACCGGCTGACCCAGATCGTGGCTTCGAGCACGTCGTCGAAACGAGCGGGCGCTTTCCATTCGACGATCTGCTTGACCGTCTGCATCTCGAATGAGCCGTCAAAGGCGTCGCTCGCGTTCGGAAGCGCCGCCCGCATGAATTCGAAGCACGCGAGATCGGCATAGTCGCCATAGCGCGCATTGAAGACCACGTGCTGAGCATCGCACTCCTGGAAGCGAACGCGTAGATAGTAGCGGAAGGGGTTCGTGGGCGCAGGGATGGACATGGGATTGCTCTTCAGTCGTGGCGTCGTGAGCGGTAGGTGGTGAAACTGTCGGTGCCGACCTGGCGCTGGTCCGTGATACGCCAGAGGCCCGCATCCGAAAGCTCGGCGAGACCGCGGGTCTCCAGCGGCAGCATGCCCTCGGCGCCAAGCACGCCTGTGCCTTTGAAGACGACGACTTCGTCGACAAAGCCGGCATCGAGGAAGGCTCTTGCCGTGGTGGGGCCGCCTTCGATGAGTAGTCGGGTAATGCCGTCATCGGCGACGGCGCGCAAGACCTGGCGCAGATTAAGCCGGCCGTCCGGCGTGAGCCCGACACGACGGACGCGCGCCTCGGAAAGGTGGGGCGGCAATTGCGCGTCGCGCCGGGCGAGCACTGTGGCAGGACCGCCGGGCCCTTCGCGGAACACCCTGCAGTCCGGGGGCAGTGCAAGCTTGCTGTCGATCACGTAGCGACGCGGTGATCGCGTCTCGAGGCCCGGCAGGCGGCAGTTGAGTTCCGGATCGTCATCGACGACGGTTTGCCGGCCAACGAGAATGGCATCTGACTGCGCGCGCAAGAGATGGGCGCGGGCCCTTGCATCGGGGCCAGTGACCCAGGTCGGCTTGCCAGTGCCGCGGGCGATGCGCTCATCCGCGCTTACCGCCAGCTTGAGCGTCACGAGCGGCCGCTTCGCCTGGACACGCGTGATGTGGCCAGCGGCGACCCAGCGTCCCTCGCTTGCGCAGACGCTGAGCGTCATGTCGATGCCGGCAGCATGGAGGAGTGCGATGCCGCGACCGGAAACGCGTTCGTCGGGATCATCGATGGCGCAGACAACGCGGCCCAGGCCAGCGGCCACGATCGCTTCTGCGCAAGGGGGCGTCTTGCCGTGGTGTGAACAGGGCTCCAGCGTGACGTACATCGTCTTGCCGCGTGCGCGCGCGCCCGCTCTTTGGATGGCCTGTGTCTCGGCGTGGGGTCGGCCGCCAACCTCTGTCCAGCCGCGCGCGATGATCTCGCCCGTCGTCTCGTCGACGATCAAGGCGCCGACGGCTGGATTGGGGGCTGTCGCACCCAGCATGCGGCGAGCAAGAGACAGTGCAATGCGCATGTAGCGCACGTCGGCCTCGGGGCCTTGCAGCGGGATTGCTAATGACTGGGGAGAGAGCGCCATCAGGGATCAGCGCTTTCCGACGTCGGCATCGTCATGTTCTGCGGCAGGCGAGCCGCGGACCTCCTCGGCGCCAATTGCAATATCCTTGGAGATCGGCTGGGCGATCTCGCCCAGAACCTCGTGGAAATCCGCAGCGTGGCGAAAATCGCGATAAACGGAAGCAAAGCGCACGTAGGCGACCGGGTCGAGGCCCTTGAGTGCCTCCATAACAAGTTCGCCGACTGCGGACGAGGTAATCTCGCTTTCGCCGAGGCTTTCGAGTTGGCGGACGATGCCCGATACCATCCGTTCCACGCGCTCCTGCTGGATCGGACGCTTCCTCAGCGCAACCTCGATCGACCGTGACAGCTTTTCGCGGTCGAAGGGGACGCGCCGACCGGACCGCTTGAGGACCATGATCTCACGCAGCTGCACCCTTTCGAAAGTGGTGAAGCGCCCGCCGCAGTCCTCGCAGTTGCGGCGGCGGCGAATGGCCTGGTTTTCCTCGGTGGGACGGCTGTCCTTGACCTGGGTGTTCTCGCCGCCGCAGTAGGGACAACGCATGGGATCCTGGAGCCTTCAAGCGTGGGACAGCGCCTCGCCCGGCGGCCGCAGGGTGCGGTGCCGCGGCGGCAAGAGCCTCCCTACTGTCTGTGCGGTCAGGCGTAAAGGGGGAAGCGCCGGCAGAGCTGCTCGACCTCGGCCTTCACGTGGGCTTCCACACTGCCGTTTCCTGCCTCGCCATTCTTGGCAAGCCCATCCAGCACTTCGACAAACAGGCGGCCAATTTCGCGGAATTCGGCTGCTCCGAAGCCGCGGCTGGTGCCGGCCGGGGAGCCGATGCGCACGCCCGAAGTGACCTGGGGTTTTTCCGGATCGAAAGGAATGGCGTTCTTGTTGACGGTGATATGGGCGCGGCCCAGTGCCTTCTCGGCGATGTTGCCGGTCAGCTTCTTCGGGCGGAGGTCGACAAGGCTCAAGTGCGTATCGGTGCCACCTGAGACGAGATCGTAACCTGCTCCCAGAAGCACATCTCCCATGGCCTTGGCGTTGTCGACGACATTGCGCGCGTAGACCTTGAACTCGGGCTTCAGAGCCTCGCCGAAGGCCACCGCCTTGCCGGCGATGACGTGCATGAGCGGTCCGCCCTGGATCCCCGGGAAGACAGCGGAGTTGATCTTCTTGGCGAGCGCTGGGTCGTTGGTCAGGATAAGCGCCCCGCGCGGGCCGCGCAGTGTTTTGTGCGTCGTGGTTGTTGCGACGTGGGCATGGGGGAAGGGTGAGGGATGCGCGCCGCCTGCAACGAGGCCTGCGAAATGCGCCATGTCCACCATCAAAAATGCACCGACCTCGTCGGCGATCTCGCGGAAGCGCGCGAAGTCGATGGTGCGGGGATAGGCGCTGCCACCCGCCACGATCACTTTCGGTTTGTGTTCACGCGCGAGGTCGCGAACCTCGTCCATGTCGATGCGGTGATCCTGGCGGCGAACCTTGTAGGGGACAACCTTGAACCATTTGCCGGAAAGATTGACGGACGAGCCGTGCGTGAGATGGCCGCCCGTGTCGAGGCTGAGCCCCATGAAGGTGTCGCCCGGCTTCATGAGCGCAAGGAACACGGCCTGGTTCGCCGTGCTTCCCGAGTGCGGCTGGACGTTGGCGAAGCCGCACCCAAACAGCTGCTTGGCGCGTTCGATGGCAAGTGTCTCCACCTCGTCCACCACGTGGCAGCCGCCGTAATAGCGATTGCCGGGGTACCCTTCGGCGTATTTGTTCGTGAGGACTGTGCCGACCGCCTCCAAGACGGCCCGCGATACGAAGTTCTCAGAAGCAATGAGTTCGATCTCGTGCCGCTGGCGCTCCAACTCGCGACCGACAATCCCTGCCACCAACGGGTCAGCCACGCTCAAGGGAGCGGAAAAGAAATCCGGTGTCGTTGCGCTGGCGCGCCCGGCTGCTGTGGACATGGGCTATCTCGTTGAAATGAGTAGGATGCCTGAAGTAACGGCCGGCCCTCATATCACCCCTGTGCTGGCGCAACAAGAAGGGGTGGGGGCGGCGGAGCGCCGCCTCCGAGCATTGGGTTCGGGACAATCCAGTGGCAGCGGCGGGGGCGAACGCAGCGGAGCCCCGCTTGGGAATTCGGGGCCGAACCTCTAATCGCCACTGCCTTCCCTTCCCGCTAGGGGAAGGGTGAGGCAGAACAATGCTGCGCGCGGGCTTGCTATATTTCGCGCTTAATTCGGATCAGGAATTGGGGCCCGCGTCGAAGTTCACTTTGTCCACCAGTTCCGAAGCGCGCTTGCGGTACTTGGCGATGTTTTCCAGCGGAAGGGGGTCGGGCTTCAAAGTGCCCCAGCTCTTGACGATGTCGGAGGGTGCCACCTTCGGATTCACGGGGTACTCGTTATTGGCAGTGGCGTAGATCTTTTGCGCGTCGTCCGAAGACAGGAACTGCATCAAGGCCAGGGCATTGGCCTTGTTGGGCGCATGCTTCGTCATGGCCATGCCGGAGATGTTGATGTGTGTGCCCCGGTCCTGCGCGTTGGGGAAGATGGGCTTGATGGCGGCCGCCCACTGCTTCTGCTCCGGGTTCTTCTCGTTCAGGGTCATGAGGGCCATGTAGTAGGTGTTGCCAAGCGCCAGATCGCACTTGCCGGAAGCGATGTCGCGGGCCTGCTCGCGATCACCACCGGCCGGCTTGTGGGCCAGGTTCTGCTTCACGCCGTTGAGCCAGCTCTCTGTAAATGCCTCACCCTTGTTGGCGATCATCGTGGCGATCAGTGACGTGTTGTAAACGTGCTGGCCGGACCGGAGGCATACGCGGCCTTTCCACTTCGGATCGGCAAGTTCCTCGTAAGTGATGGTGTCCTGCTTCACGCGCTCTTTCGACGCGTACACGATGCGGGCGCGCATGGTGATGCCGAACCAGTTGTCGGCAGCATCGCGGAACTGGGAGGGGACATTGGCCTTGATGGTGGCGTCGTCGACCGGTTGCGTGAGGCCGGCATTTTTCGCCTCGGCAAGCCGGCCGGCATCGACTGTGAACAGCAGATCGGCGGGGCTGTTGGGGCCTTCGGCCGCGAGGCGCTCGTTGAGGCCGGCGGAGGCATAAACAACGTTGGTCTTGATGCCGGTCTTCTGGGTGAAGGCCTTGAGAAGCGGATCGATGAGCTGAGGCTCCCGATAGGAATAGATGTTCACCTCGCCCTGTGCCTGCGAAGACGATGCGCCCAGGAGCGCGAGGACAAGCGCCAGAGAGCTGGATGCAAGGCCAGATTTGCGTGCTCTGATAATTTGCATGTGTATGTCTCCAGGTCGTGCTTTGCAGCCAGTGTACAGGTGATCTTGAGTGTCGATCGCGGCTCACAAAATAAAAGCTGACGCAATTTGTCAAGAATAAAGCCGCGACCGCAGCATATTGGAATCCTTCTAATTCAGGGGCGTGAAGACTGTCGCGTGGCGAGGTGAAGCGATGAACGGCAGGCAAACGGAAGGTTCAGGGGCAATTCAGGCGCAGTTTGGCAATTTGAGTGGGAAGCCGGGCAATGGTGTCCGGTGAGGAAATGTCGATCCACCCCAAGAGTGAGTGCCATGAAAGCCCCCGTCCTTCTCGCCATCGCAATGCTTGCGACTTCTGCCGGCGTGGCCGGCGCCTACGACAACCCCACCGACTATCGCCGGGCGCAGATCGAAGCGCGCCGTGCAGAGGAAGCCGCGCGCATTCGTGCAGGCCGCCACGCGGGAGAGTTGACGCTGTTGGAGAAGTGGCGCCTACAGGCCGAGCAGCGCCGCATCGCCGAGATGGAGCGCAATGCCTTGCGTGACGGCCACATCAGCCGGCACGAGCAGTACGAGATCAATCGTGCGCTCAACCAGGCGAGCCGCAACGTCTATCGCGAGAAGCATGACGGGCAGGTGTCTTGGTGGCGCCGGTGGTAATCATTGACGCGAATGGACGGCGCCGTGGGTGCCGTTGGTCGAGCCCCGTGAGGCGTGGCGGTTCCTGCTGCCCTCACGGGCCGATGCCTTGTTCAAGCCTTGCCTCGATCGTGTCGAGGGCTGGCATCAGGTGGGCGACGCTGTCGATGACGAGATGAGCGCCTGCGTCCAACAGGCGTTGCGTTGCCCTCTTGCGAAGATTATCCACGTCCGTCGCGGAGAGGCGCGTCAATTCTTCCAGCGACAAGCCAACCGCATTGCCGGACAGCGTGACGCCGATCGTCCAGCATCCGGCTGCGAGACCTTCGGCAATGCCGGCCTCCGTGTCGTCGACTTTGACGACGCTTCGTGCCGGCCACACGTCGAGATCGAGGAAGGTCTTGTACATCATAAGCGGGCCCGGGCGACCCGACGCCGTGTCGCCGGCGCAGACGATGCTTTCGATTGCGATGCCACTGGATGCCGCCGCAGGTATCACGGCTGCCATGATCTGGCGCGTGTAGCCGGTAGTGGACCCGATCTTGAGGCCCCGCTTGCGGACCTCTTGCAAGGCTTCCCGTGCGCCAGGGATGGCGTCGCATACTTCCGCGGCGATGGCGGTGTTGATCGGTTCGAAAACCGCGAAGATGCGGTCGATGTCGGTGGCCGTGTGGGAAGCGCCATGGGCGTGGCGCCAGCGCTCACCGATGGGCGCGGTATCGAGCAGCGCCATGATGTGGTCGCGCTTGGGCAAGCCCATGGGCGCCCTTGCCTCCTCTTCCGTCAAGGGCACGCCGAACTGCCGGAATGCTTCGACGAATGCCATTGAGGGGGCGCGGGAGCCGTGGTCTATCAGCGTGCCGGCCCAATCGAAAACGACGGCTTTCAAAAGCATGTGCTGCATCCTGCGGAAAACGAAAGCGGCACGGGGTAGCCCCCATGCCGCTCGCATCACTTAAAGGTTGGCTTCAGCCCGTCAAGCGTTGAGGCGCTCGATAACGCGCCGGCGCCACGGCTTGAGGACGGCGAGTGCAAGCAAGGCGGCCAGGATGTTGGCCACGGCCGCGATGATGAACACCATGTCCCAGCTGCCTGTCGCCTTCTGGATCGAGTTCGTATAGGGCACGAGCAAAGCCGCGGTGCCCTTGGCCGTGTAGAGAAGACCGGCATTGGTGGCTGCGAACTTGGAGCCGAAGGTGTCCGTACACGTCGAGGGGAACAGCGAATAGATCTCACCCCAGGCGAAGAACACAAAGCCCGACAGCAGCACGAACCACACGGGGTCGTGGCCCAGCTTGTAGAGCGCGTAGATGCCGATGCCTTCCATGGCGAAGGCGATGAACATCGTGTTCTCGCGTCCGATCATGTCGGAGATCCAGCCGAAAAAGGGCCGTGTGAGGCCGTTCAGGATGCGGTCCAAGGTGGCGGCGAACGTGAGCGCGCCCATCGTCAGGCCAAACAGGGAGACAGGGATGGCGTCGATCTTCAGATCCTTGGCGATGGGCGAAAGGTTCGCCGTCACCATCAGGCCGCCGGCTCCGACGATGACGAACATGAAGTACATGAGGATGAAGATCGGCTCGCCACGGCTGGCGACGATCGTTCCGCCGATGAGGAAGATGATCGCGGCGAGCACCAGCGGGAAGTAGAACAGGGCGCCTGCCATCCACATCGCCAGGCCGACGAGGGCCACGAAGGCAAAGCCGGCAATCCAGTAGGTGTTGGGCCCGATGATCTCGTTGGGCGCATAGTCGCGACGCGACTGCAGGTTGGTGCTTGCCTTGACCGCTGGGACCTGACCAGGCTTTGGCGTCGCGAGCAGGAAGGCGAGCACGCAGATAATGATGCCTTGCCCGATGCCGAACACCAGGAAGGTGTGCTGGAAGCCAGACGATTGGATCATGCTCTGGATGGGAACGACCGTGAGAGCGGAGCCGGCTCCGAAGCCCGCGGCCGTCAGACCTGCAGCGAGGCCGCGACGATCGGGGAACCACTTCAAGGCATTGCCGATGCAGGTGCCATAGACTGCGCCGGCGCCGATGCCGCAAATGATCATTGCCACGTAGTAGCCGTCGAGGCCGCCAAGAGTGGTTGCGCGCGACGTCATCCACCAGCCGATGCCGCACAGAATGCCGCCGATGAAGACGACGACGCGCGGGCCGTACTTGTCGACGAACCAGCCTTCAATCGGGACGAGCCACGTTTCGAATAGAACGAAGAGCGTGAAGGCGATCTGGATGGATGCGCGATCCCAACCGAAGGTCTTCTGGATGTCGGGGACGAAGAAGGTCCATCCATACTGGTAGTTGGCAATCATCACCATGCAGATGACGCCTATGACCAGCTGCGACCATCGCATCGCTGCGGTGGCTTCCTGCCCTGTTGCTACCGGCTGCGCGGCTACCGTCATGCCCGTTACTCCCCAGTGTTTCCTCGATTTTTATATCCGGAGGAGGTTGTGCCTCTTCTCGGTTCGTTTATTGGGCATATGGTATGCCAGTTCAACGGGAGCCACAATAGTGCGCGCACAGGGCTCGTGGCCGCAGCGAACTCAAAGATCAGGCATGCGGCCGGCAATAAACATGTCTGGTCCCCTCGCAGATGCAGCAATAAGTGGGAGAACTTTCGCCGTAGATGCGCAACGAGAAGGCCAAACTGTCTCATCTTGAGACGGCGGTGCGGATTATTGCGGCGGCATTGCAGAAAACCTTCCGCAGCTGCGAACCTGAATTCAGAATTGGACAAAATGCGGCTTGACCTGCGGCAGATGTGCTCCGCTTAATAACATTAGGAACGGCGCAAGCTGCAGGAACGTGAGCGCAAGTTGTTGCGTTGAACATGCCGTGAGTGTGTGAGTGTGAGTGGCGGTGCCATGGGTATTGAGAACTTGCAGAATGCAGCGCGTGCGGCTGGCTTTGCGATGGTGGATGCCGAAGAGCCTCTGACCGAAGCGAAGCGAGATGTGGGCGAAACTTGGTTGCCGAAGGCTGCTCTGCTGCAGCAGGAGCCCAAGCGCGAAAGCCCGATCGAGAAGGCGCAGGTCTCTCTCGGGGAATGGGTCAAGGGCGTGTTCGGCACCACCGGGCGGGCACCCGCATAGCCTCGGCCGGTCTCCCCAGAAGCGATGTTTGGAGCGGCAGTCCATATGGCTGTCGCTTTTGTTTTTTCAGGCAGGCGTGAGAATGCCCACGACAGCTGCCGTCAAAAGGGTGGCGAGGGTTCCCGAAACGACCGTCTTCGCGCCCAGCGCGACAATTTCCGCGCGGCGCTGAGGCACCATCGCAATCATGCCTCCGACAAGGATGCCGAGGCTGCCCAAATTTGCAAATCCGCACAAAGCGTAGGTCATGATCAGGCGGGAGCGAGGCGTCAGGGCATCAACCGGCAGCGCACTCAGCTGGAGATAGGCAACGAGTTCGTTCAGGACCGTCTTGGCCCCCAACAGGCCACCGGCGGTGGCACATTCTGCCATCGGGATGCCAATCAAGAAGGCGAGGGGCGCGAAGATCCAGCCCATGATGCGTTCGAAGCTCAGCGCGATTCCAAACGGTGAGGCGACAAAACCAAGAAGCTGATTGGCGAGCGCCACCAGCGCGACAGCCACGACGAGCATTGCCGCAACATTCACGAGAAGCTCTATTCCTTCGCGCGTGCCTTGGGCGATGGCATCCATGCTCGAGCTTGCAGCGTCCGTTGCGATTGCGGTTTCGTCCGCGGTGGGGCCTGGAGGTTGAGATAGCTCTTCCGGCACCATCAGGGCCGACAGCATCAGCGCGGCGGGAACCGAGATTACGCTGGCGACGATGAGATGGCCTGCAGCACCCGGCAGCACGGGTTCGAGGATCGTTGCGTAGAGCGCTAGGACCGTGCCTGCAACGCCCGCCATGCCGGCCGTCATCGTCGCAAACAGCCCGCCGCGGCTCATGTTCAAAAGGTAGGGGCGCACCAACAAGGGTGCCTCCACCATGCCGACGAGGATGTTGGCTGCGGCGGACGTGGCAACGGGGCCCGTAACGTTGAGCGAACGCTGCAGCAGCCGTCCGACGAGGTGCACGATGGGCTGTAGAAGCCCCCAATGATAAAACAGCTTCGAGAGCGCGCTGATCACGAGGATGACGGGAAGCGCCTGGAAGGCGAGAATGAAACCCATCTCGGGGCGAACAACCTCGAAAGGTTGTGGGCCGCCGCCAAGATAGCCGAAAACGAGGCGCATGCCGGTGCCGGTCGCAGCCTGCAACGCGGATACGACGCTTCCCGCCCAGTCAAATGCGGCGCGAGAGGCCGGGATGTTCAACATCGCGGCTGCGATCATGATCTGCAGGGCGAGACCAGCGACCACGGTCCGCACAATGGCCGGCACGGACAGTGCCGTGCGGTTCTCGCTGAGCAAATGGGCCAGTAGCGGGATCAGAAGGAGACCGAGCGCGCTCTGGGCCTGGAGCATGTCACAACATCTTTCCGCCGGCAGCCATGATGCCGCCGAGGACAATCACCACTGCGGTTAGAAGGCAAAGCACGGCACGCAGGCCGGTGCGAGCTGCCATCTTGGCCTCGGGCGCATCAAAATATTCGGCGCGCGGCTTGCGGCCGGTGATCATGGCCCGGATGACCGGGTCTTTCTTGATGAGTCCGTAGGCCACATTCGCCATGACATGCAATGGGATGAGCGCGAGCAGGACATAATAGAACCAGCGTACGTGCCAGTGGGAGACCCATTCACGCGCGGATTCGCTGATGAGACGGTAGAGGGGCCCAGCGGTGATGTCGTTGTGCTCGACGGTAAAGAGGCCCAGGCCCGCCTGGACTGCCACCGCCGTGAACAGGGCGAGGATCATGTAGGACCCAAGCGGGTTATGGCCGAGGTAGTGGCGTGATTGGCCGCGCAAAAGCGAAAGGCCGTATCCCGCGGCTGTCCAGGGCCAACTGAACAGTTGGGCGAGGCGCGCCGTGGAGGCGCCGAAAATGCCCCAGAGGATGCGGAACACCAACAGCACCAGGATGAGAATGCCCGTCCAGCGGTGCACCTTGAGGGTGGGATCACCCAACGCCTCGCTGAAGCGCCAACTGGCCCAGGCCGAAAATATTCCCGACACGAGGGCCCAATGGAAAAGGCGCGTGGGAAGATCCCACGCGCGCACGTTTTCATTGGCCGCGCCGGATTTGCGGGCGGCACTGCCCTCAGGGGCCACACGGTCTTGCATCGCGTTTCCCCTCGGGCGCGATCGAGATCAGTTATTCGGCTTGCGATATGCCTTGTGGCAGCCACCGCAGTTGGAAACCACCTTGGGCCACTCGGACTTGAAGCTGGCTTCGTCCTTGATGGCGCCGGCAGCCGCCTTGGCGTCGGCTGCGAGCTTGTCGAACTTGGCCATCAGATCGGCCTTGTTCTCGAACGCTGCCGGAAGCGTGGCAGTTTCCCCCGTCTTCGTATCGTCGCCGAACATGCCCTTGAGCTTAACGGATCCTTCCTCGAACGTTTTCAGGGAGGCCTTGACCTTTGCGGCATCGAAGGGTGCGTCACCTTTGATCATCGCGCCAGGTTCCTTGGTGGCGGCGCCGAAGGTCTTGAGGACATCCTTACGGGCCGCGATCCCCGCAGCGTTCTGGGCCATCACTGCCGTTGCGCCGAGCGCGATCAGGGAGGCCACGGCAAGAACTCGCATCATCAGGTCATTCTCCTGTTGTGTTTTGGGAGCTGAAGGGTCGCTGGTTATTCGCCCGCAGCGGGCACCAAATATCGTCTCTGAGAGCGGTCTGGGACCATCGCCTGCAAGGTTCGGGGTGGGTTGGCAAATCCGGCCACCCACACCCAAGCCGAAGCTTACAGTTTCGCTGGCGTGGGCGCCCATAACATTTTTGCTATCGAGTAGGCTCTCGCGTCCGGGGGCTAGCCGGGGCGGGCGACGTGCCCAAGATTCAACGGCACGCAATTGCGATGGCCGTAATCGAGACAGGCTTGGATGCGCGAATAAATCTGGATCTGGTTGATCATCCAAGTGCCGGCGAAGACGATGGCGACGGCAATGGCCACGGCGGCGAGGTTCTGGTGCATGCGCCGACGCTCCTCGCGCTGGGCAAACTTTTCCTCGTCGAAAGTCTCTGGCGGCGTGACGGGAGGAAGGGAGACAGGTGCAATGGCCTCCGGCCGCGGCCGGAGCCTCTGCTGCCAGTCTTTCAAGTAGATGATGTTGGCCTGTTCGCCCATCAATCACGCCCGGTTGGTGTCACTGCAGGGCGAAGTTTGCCATCCCCGTGGCAGCGTCTCAAGCAGCAGCGCAATGTCGTGCGGAAAATTTGTTGCACCTGTGCTCTGGGGCGGCAGCGGGCCGAACTTGTGCTTTTGCATGTGCGAGCATGCTCCGGCTTGTTGTGAAAGCACGAACCTCTCTATGCTCGCGGTTCCAAAACTGGAGGTCGAGCATGGCTGAAACTATCCCCGTCATCCGCACGCTTCCGGAGATGCGCGGGCTGGTTGGAAGCTGGCGTAAGGGCGGGGAAAAGGTGGGTCTCGTCCCCACCATGGGCGCACTGCATCGGGGGCATCTCGAGCTCGTTCGACAGGCTCGGGCCCGGGCAGGGCGCGTGGTGGTGTCGATCTTCGTCAACCCCACGCAATTTGCCCCAAATGAGGATTTCGATCGCTATCCGCGCGATGAGGCTGGCGATCTCGCCAAGCTCGCTTCTGTGGGCTGCGACGCGGTCTGGAGCCCCGAAAGAAGCGTCATGTATCCAGATGGTTTTGCGACGCGCATCGTGCCGGGTGGCGCCGCGGAAGGGCTCGAGAGTGATTTTCGTCCGCACTTTTTCGGCGGGGTGGCGACGGTATGCTGCAAACTGTTCACTCAGGTTGCGCCGGACGTCGCCGTGTTTGGCGAGAAGGACTACCAGCAACTCGCCGTGGTGAAGCAGATGGTGCGAGACCTGAACCTGCCGCTCGAGATCGTGGGCGCGGAGACGGTGCGGGAGCCCGACGGCCTCGCCATGAGTTCGCGCAATGCCTACCTCGACAAGAGGCAGAGAGGCATCGCGCCGGCCATACACCGTGCAATTGTGAGCGTGGCAGAGAAGGTGCGGGTGGGTGTAGACGCGGCGGAAGCCGAGGCGCAAAGCGCTGCTGCCTTGTTGCAGGCAGGCTTCGAGAAGGTGGACTACGTGGCAGTTAGGGATGCGGTGACGCTCAAGGCTCCGCCAGCAGGTGTCACGACCGGTCTCAGAGTCCTGGCGGCGGCGTGGCTCGGAAAGACGCGTCTCATCGACAACGTGGCGGTTTAGAGCTGCCGCGCTCAGACATTCCGGGCGCGGGTGACAAAGCTATCGACGACACGCTTTTGTCCAGCCTTCTCGAATTCCACGGTGAGCTTGTTGCCCTCGACGTCGGTGACGGCGCCGTAGCCGAATTTCTCGTGAAACACGCGCTCTCCGCGTTTGAAGCCGGAGCCGCCGCTCGTCGATGAGGCGACAAGTTCGCCCTCCAGCGTTTGCGGCGCCCGGGGCTTTACATAGTCGGAGCGGCCAAAGCGTTCCTTGGCGCGCTGCCAGCCGGGCGTGTCGTAGCTGCTCTGGAAACTGCTTGCGGGACGCGATTGATCGAACCGGCTGGAGCCATAGGGGTTGAACCGCCCGGCACCGCCGTTTCCGGGGCCGCCATACATCGTGCCGCCATAGGGTGTGCGGGCCTCGATGACGTCGACGTTCTCCTCGGGAAGCTCGTCCACGAAGCGCGATGGGGCGGCGGCCTGCCATAGGCCACGCGTGCGCCTGTTTTGTGCGAAGCTTACGTGACCCTGGCGCTTTGCGCGGGTGATTCCGACGTAGGCCAGGCGGCGCTCCTCCTCGAGCCCGGCCTGCCCGGTTTCATCGAGGGAACGCTGGTGCGGAAACAGGCCTTCCTCCCAGCCAGGCAGGAAGACGACGTCGAATTCGAGGCCCTTGGCGGCGTGCAGCGTCATGATGGAGACGCGGTCGCCGGTGTCGGCTGTCTCGGTGTCCATGACAAGGGATACGTGCTCGAGAAAGCCTGCGAGATTCTCGAACTCGTGCATGAAGCGTATGAGTTCCTTGAGGTTTTCGAGACGGGAATGGGCCTGCGGACTCTTGTCGTTCTGCCACATCTGCGTGTAGCCGGACTCGTCGAGGATCAGTTCGGCCAGTTCGGTGTGGCGCATACTTTCGACTTGCCGCCGCCAGCGCTCGAAACTAGCGACAAGGTCGGACAGTGCCTTGCGGGCCTTGCCGGCCAATTCCTCTGTCTCGATGATCTCGCGCGCGGCCTGATAGAGCGGAATTCCCTGTGCGCGGGCCAAATCCCTGAGGCGGGCGACGGTGGTGTCGCCCAAGCCGCGTTTGGGCACGTTGATGATGCGCTCGAACTTGAGATCGTTGGCCGGATTGAGGGTGACCTCGAGATAGGCAATCGCGTCCTTGATTTCCTGACGCTCGTAGAAGCGCGGGCCGCCGATAACGCGGTAGGGCAGGCCTAGAGTGACGAAGCGGTCTTCGAAAGCGCGCATCTGGAAAGAGGCGCGAACGAGAATGGCGATCTCGTTGAGCTTCTGCCCCTTCTTGTGCAGCGTCTCGATCTCGTCGCCGATGGCGCGCGCCTCCTCCTCGTCGTCCCAGACGCCGCGGACGGTGAGCGGGTTGCCCTTGTCGGCATCGGTGAAGAGCGTTTTGCCCAGACGGCCCTTGTTATGGGCAATGAGGCCAGAGGCGGCGGCCAGGATGTGACCCTTCGAGCGGTAGTTGCGCTCCAGGCGGATGACCTTGGCGCCGGGGAAATCAAGCTCGAAGCGCAGGATGTTGTCGACCTCGGCGCCACGCCAGCCATAAATCGACTGATCATCGTCACCGACGCAGCACACGTTGGGGGTGCCCGTTCCGGCAATCAGGCGCAGCCAAAGGTACTGAGCCACGTTGGTGTCCTGATACTCGTCGACCAGGATATAGCGGAAGCGGCGGCGGTAATCCTCCAGCACGTCCGGGTTTTCCTGGAAAAGCCGCAGGCATTCGAGCAGCAGGTCGCCGAAGTCGGCGGCGTTCAGCTCTTTCAGACGCCTCTGGTAGGCGGCATAAATCTGCGCGCCCTTGCCGTCGCCGAAGGCAAAGCTCTCTCCGCGCGGAATTTTGTCTGGTGTGAGGCCGCGGTTCTTCCAGCCGTCCATCAGCGCCGCGAACTGCCGGGCCGGCCAGCGATCCTTGTCGAGGCCTTCGACCTCGAGAACCTGCTTGATGAGGCGGATCTGGTCGTCGGTGTCGAGGATTGTGAAGCCCGACTTGAGCCCGACGAGTTCGGCATGGCGGCGCAGGATCTTGACGCCGATGGCGTGGAAGGTGCCGAGCCAGGGCATGCCTTCGACGGCGCCGCCGACCAGGGCGCCTATACGCTCCTTCATCTCGCGCGCAGCCTTGTTCGTGAAGGTCACGGCGAGAATTTCGCCCGGCCTGGCGCGGCCGGAGGCAATTATATGAGCAATGCGCGTGGTTAGAACCCTGGTCTTGCCGGTGCCGGCGCCAGCCAGCACGAGAACCGGGCCATCGGTGGTCTCGACGGCATCGCGCTGCTCGGGGTTTAGCCCCTGCATGTAGGACTCAGCCGTCGCCGGAGGTGCAACTCCAAGCGCGCGCTGGGAAATCGAGCGCGACGGCGGAGACGACGGCTGGCCCTCGTCCGGGATTTTCGCAAGGTTTTTACGATTCGTGTTCATCGCAGCGACTATAGCACCATCAATCGGCCGACAATCAGGCCGGTATCGCGTGCCCACAGTGTTGCCTGGAGGAACCTGTTGACCGGGATGCGCCACTAAACGCCCTAGTGCAGCGCACCTGCCGCTTGGTACCCGCTCGCGGCTGGCGTTGTTACCACGCGCCAGGTGCAAAAGCTGCACTAGAAACATCTATTAGCTAGTGTTCCTTATGGCTCCGACATTTGCTCTCAACCGTCCCGAAACGGGAAGCAAATGTCGGAGCCGGAACACTAGCGCAGGTATGTCCTTGTCTGTGCTAGATTCGCAGTCCAAATCACGGTTTCAAGGTCCAGGTCACCTCCAGGGACAGAGATGAACGCAACAACGCATGGCGCCCGGGTTCAGGCGTGCCCGGTGCCGACGAGGGGGAAGGGATGAGCAACTTCCTCATTGCCATTGCCGTGTTCGTAATCACAGTGGTGGCGGCGCTGTTTGCAATACCCTATGCCGTCGACTGGAACGGCTATCGAGGTGTGTTCGAAGAAGAAGCGTCGCGCATGCTGGGACGCGAAGTGCGGGTCGGCGGCAACGTGAACCTGCACTTCCTGCCAACCCCATACTTCAGCTTGGAGCGGGTGCGCATCGCGGATGCGGCAGGGGGGCTGCAGGAGCCCTTCTTCCGTACCGACGGCCTCACGATCAAGCTCGCCATCCCGCCGCTGTTGCGGGGCGCCATTGAGGCCAACGAGGTGGAGCTGCGACGCCCGGTCGTTCGGCTTGCCGTGGACGAGAAGGGCGGCTGGAACTGGCAGGGCTTCGTCAAAGCTTTCAGTAATGCAGCCTACATGCCGACAAGCGTCTCGATCACTTCGCTGGTGGTGACAGACGGGATGTTAGCGCTGCACGGGGCGGACGGACAGGAGCGGACCCGGTTTGAAGGGATACGAGCGGACCTTTCGGCGCCATCGCTGCAAGGCCCTTATCGCGTGCGCGCGCTTTATGGTGCGAAAGGTTCCGAGCGCGAGTTGCGATTGGCGACGGCGCAACCCGAGGAAGACGGTTCCGTGCGGATCAAGGCATCCGTGCGTGCGAGCGACAGTGCAGCTTCCTATGGTGTCGAAGCGCGGGTGCTCAACCTCATGAGCAATGTCAGACTCGAGGGCGAAATGACCGCGCGCCTGCCTTTCAGCGGGCTGTGGCCGACCGAGACGAGGGCAGTGAGCGACGAAGCCTTCGAACTCCGGTCCAAGTTGCGCGCAGATGCGGATAGAGTGGCACTGGATGACCTGTCGCTTTCTTTCGAGCAGGACGGGCAGCCGCAGAGCCTCACGGGCGAACTCACCGCGCAATGGCGCAAGGCACTGAATCTGGACGTGCGACTTGCTTCCCGCTGGCTGGATTTCGATCGGATCGGCGGGGTGAAAACGGTAACGAGTCCTGCCGACAGCATTCTGCCTTTTGCCCGGCGCCTGCGCGATCTGCTGCCGCAAGACGGGCGTTCGCGGGCGCGTCTTGCTGTTGAACAGGCAAAACTCGGTAACGAGGCCGTTAGCGGTCTCAGCCTGGCGCTGACGAAGGCGGATGGGCGGGTGTCGGTCGACGAGTTGCGGGCGGCGTTGCCGGGCGGAAGCCGGCTGGAAATCGCGGGTCAGATCGCGGGGGGGAGCGACGATCCCCGGTTCAGCGGCTCTCTCAACGTGAGAGGCACCTCGCTTGCTCGGTTTGCAAGCTGGGCTTCGGGTGGGCTTTTGCCGTCGGAAGGGCGTGCGGACGGCACGTTCGGCCTCTATGCGCGCGTAGAGATCGAACCGGGCGCCCTGGTGGTTCGCGACGCCAAGGGCGAGATCTCGGGCAACGCGGTAGGTGGTTCGGGAAGCTTCCGCTGGGGGCAGTCGAGCGAAATCGGGCTCAAGATCGAGGGGCCGCAGCTTGACGTGCGTTCTTTCGTGCCAGCGGGGACAGATCTTTCGGACCTGGCGGCGCTGCTCTCCTCGAGCGGTGACGGCAGCCTGCAGCTGGGCAAGAGCGACCTAGCCTTGCGCATCAGCACGGGCGCGTTGTTGACGGCTGGGGCGACCTATCGCGACGTTTCGATCGAGATCGAGCGCAAAGCGGGCACGTTGAAAGTGCCGATGCTCAGGCTCAGCGGCGATGACGGCTTCTCTCTCGACCTTGAGGGGGAAATTGCGACGATTGCCTCGCGGCCGAAAGGAAATCTGCGTGTCGTGGCTGCAGCGGATACGGCTGCGGCACTGACGCCGTTGGCACTGCTGCTCGGCATTCCGACTTCCTTGCGTCCTGGCGAAGCGCGGTTCCAGTCACTGGCTCCGTTGCGCGTCGCAGGGACCATGGTGTTTGGCGGACGGCTTCCGGGCTCGATCGACATTGCCGCAGATGGTGAGGCGAACGGGGGGGCGTTGCGTCTTGCCGCGAGGCTCGATGGTGGCACCAGCGGCTGGAAGTCGGGGCCCGCCGACCTGCTGGTGTCGGTTGAGAACGCAGACGCGCAACAGGTGGCAGCGCTGCTTCTGCCGCAGGCTGGAGCTGTGACAGGTGGTGCAGCACGCGCCCAGACCCCGGAGGCGGGCCGCATTCTTCTTCGGGCGGCAGGAGTTCCTGCCCAGGGTATGCCCGTGCTCTTCAGCCTGACAGCCAATGAAACCGCGCTCGCGTTCACAGGTCGCTTTACCGCCTCTCAGGATGCTCCGCGGCTTGTCGGCGACCTCGATCTCGCGGGCGCAGACGGTGCGCGCATTGCAGCGTTGGCGCGGTTGTCCCCGCCGCTGCGCCTTGGCTCCTTTCCCGTCAGCGGCACATTGCGAATTGCCACCGACGGAAGCACGGTCAATGTCGAGCGATTGTCGCTCGACATTGCCGGCGCGCGCCTTCTGGGCCGGCTCGGACTTGCGCCGGAGGGCGACAAGCAGCGTGTCAATGCAGAGCTTCACAGCGAGGCGCTGAGCCTCGCCCAGGTTCTCACGCCAGCACTCGACAATCGGTTGGGGGCGGCGACGGCTGCGGCCGAAGCCGTGCTCAATGCACGATCGAGCGTCTGGCCCGATCAACCGTTCGATGCGCGTGCGATCGCCGGCCTCGTCGCAGATGTGTCGCTGAAGGCCAATCGGCTGGCGGTGGGTCGCGATTTGAGCCTGAGCGACGCGCACGTCCGCGTGCGCATCGGTGACGGGCGGATCCTCGTGAGAGAACTCGATGGGCTTGCATTGGGAGCAAGATGGTCGAGTGCGTTCACGATCGTACCACAGCCGGGTGGGGCTGAAATCACGGGAACGATGCAGGCAAGCGACATCGCGCTATCGCAGATCTCGCCCGATGCGTTGGGACTGGCCGGCGTGAAGGCAAGCTTCAAGGGGCGTGGGACCAGTCCGCGTGCGCTGTTGGCAACACTCGAAGGGCAGGGCAGCATCCAGCTCAGGGACGCGGCCGTATCGGGCGTGTCGCCGGCGGCCGTCAGCAAGGCCGTCGATGGCAGCTTGAAGGGGGGGAGTGAAAGCCTGTTGCAGTCACTGCGTCAGGGCATGCTGGCAAATCTCTCGAAGCCACCGCTTCCGCTGCCTGCCGACATCACTGCCGAGATTTCCGACGGCGTTCTGCGCGTGAAACCACTTTCGATCGAGACGAACGCCGGCACAGCGGCTGGTGGGGCCGCGATCGATCTTGCGTCACTGACGTTCGCCTCCGATTGGCGGCTCACGGACAAGGTGTTGTCGAACAACGGTCGGCCATTGCCGGCCGTGACGGTGCATTACAAGGGTTCGCTGGGCGCTGTGGGGCGGCTCGAACCGGAGATCGGGGCGGAGGCGCTGGAGCGTGAAGTTGCCGTTCGCAAGATGGAGCGGGATGTCGACGAGTTGGAGAGGTTGCGCAAGCTCGATGAGGCGCGCCGACGCGAGGAAGCCGAGCGCCTGAAGGAACAGGCCGAGAGAGCACCGCCACCGGCGGCGCAGCCCGCGCAGCAGCAACCGCCCGCGAATGTTCAGCAGCCGCAGCCCCAGCAGCAACCGCGGCCGCAGGCGCAGCAGAAGGCGCCGAGCCTGAAGTCCTTGCTTCCGCCGTGGCTCCTCCCCTGAGGGGGATCATGCGGCCAGAGGGCCTTTGCCT
>JBDHTJ010000093.1:0-20294 GCA_039808585.1 Hyphomicrobiaceae bacterium | reverse complement strand
TGCATAACCATCCTTCCGGAGACCCGACGCCCTCCCGCGCCGACATCGACATGACGCATCTCATCGTGGCTGCGGCAAAGCCGCTGGGCATCGCGGTGCATGACCACCTGATCGTCGGACGGCAGGGGCATGCGAGCTTCAAGGCGCTCAAGCTGATTTGATCGCGAGCCCGGCCCTAACACTGTGTGCACTGCGAGCTATGCATTGACCGCAGGCGTCACCCGGTCTTTAAAGGGGGAAGCACCGCCATGTTCCTCGTTCGTTCCGCGGCGACCCCACGAAACCTTATCGGCAGACGTCCATGACCGGCTCCAGCAAGCACCACAAAGTCATCATCCTCGGGTCCGGCCCAGCCGGCTATACGGCGGCGATCTACTCCGCCCGCGCCATGCTGAAGCCTGTCGTCATCCAGGGTCCGCAGCCTGGCGGGCAAATGACGATCACGACGGACGTCGAAAATTTTCCGGGTTTCGCCCAGGCGATCCAAGGGCCGTGGCTGATGGAGCAGATGCACGCGCAGGCGGAGCATGTCGGCGCCACCTTTGTCATGGACCAGATCGTGAAGGTGGAGTTGTCGCGCAGGCCGTTCCGCCTCGAGGGCGACAGCGGCGACGTCTACACCTGCGATGCGCTCATCATCTGCACGGGCGCGCAGGCGCGGTGGCTGGGGCTGCCCTCCGAGGAAACCTTCAAGGGATACGGCGTCTCTGCCTGCGCCACATGCGATGGCTTCTTCTACAAGGGCAAGAACGTGGCCGTGATCGGCGGCGGCAACACGGCCGTGGAGGAGGCGCTGTTCCTCACGAACTTCGCCAGCAAGGTGACGGTGGTGCATCGGCGCGACAGCTTCCGCGCCGAAAAGATCATGCAGGACCGGCTTTTTGCCAATCCCAAGATCGAGGTGATCTGGGATAGCGCGCTGGACGAGGTTCTGGGCAAGGCCGGGCCGCCGAAGGCAGTGACGGGGGCGCGCATCCGCAACGTGAAAACCGGCAAGACGACAGACCTTGCCCTAGACGGGATCTTCATCGCGATCGGGCATGCGCCTGCGACAGAGCTGTTCAAGGGCCAGCTGAAGACGACCGCATCGGGCTATCTCATCACCGCGCCCGACTCGACGGCCACCGAAATCCCGGGCGTATTCGCGGCCGGCGACGTGAAGGACGAGGTTTTTCGCCAGGCGGTGACGGCTGCGGGTATGGGTTGCATGGCGGCGCTGGAATCAGAGCGCTACCTCGCCAAGATCGAGATGGCGGCCAAGGCTGCCGAGTGAAAAAGAAGCGCTGCCGGCGTCGCACGCCAGGCTCGACCGACGATAGGCCAGATGGACTGGGACAAGCTTAGGATCTTTCACGCCGCGGCAGAGGCAGGCAGCTTCACGCATGCCGGCGAGGCCCTGCGCATGAGCCAGTCGGCCGTGAGCCGGCAAGTCTCGGCGCTGGAGAAGGAGCTCAAGGTTTCGCTGTTTCACCGGCACGCCCGTGGCCTGGTGCTGACGGAGCAGGGCGAGATGCTGTTCTCGACCGCCAGCGAGATCATGGGAAAGCTGTCGACGGCCGAAACGCTGCTCACGGACACCACGACCAAGCCCACAGGCGACTTGCGCGTGACGGCGCCCATCGGGCTCGGCACGGTGTGGGTGACGCAGCGCCTGAGGGAGTTTCTCGAGCTTTATCCCGACATCCGCGTCGAGCTGATCCTTTCGGACGAGCAGATCGCGATCGCCATGCGCGCGGCGGATGTCGCGATCTGGACGAGCGAGCCGCAGCAGAGCGAACTCATCCGGCGGCCGCTCTTCAACATGAAGATCCACGCCTACGCTTCGACGCACTATGTGCGGCGGTTCGGCGCGCCGCAGTCGATCGAGGCGCTGGAGGGGCACCCCATCATCTCCTATAGCGGCACGCCGGCTGCCCACCTTTCGGCGGTGCGCTGGCTGGAAACCGCGGGGCTCGACGGCAAGCCGCCGCGCAAGCCCGCCTTCGCGGCCAACAGCGTGCTCGCCATGAAGTATGCGATCATTGCCGGCATCGGCGTGGGCCTCATTCCGGACTACCTGACGGAGGAGGAAAACGAACTGGTGCCTGTGCTGCGCGAGGCGGACCTGCCAAACATCCAGATCTATTTCGTCTATCCGGAAGAGCTGAAGACCGCAAAGAAGGTGCAGGTGTTCCGCGACTTCATGGTGACCAAGGCGCGGCAGTGGAAGTACTAGGCGCTGGTCGCCTCGCCTGCCTGACAGGAAGCTATGCTGGAGCCATGCATTGGCGCATGGCTCGCATGTCATGCGGCCCATTCCCAATGCCGGGTCATACTGTTCAGATGTTCATGGCTGTGACGGACAGCTGCTGAAGGCACCTACCTCCCTTCGACGCCTTCAACCGTTCCCCTTGGGGTTCGGGTCGAAACCACTCTCAGGCCGGGCTTCGCGCCCGGCTTTCTTTTTGTCCGGAGCCTGCATTTAAAAATGAGTGGGGTTGGCGAGGGGCAGTGGGATCGCTATTACAACCGCGGAACGCTTGAAGGAGCCTGCCCGCGATGGCCAACACCACCCCAAAAACCCTTTACGACAAGATCTTCGACGACCACGTGGTCGCGCGCCAGGACGACGGCACCTGCATTCTATATATCGACCGGCATCTGGTGCACGAGGTGACCAGCCCGCAGGCCTTCGAGGGCCTGCGCATGGCGGGCCGCAAGGTGCGCGCGCCCAGCAAGACGCTGGCGGTGGTGGACCACAACGTGCCGACGTCCGACCGCCGCATGGGCATCAAGGACGAGGAAAGCCGGATCCAGGTCGAGACCCTTGCCAAGAACGCGGCCGATTTCGGCATCGAATACTATAACGAACTCGACGTTCGGCAGGGCATCGTGCACGTCATCGGGCCCGAGCAGGGCTTCACGCTGCCCGGCACGACCATCGTATGCGGCGACAGCCATACGTCGACGCACGGCGCGTTCGGAGCGCTGGCCCATGGCATCGGCACCAGCGAGGTGGAGCATGTGCTCGCCACGCAGACGCTGACCCAGAAAAAGGCCAAGAACATGCGCGTGACGGTGGACGGGAAACCGCCCAAGGGCGTCGGCGCCAAGGACATTATCCTCGCCATCATCGGCAAGATCGGCACAGCTGGCGGCACCGGCCACGTGATCGAGTACGACGGCGAGGCGATCAAGGGCCTTTCGATGGAAGGCCGCATGACCGTTTGCAACATGTCGATCGAGGGTGGCGCGCGCGCCGGCATGGTGGCGCCCGACGAACTCACGTTCGCCTATCTCAAGGGGCGTCCAAAGGCGCCCAAGGGTGCGGCCTGGGACATGGCCATGAAGTACTGGGAGACGCTGCGCACCGACGAGGGCGCCCACTTCGACAGCCTGGTGAAGCTCGACGCGGCGAACCTGCCGCCGATCGTCACCTGGGGCACGAGCCCTGAAGATGTCGCCACCATCGACGGCATCGTGCCCGACCCGACCCAGGTGCACGACGAGGGCAAGCGCGTGAAGATGGCGCGCGCGCTCGAATACATGGGCCTGAGCGCGGGGACGCGCATCCAGGACATCCCGCTCGATGTCGTGTGGATCGGCTCGTGCACCAACGGCCGCATCGAGGATCTGCGCGAGGTCGCCAAGATCGTCGAGGGCAAGAAGGTTTCGGACAAGCTCGCTTACGCGATGATCGTGCCGGGGTCGGGGCTCGTCAAAGAGCAGGCAGAAGCCGAGGGGCTCGACAAGATCTTCCTGGCGGCCGGCTTCGAGTGGCGGGAGCCGGGGTGCTCGATGTGCCTGGGCATGAACCCGGACCAGCTGAAGCCGGGGCAGCGCTGCGCATCGACGTCCAACCGCAACTTCGAGGGCCGGCAAGGCTATCGCGGGCGCACGCACCTGGTCTCGCCGCGCATGGCGGCAGCAGCGGCGATCGCCGGGCGCTTCGTCGATACGCGGACGCTGGGCTAAGTCCGCCAGTCACTTCTTTTTCGGCCGATAGTCCCGATGGTCGAGGCATGCGTCGTAGAACGCCTGGTCCATCGGGAACCACTCTGCGCCATTGATGCCCCGTCTCGACGTAGCAGCGGCGCCCGCGGGGAACGCGGATGCGACCTTGATCCATCGCGCCGATGCTTGCGCGATGTCCTTCACCTCATCGACGACCTCGGCCAAGTCTTGGTCCTGGCTGAAGATCACTGCGACATCGAATTGCGCTTGCCTCGCCAGCCTCGTCACGTCGAGCGCGAGACGGACGTCTACGCCCTTTTCGTGCGCGGAGACGATTGTCTTCGACGAGCCGTCGGGCAGTTGAATGGTTTCCGAATGATAGCGAAGCTGTCGCTTGATCACCAATACGCCAGCCCGTGACATAGCAAGCAGGCGATTGGACCAATAGGCATGCCAAAATGGATCCTCCAGCGAGGAGGGCACGCCGGTGTAGAAACGCACGCCGAGAGGGTGCCAGCCGCGAGCTGCGCTGACAGCGTGAAGCAGCTTCAATGGATCATAATTCGGATGATGGTGGCCAAACGCATCCTTCGCGTGCCGATAAAGGTTCTGGCCATCAAAAAAGCCGATCGCGCGTTTCAATACCGGCTCGGGCAAGTTCATAAAGTATACTCTTAACGAATAACCCCGCCGGGGCCTTTCGGCGAGTCCGGCGGGGAGCAAGTACGTAGAATATGATTCGCCTATCGATCCGGGTCAAGGGGCGAAACCAGGATGTGACAGGGGGCGGTAGCCCCTTGAGGGGAGGCAGGCATGTCGAAGGAGCTGGTGCAGAAGCAGTTCGGCAGCCATGCGGCCGCCTATGCGACGTCGCGGGTGCACGCGAAGGGCGCAAGCCTCGCGCGGGTGGTGGAGCTGGTGAAGCCGCAGAAGAGCTGGCGGGTGCTCGATATCGCAACGGGCGCGGGGCATACAGCTGCGGCGCTCGCGCCGCATGTGGCGCATGTGATCGCAAGCGACATCACGCTGGAGATGCTCGGCGAGGCGAAAAAGCTCGCTTCGGAGCGTGGCCTCGCCAACATGGAGACGGCGGAGGCGGATGCAGAGGCGCTGCCTTTCGCGACGGGCAGCTTCGACCTCGTCACCTGCCGCATCGCGCCACATCACTTTCCTCATCCGGCGAAGTTCGTGGCGGAAGTGGTGCGCGTATTGGCCCCGGGCGGGACCTTCGCACTGATTGACAACATTGCACCTGACGCGCATTCGACGCCGGGCTTTCCCGATGCTGCACTGACAGATGCGGCCGAGGCCTACAACGCCTTCGAGAAGCTGCGCGACCCCAGCCATGCGCGGTGCCTCGGCATAAGCGAATGGGTGGCGCTGATGGGGAAGCATGGCCTGCATGTCTTCCATACGGAACGGATTCCGAAAGACATGGAATTCGACCCTTGGGCGGTGCGGCTCGGCTGCGACGAGGCAACGGTCGCGCGCCTGCGGACGATGCTGACGGAGGCCTCGCCGGCGCTGACCGCGTTCTTGAAGCCGCGGGTGGAGGGTGGTGACCTGTGGTTCACCCTCGACGAGGCCATCCTGATCGGAAAGAAACCCTAAATCGTTGCTGGCGCAGCAAGGTCGTGCGCTATATGTTAGCTAAGTAGCGTACAGAGTATGTGTCTGCGTAACGAGTGTGCGTATGGGCGACGGTTCCGACTACCGACGCGACGGCCTCGACAGTATGCTCGAGGATATTGAGCTGGAGCTTGCGGCCATCAAGCTCGCAGCGGATCGGGAGCGGCTGGATCATCGGCGCGAGCCGGTACGACGGCCCGATGCGCCTGCCCCTGGCGGGGCTCCAAGAAGCATCGACACACGCGGCATCGACCTCAACAGAAGTGCTGCGGTCGTACCCCAAACGGCACGCAACGATGCGACGCCTGGCAATGCAGAAGCATCGAAAGCGACCCTAGCCGAGCGCCTTGCGCGGCTACATGCCGAGGCGGCCGAATAGCGCCTGCTGCGCGTTTGTTATTGAGACTTGAACCTTTTGCGCCTAGAGTGCGCGGATGCTGAACGTCCGAGAGATCATCGCGCGAATTATATCCCCGGCAGCCTGAGGGCTCCGGGCCTATTGCCGTTCGCGCTATTCGATCTCCTGCAAGGACTTGAGCATTCCCATGCATCGCACTCTTTCTGTCGCCGGCAAGGCTGCCGGCCATTCTTCCACTGTGCGCGCCTACTTCCTGGTCTCGGCGCCTGCTGATCCCAACCTGTTGCCGCGCCTGATCGAGCCCGTGGCGAAGCTCGGCGCGGTGCCGCTCCGCGTCCATGCCTCGCGGGAGGACGGCGATGGCAGCGAGCTTTCCGTCGACATGCGCCTGGCCGGTGTCACAGCGCGCACGGCGGAACTCGTCGCGTTCGCTCTGCGGGCGGTGGTTGGCGTGCGGCAGGTGACGGCACATATAGAGCCTGAGGCGATGGACAAGGTCGCCTGACAAGAACAGGAGGCGCAGTGCCGATGGCCGCGGACTTCGATTGGGCGCCGAAAAAGGCGCCCGATCTGGCTCAGTTCGAAGCAATGGCGGCAGACGCCTGGCAACGTCTGCCGGAAGAATTCCGTGCACTCTGCCAGGATGTCGTCATCCGGGTGGAAGACTTCCCGACGGACGAGGTGCTCGACACCATGGGGATCGAAAGCCCGTTCGATCTCCTTGGTCTCTATCACGGCGTAAGTCTCGACAAGAAAAGCGTTTCCGACATCGTGCGGGTGCCTGACATGGTGTTCTTGTACCGGCGTCCGATGCTGGATTACTGGGCGGGCGGCGACGAGACGCTCGGCCATCTTGTCACCCATGTGCTGGTGCACGAGATCGGCCATCATTTCGGCCTTTCAGATGCCGACATGGAGGCCATCGAGGCGGCGGCAACGCAACCTTGAGGATTGTCTGATTGCATGCTCGCTGGCCGCACGCTTGGCGTGCAGACGCCGTGACCTCGCGATCGAGGTTGAAAACAAGACGGCGGCAGGTGAATGTGTGGGCTCGCGCCGTGGCGCGGAACGGGGGGCGAGGTTGCTGAAGCAACGACTGACAATCGCAGCACTGTGCGCCGCTTTCTGCGCATTTTTCGCCACGCCTGCAGCTGCCGGCCCGACGCCCGAGGAATATGCCCAGCAAGTCAATGGCGCGAAGATCGTGCCTTGGGGCGAGCTCAAGCTCGATGGTCGCAAGGTGAACTGCGGCAAGCGCCCGACGGTGCTCGACAATCAGCTCGACGACTATGGCGCGGCCTATCCCGGCTTCCTGATCCTCAATCCGAAGCTGCTCGACCGCGTTTCGACTGCAGTGAAGCTCTGGATCCATGCGCACGAATGCGGGCACCAATTCCGCGGGCCCGACGAAGAGACGGCGGATTGCTTTGCCGTGCAGCGCGGCCGGCGCCAGGGCTGGCTGACTGCTGATGGGCTGGAAGAGGTGTGCAAGTTCATTGCACCTGCAAAGGGCGACAGCATGCACTTCTCGGGCTCGCGCCGCTGCGAAATGATGCGGCAGTGCTTCGCCGATCCCAACATCCGGTAACGGCGTTTACCGCTTATCCCCGCCGTCCAAGGCGGGCTTACCCTTGCGCGCAGTCTTTCGCCAAGGGCCTGCCCCGTGCCGATGCCGCTCCTCGACTACACCCTGAAGCTCCTGGGCCTTTCGGAGGCCATCGTGCGATGGCGCGACAGCTTGCTGAAGCTCGAAACCGAGCGGCGGGAGAAGGTGGCGCGCTATGCGGAAGAGATTGCAGCGACGCTGGCACGGGCGGCTACGGCGTTCGCGCTGCTGGAGAAAGGGGCCAGCCCCTCTGCCCACCGCGAGGCGGTGCGGGAACTCGGGCGGATTGCCGGCTATGTCGAGGACATCGTGACCGCGCTCGAGGATCACCTTGACGGACGCAAACTTGCTGGCGTTAAAAGGCGCCTCGATCAGATTGCAGGCAAGGAGCCCGTACGGGCCGTGGCGAAAGCCGCCGATTGCCAGCAGGTCGAGCGACTGCTGGAGGCGGAGGGCTATTTCCGGGCACTGGCGGATGGACTGAGGGCGTGAGCGCCTGCAAGGGCGCAACGCAGGGAGAGAAACACTATGCAGAAGTTCACCAAGCTGACCGGCGTCGCTGCGCCCCTGCCCATGATCAATGTCGATACGGACGCGATCATCCCCAAGCAGTTCCTGAAGACCATCAAGCGCACCGGGCTCGGCAAGAACCTGTTCCACGAGCTGCGCTATGACGAGAGCGGCAAGGAGCGGCCCGACTTCGTGCTGAACAAGCCGGCCTATCGAAAGGCGGAAATCCTGGTGGCGGGCGAGAACTTCGGCTGCGGCTCCTCGCGCGAGCATGCGCCCTGGGCGCTGCTCGATTTCGGCATCCGGTGCGTGATTTCTACGTCCTTCGCGGACATCTTCTACAACAACTGCTTCCAGAACGGCATCCTGCCCATCAAGGTGAAGCCAGATGAACTCGAGAAGCTGATGGACGATGCCAACCGTGGCGCCAATGCGACGCTCACCGTCGACCTCGAGGCGCAGGAGATCAGGGGACCGGATGGCGGCTGCATCAGCTTCGAGATCGATCCGTTCCGCAAGCGCTGCCTGGTCGAAGGGCTCGACAACATCGGCCTGACGCTGAAGGACGAGAAGGCAATCTCCTCTTACGAGGAGAAGGTGAGCGCAGCGCGCCCCTGGGCGTGACCCGCGCAAAACATCGATCGTCGAGGGACGTGGCAACTGGATTTGGGGGAGGCGCGGCTGGCCGTGTCTCCCCCAATGCTTTTGCAGAAGCGACGCGGGCTATTTCTTGCTACCAGCTATAGCGCGCAGAGCGATGCGGGAGGCGACCCAATTGCGGCCTTCCGCCGTCGCGTGGACCGTAATGCCGTCGGTTTCAGAACGGGTCGCCACGAAGCCGCGGTCGACGGCGTCTTCCCAGACGGTTAGGCGAGGGCAGGACGTGCGCCAAGCATCCATAACCTCCGCGTAGGGGCGCGGCTTGCGCGCGATCCATTCCACGAGGTCTTGGATCAGCGGATCGATGGGAGACGTCGATGCCATCGGGCCCTCCGGCGATGAGAATGAGGATAAGCCGTGGAGGGACAGAAACGGAATCAAGAGGGCGCGATTTCAATCGCGCCCGGGGGTAGAAGCCGAGTTCAAGATAGGCTGTGGCTTACCACGGTCCCTTACCAGTCTGGGCTGCATTTCTCGCAGCATTGGCCGATGCCCGAGACGTAATGGGGGCGGTTTTCAACCGGCTCACGAACCGAGACACCGGTGTCGGTGTGGCAGACGACGCACACTTCCGTGCCGTGGGCGGTGATGAAGGAGATGGGTTGCTCGAAAGGTGCGGGCGCGACCTCGGCCTTCGCAGTAATCGCCGGGAATTGCGGCTCGATCTGGACTTGAAGCATACGCCCTACTCCACCAACTCTGGCAAAACTGCCAGTAATGAAGCCCCAGCTTATCCACAAGAAATCCACAGCGCCACTGAAAAATGGCGCAGGGCAGAAAGCCGCTTGAATTCAGGATAGGGCGAACGCCTTGAAGCAGGGTTAACTCAGGCCGGCTCCGCCTCGCGGCGCGCCATCATCTCCTTGAATGCAGGGCGATCCTGGCAGCGGGCGAGCCAGGCCTTGACGTTGGGATTAGCCTCGAAAAGCTCCCTGGCGGGGACGGCGTAGCGCACGACCTCGGCGACGTTGATGTCCACGACGGTGAAGCGGTCGCCCATGATGTAGCTCGAGGCGGCGAGCACCTTGTCCAGCACAGCGAAGGGGGCGCGCAGGGCTTCGATGGCCGCTGCCGCGATCTTGGGATCGCGCTCCTCTGGTGGCTTCGAGGCCATATGGTAGACGATCTGGATGGACTGCGGCTCGACCTCGGTTGCGGCCCACAGGGACCACATGGCGGCCAGCCCTTCTTCCTTGACGTCGGCGGGAGCCAAGGGCCCGCCGTGCTTGCGGGCAAGGTAGAGATTGATGGCCAGCGACTCGTGCAGCACGAAGCCGTCGTCATCGATCGACGGGATGTGGCCGTTCGGGTTGACCTTCAGGAACTCGGGCGAGCGCGTTGTGAGGGGTGCGCCTGGTGCAGCTGGATCCTTTAGGCGGTTGGCTTGAATGACGGGCACGTGCGTGAACGGCACGCCAAGCTCCATCGCCAGCCAGATGTTGCGCGTGGCGCGCGAACGATAGACGCCATAGATCTTCAGCATGCCGGTTTCCCCCTCGAGTGGCGAGCGCCCGCTTCTCGCATGAACGGGGCGGGCAGGGAAGACAGGCGCATAGAGTGCCGCTTCAGTGCCCTGCTAGATGGCCGGTTTCCCAGCCGATCAGCGCGCGCTTGCGCGTGAGGCCCCAGTGATAACCGCCAAGGCTGCCGTCACCGCGCAGGACACGATGACAGGGGACCACGAAAGAGATGGGATTGCGGCCAACGGCCGACCCTACGGCGCGGGAGGCATTCGGCTGGCCCAAATGTCGCGCGATGTCGGAATAGCTCACGGCGCGACCCATGGGGATCTTGAGCAGCGTCTGCCAAACGCGGACGTCGAAGTCCGAGCCGATCATCACGAGCCGAACGGGCTGGTCCTTGCGCCACTCGGCCGGAGAGAACACCTGGCGGGCATAGGGCGCGGTTTTCGCGGGCGCCTGCACATACTTGGCGCGTGGCCAGCGCGTGGTCATGTCGGCGAGAGCTTCGGCGCGGGTCTGCCCCTTGTCCTCATCGACGAAGGCGAGGCCGGCGAGCCCGCGATCCGTGACGACGAGAAGAGCTTCGCCGAAGGGGGATGCATGGAACCCGTAGGCCATCTCGAGGCCTTCGCCGCGACGCTTGAAGTCTCCCGGCGTCATGGCCTCGTGCGAAACGAAGAGATCGTGCAAACGGCCGGAACCTGAAAGCCCAACCTCGTAAGCGGCCTCGAGAACGCTGGCGGAGCCCGTGAGCAGATTGCGGGCGTGGTCCACCGTGATCGCCTGCACGAACTCCTTGGGGCTCAGCCCGCACCAGCGCTTGAAAAGGCGCTGACAGTGCGCCGGGCTCAGGCCCAAGTGCTCAGCCAGGGTTTCGAGGGAGGGCTGCTCCGTCCAGTGGGAGGAGAGAAAGGTGATCGCGCGACGAACGATGGCGTAGTCGCCGCCGGTGGCACTCGTGATCATTGCGGACTTGACGTCCGGGCCGCTTGGCTGTGCCTGAAGCATCATCGCCTCCTCGCATTCGAGACGACGGCAACATAAGCGGTGGACGGGCGGCAAGCGACCCGTTTCCTGCGCGCGTGGAAAAGGCAATCAAGGCCGCGCCCAATGCAGATGGGCGCGGCCTCTAAAAATGTAATCCTTCCAGCAAGCGCAGGCTGTCCTGCGCATGAAGGAAGCAAGATTTCTCAGGCGGCGCCTTCGGCAGACTTGGCGGCCTCGGCCGCGGCGGCTTCACGCTCCTGGCGCTTCTTGCCGGGCTGGGCCTTCTGCGGGTTGTTGCGCGCCTCGCGCTTGGCAAGGCCGGCGGCATCGAGGAAGCGCAGGACGCGGTCGGTGGGCTGGGCGCCGACGGACAGCCAATGCTTCACGCGGTCGATGTCGAGCTTTGTGCGCTCCGGGCTGTTCTTCGGAAGCAGCGGATTGTGAATGCCGATCTGCTCGATGTAACGGCCATCGCGGGGGGAGTTCGCGTCGGCGACGACGACGTAGTAATAGGGACGCTTCTTGGTGCCTCCACGCGAGAGGCGGATCTTCACGGCCATTTCAGTTCTCCTTCTGGAACGCGATGTTTCTGGTGATGGGTTGCTAGTGACGTTTCTCGGGCGGCGGATGGCGATGCACGTCCATCCGGTAACCTCTGAGCTGGATTTGGCCTTCGACACGGGCGCCTAGCCGCGCTGCCACACGCCGCGATGGCATGTTCTCCGGCACGATGAGACTGATGAGCGTGGTCCAGCCGAGATTCTGATAGGCGAAGCGACGGGCTGCCACTGCCGCCTCGGTGGCGTAGCCCTTGCCCTGAGCCGCGGGCACGAGGCTCCACATCAACTCGGGCTCGGGCCAGCCTTCCGGGGCCCAGAGGCCACACGAGCCGGCATAGCGACCGCCTTCGCGCTCAACGACCGCCCAGGGGCCGAAGCCGCGCAGCACCCAGTGGCCGACCATGCCCGCCATGCGGCGCCATGCATCGTCTCTCGTGCACACTCCGCCGACGAAGCGCGCGGTGGCCTCGTTGGCGTAGAACGCGGCGACGTCGTCGAGGTCGGCCTCGCGCCAGGGGCGCAAGACGAGCCGTTCCGTCTCGAGCGTGGGCACCATCGACGCGCTCACTTCTTCTTCCCCGGGAACGGAAGCCCGCGGAACGGCATGCCACCAAGTCCCGGCAGGCCGGGAAGCTTCGGGCCGGGCCCGCCGCCGAGCCCAGGAAGGCCCTTCGGCGCAGCCTTCTGCACCTGTGCGGCTGCAGGAGCAGGCGCGGCGCCTGGCGGCGGCAGCATATCCTTCAACTCGGCCGGAAGGTTCTGAAGGGCCTTTGGATCGAGGCTCGCAAGCTCGGCACGCATGCGCTCCACGTCTGCAGCACTTGGACCGGCGCCACCGCCGCCCATGCCCATCATGCGGTTCATCAGTCCGCCGCGCTTGCCCATCATCTTCATCATGTCCGCCATCTGGCGGTGCATCTTGAGGAGGCGGTTGACCTCCTCGACCTTGGTGCCCGAGCCGGCGGCGATGCGGCGCTTGCGCTTGCCGTCGAGGATCTTGGGGTGGCGGCGCTCCTTCGGTGTCATGGACGAGATGATGGCGCGCTGACGCTTCAACAGCTTCTCGTCGATGTTGGCCTGTTCGAGCTGCTTCTTGACTTTCGCGACGCCCGGCAGCAGGCCCATCATGCCGGCCATGCCGCCCATCTTTTCCATCTGCTTGAGCTGATCGGAGAGATCCTCCAGGTCGAACTCGCCCTTCTTCAGCTTCTGGGCAATCGCCTGCGCTTTCTCGACATCGATGTTTTGCGCGGCCTTCTCGACCAGGCTGACGACGTCGCCCATGCCGAGGATGCGGCCAGCGATGCGCTCTGGATGGAAGTCTTCGAGGGCATCCCACTTCTCGCCGACGCCGATGAGCTTGATCGGCTTGCCCGTGACGGCGCGCATGGAAAGAGCGGCGCCACCACGGCCATCGCCATCGACCCGGGTGAGGACAATGCCGGTGATGCCCACGGCATCCTCGAAGCTGCGCGCGAGCTTCACCGCGTCCTGGCCGGTGAGACTGTCGGCCACCAGCAGCGTCTCGTGAGGACGCGCGATGTCGCGGATGTCGGCGGCCTCCTTCATCAGCTCTTCGTCGATGTGCGTGCGGCCAGCCGTGTCGAGGATGACGACATCGAAGCCGCCGAGGCGGGCCGCATCCATGGCGCGGCGGGCGATCTGCTGTGGGGTCTGGCCCTGAACGATCGGCAGGGTCTCGACCTTGGTCTGCTCGCCCAGAACACGCAGCTGCTCCTGGGCAGCGGGGCGGCGGGTGTCGAGCGAGGCGAGAAGCACCTTCTTGCGGTCGCGGTTGGTGAGACGCCAGCCGATCTTGGCCGAGGTGGTGGTTTTGCCGGAGCCTTGCAGGCCCACCATCATGATTGCGACCGGCGGCTGGGCAGCGAGGCTGATGGGATCGGCGTCGGAGCCCAACATCGCGACGAGTTCGTCGTGCACGATCTTGACCACCATCTGGCCAGGCGTCACCGACTTGATGACGTTCTGGCCGATGGCCTTGGCCTTCACCTTGTCCGTGAAGTCGCGCACCACCTCCAGCGCCACGTCTGCCTCGAGGAGGGCGCGGCGTACCTCGCGCATGGCCTCCGACACGTCGCTGTCGGTGAGAGAGCCGCGCCGGGTGAGCTTGTCGAGGACCCCCGACAGCCGTTCTGACAGGCTTTCGAACATGCTTTACCTCAAGACCCTAGGCGTCGCCTGAAGTCGGGTGGCGGTTGCAGATGCGCGCGACCAAACGAGAAACGCGCCCGCGGGCGCACAGCGCTGGCGGACGGTGACCCCCTTGCCTCCCGGGCAGTTCCCGCCGAAGCGGACCCATGTGCAAGGCGGCGGCTCGTTGAACGGGCCGTCTGATGGAGGCGGCACCATGGTGGAAAGGGGGCCGGGTGTCAACCTTGTGGTGGTGGGACGTGCGCCTGCGGCAGGCGCGCGATGCTCAGGCCCTGCTCAATGGCAATCTGCGACGCCGAACCCTCTCGCGTTCCACCACGATGATGCTTGTCGCAATGTCGATCTCTGGAAGGGACGACAAAATGGCTGCGAGCCGAGATTTGATCTCCGAGCCTGCCCATACCCCGTCCCTAAACAGAATGACCGCAGGCGCGGTCGCATTAGCCAAAGCAAGAAGATGAGGATAGTCGAGATCGGCAGTAAGGATGATGCGTCCTTGGGACAGCGCCCATGACATCACCTCGCTATCGCCCGCGGAGTTCAGGCCCACGTCACTGGCATGAACGGCATCGTGGCCGGTTTCGGTCAGCCACTCCGCCAATTGCGGCGGCAAAGGCATGTCGATCAGAAACTTCACCGACCGACATCATCCGGCATTGATGTCGAGCAGTTCGACGGTTTCGTCCTCGGCCAAGTAGGCCGCATAGCGCAATGCTTCGTCGATGTCGTCAGCTTCGAGATAGGGAAACTCCCGAAGGATCTCCTCACGCGTGGTGCCTGCCGCCAAGAGGCCCAACAAGCGCGCCACTGGGAAGCGCAACCCGCGAATGCAGGGCTTCCCCGTGCACACATCAGGGTCGATGGTAATTCGCGCGAAGGTCACCGGCATACTCGCGTCCCAAGGTACATAAATTGGTGGGCTCAGTTGATCGCCATTAAAACTATAGCAAATTCTGGGCCTTAAGAAAAGTTCATCCGGCCTCTAGCACGGTCAGACGCTCGGTTTCTCGCCACAGGTGGAGGGCTCGCCGCGGCGCCAGCCGCGCGCGTTCCATTGCAGCGGCGGGGACAAGCCTTCCTCGCTTTCGGCCGGAGGGCCGCCACCGGCCACGTAGAACTCGAAGCAATTGGCAGAGGTCTTGAGCACCGCCCAGCAGCCGCCGTTCAGATGGCCGGCGGGGCCGGGATCGTAAAAGGTGCAGAACACGCCGCCGGGACGAAAGCTCCACCTGCCGGTGGCGCGGCGGCCGCCGACCTCGTCATAGTCGAGGCGTCCGTCCTTTCCATAGACCTCGCTCCAGCCCAATCCGGTGCCGTAGTGGCCATCGAGCGTCTGGCCGACTATCGCCTCCCGGATGGCCTCTTCCGACAGATAGGGGGAAGGGGACGGAGACTGGGCAAGTGCAGCGCCGGCGGCCAGGGCAAGGGTGGCCAGGAAAGCGGAGGTCGCGAAATGCCTCATGGTGGCGATGGGCAACCTCCTCAGAAGCCCTCGGTGACCTTGATGCCAAGCGCAGCCTGGGCCTGCACGCCGTTCTGCTTGCGGTTCTGCGGGAACACGGTCTGGGGCCTTGGGGTGTCGCGCGGAATGTCGCTGAACAGCTTGCAGATGTAGGTGTGATCCCAGATCTCGAATGCGGCACAGCGAGGATCACCCGCGCAGCGCTCCGAGCACTCCGAGACACTCTTGGCCGGCGCCTTGGCATAGACGAGGTTGGCACCGGAGGGGAAGCAGTAGCCGTAGCGCACCTCGGTACGGGCAGCAGGCGCCTGTGCTGCAGTTTCCATTGCGAACATGCAGGAAAACGCCACGAGAAATACGGCGCGGATGGCCAAGCCAATGGACATGTCGTCAGTCCTTTGCGGGGGCACTCTTCGCATCTTGCTTCGCCCAACTAGCGCATCCGCGCAACCCCAATAAGGCGGACGGCCGGCAATTGACGTCAAGGCTGCCGGCATCCGGCCGTTGGCGCAATCGACGTCGCGGTGTGAGACATGCTGGCCGGTTGAAGCCAAAACAGCCCACAAAACGTAGACAGGGGGGACAGTTGC
The DNA here is from genome assembly GCA_039808585.1 of Hyphomicrobiaceae bacterium. Taxonomy (GTDB): domain Bacteria; phylum Pseudomonadota; class Alphaproteobacteria; order Rhizobiales; family Hyphomicrobiaceae; genus AWTP1-13. The sequence continues at coordinate 4,364 of JBDHTJ010000093.1, read as the reverse complement.
GAGTAAATGCGTCCCCGCGGTTTCAAGGACTACCGCTTTGGAAACCCATAGCACGCGTGGACGGGCCACGCGGGAAGGCAAGACATGAGCTACAAAGTCGCCATCGTCGGCGCCACGGGGAACGTGGGCCGGGAAATGCTGACCATCCTCGACGAACGCCAGTTTCCGGTTTCGGAAGTGCACGCGCTTGCATCGCGCAGGTCGATGGGCAAAGAGGTTTCGTTCGGCGACAAGACGCTCAAATGCAAGGATTTGGCGACGTTCGATTTCACGGGCATCGATTTCTGCCTGATGTCGGCGGGCGGATCGGTGTCGAAGGAGTGGTCGCCCAAGATCGGTGCGCAGGGCTGCGTGGTGATCGATAACTCGTCGGCCTGGCGCTACGACGTCGACGTGCCGCTCATCGTGCCCGAGGTGAACGCCGACGCGGTGGCGGGCTACACGAAGAAGAACATCATCGCCAACCCCAACTGCTCCACGGCGCAGATGGTGGTGGCCCTGAAGCCGCTGCACGATCACGCCACGATCAAGCGGGTGGTCGTTTCGACTTACCAGTCGGTGTCCGGCGCAGGCCGCGACGCAATGGATGAGCTTTGGGCGCAGACCAAGGGCAAATACGTGCCGGGCCAAGAGGTGGAGCCGAAGAAGTTCACGAAGGAGATTGCCTTCAACTGCATTCCTCACATCGACGTCTTCATGGAAGACGGCTACACGAAAGAGGAATGGAAGATGGTGGCGGAGACGAAGAAGATCCTCGATCCGCGCATCAAGGTGACGGCCACGTGTGTGCGCGTGCCCGTGTTCGTCGGTCACTCGGAATCGTTGAATATCGAGTTCGAGAAGCCGATTTCGGCGGAAGAAGCACGCGAGATCCTGCGGGAGGCCCCGGGCTGTCTCGTGATCGACAAGCGGGAGCCGGGTGGCTACATCACGCCGCAAGAGGCTGCCGGCGAGGACGCCACTTACATCAGCCGCATCCGTGAGGACGCGACGGTGGAGAACGGGCTGGCGATGTGGGTTGTGGCAGACAATCTGCGCAAGGGCGCGGCACTGAACGCGGTGCAGATCGCGGAAGTTCTGGTCAACCGCAAGTTGCTAAAAAAGGCGGCCTAACGCCTTGAGCTTTCCCTTGATGGGCGGGACCTCGGGTTAGGGTTCGCACGAAACGAAAGGGGCGCCTCACTTGCATGTGAGACGCCCTTTTTCTTTGTCGGCTGTGTGCTTTGAGAGAGCTGGCGGAGGTCGACTGAAGAACCGGCCCCGCCCAGATCGCGCTTATTCCTGCGCGGGCTTCGGGCCGCTGTCCTGGTCGGACAGCTTCTGCAGCGTCTGCACGATCGCCGTCAGCTCTTCCACGAACTGCTCGCGCTGCTTGGGCGGCAAAGCCTCCAGGATGCGCTCGTCGACGCGCTTTGCGAGCGGCTCGGCGGTCTTGAGAACCTTCTTGCCTTCCTCGGTGAGGCGGACGGCATAGGCCCGGGCATCCTCGCGCGTGCGGCGGCGCTGGAGCAGACCCTTGCGCTGCATGCGGCGTACGATGTCGGCCAGGGTGGAGCGATCAATGCCCGTGCGATCCACGAGGCCGGTCTGGCTGACGCCCTCGTTATTGGCCACCGTCATGAGCACGGCCAGCTGGCGAGGGGTAAGATCACCCTCTTTAATCTCGGCCTGAAAGATTTCGCCCGCGCATTGGCCTGCGCGGTGCAGCAAATGGATCGGTGAAACGTGGAGTTTGTCCTGCAAATCCTTTTTCATGGGCGATGTATCACTCTCGTAAAAAGCTTGGTCCTGCATTTCCCCGCCCCTTTCGTTGTCCATCTGGACGAGCCGCGTGATGCTCAGAGTAGCGCTAAATCGCTGTTTTCGGACCCAATCTGCTGAGCGACGAGGTGTCTCGTCATGTTCTGTTGTCGGCAGCAACAACATGCGCTGGAATTTGCCCGATGATGGGCTGAACAGGCTTCAGTTGGCCCGGTGCGAAGCACAAATGCGACACGAAGCAGGTGTTTTGGTGCATATTCGCATGCAGCAAGGATATTAATAACTAAACCGTGCGACATATTGTCTTTTCAATTTGTATCCTGTTTTGTCAAAAAATCGGTGCTCTCGGCAATGAATATGCGTGTGCGCGCAATAGTGGCGGCGACTCCGCTTCGAGGTGATTCAGTGTGCGTTGAAGTGGTGTCGAGAGCGAAGGGGAGGTTGCTCGGCGGCTTGGCCGGCTCCCGCGCGCCTTGAAGGGCGCTAGGTTGCCTTCTCGCCCAACTCGTAGCGGCGGATGACGCCAATCTGGCCCATCGCGAACAAGAAGGTGAGCGGCAGGATGCCGAAGGCCTTGAAGCTGACCCAGGTCTGCTCGGAGTAGGTGCGCCACACGTACTCATTGGCGATCGCCAGTACGATGAAGAAGCAGGCCCAGCGGTAGCTGAGGATGCGCCAACCCTCGGGCTTCAGTGAGAAGGCCTCGCCGAGCATCAGCTTCAGCGGTGACTTCCCCATAGCGGTGCCGCCCAGGAGAACCGCCGCGAAAAGCAGATTGATCATGGTGGGCTTCATCTTGATGAAGCGGGGATCATCAAGCAGGAACGTCAGGCCGCCGAAAACCACGACGAGGACGGCCGTGACGACGGGGACCGCGGAAATGCGCCCCAGAAGCCGCCACGATGCAATCAGCGCCACGACGGTGGCGAGCATCAGCACACCGGTGGCCCAGTAGATGCCGGCGCGCGAATAGGCGGCGAAGAACGCCACCAAGGGGCCAAGCTCGATCAGAAGCTTAATGAACGGGCTGGGCTTCACCGGCCCGGGAGACTTCTCGCCACCGGCAGTCATCAAACAACCCGGTCGGGTCCCGCGCCAACCTCGACGGTTGCGGGCTCCGGCAGGCGATACTTCTGCAGCACACGAACCTGCCACCAGAAGAAAATGGCCGTGAAGGGCATGATCACAAAGATCTTGAACAGGATCCAGATATCGACGCCCGTGATGACACGGTTCAAGAGGTGGATGTGCCAGTTGGCGCAGGACAGGCGCACGGCCTCGTTGACGATGGCCGTGAAGAGGAAGAACAAGGCCACGTTGCGGGTGAGCTTCTCCCAGCCCTCGGCAGTGTAATGGAAGGTCTTGCCGAACACGAAGCGGAAGAAGTTGTGGCCCGTGCGAAGGCCGCCCCAGAGGACGATGGCGACGAGGGCGTTGAAAATGGTCACCTTGATCTGGACCCACATGGCGTCGCCCGTGATCAACGTGAGCGTGCCGAAGGTAACGCTGACGGCGCCTGCGATGAAGGGCATGATGGGCGGGCGACCGAGCACCCAGAGCGAAGCCACCAGGGACAGGATGGTGCAGAGGATGAGCGCCCAGGTGCCGGCGGCGATGCCATAAACGCCGTTCACGATGAACATGGCGCAGAGCGGGCCGATCTCGCTCAAGATGTTGACCATCTGTTCCCCGTTGAAGGGGATATGCCGCTTAAGCCAAGACGTCGTCTGCATGGTCAACTTTTCTTTCGAGCCGCTCGTGAAAGCGGGCCGCCAATGTTTATCCAACTCTACCCAAGTGCAACGGCGCGCGCAAACTCTCCAGCGTCGAACGGCTGCAAATCATCTGCACCTTCGCCGACGCCGATAGCATGCACAGGAATGCCAAACTTCGCCGAAATTGCGACGAGAATACCGCCGCGCGCTGTTCCGTCGAGCTTGGTCATCACCAGACCCGTCACGCCTGCACGCTCCTTGAACACTTCGACCTGATTCAAGGCGTTCTGGCCGGTCGTCGCATCGAGTACCAGAAGAACGTTGTGCGGCGCTGTCGGCTCCAATTTTCTGAGGACGCGCAAGACCTTCTCGAGTTCGTCCATCAGGGCCTGCTTGTTCTGCAGCCGACCTGCGGTGTCGATTAGCAACACGTCGGAATTGTTTTCGCGTGCGCGCTGCAAGGCATCGTAGGCAAGGCCTGCGGAATCGGCGCCGACGCTACGTGCGACGACCTCGGCCCCGGTGCGCTCCCCCCAGATCTTGAGCTGATCGATGGCGGCGGCCCGGAAGGTATCACCGGCCGCAATGGTCACGACCTTGCCCTCGGACCGGTACTGGCGTGCCAGCTTACCAATGGTTGTGGTCTTGCCGGTGCCGTTGACGCCTACAACCAGAATCACATGCGGGTGATTGGCGGCGCTTATGGCCAGCGGGTGGGCGACAGGCTTCAAGACGCGCTCGACCTCGGCGGCCAGAACGGCGCGCACCTCGTCGGGTGCGATCTCCTTATTGAAGCGCCCCTTCGAAAGGGCCTCCGTGATGCGCATCGCGGTTTCGACCCCCAGGTCCGCACGGATGAGGGAATCCTCAAGTTCCTGCAGTGTGTCA